>CAINDH010000265.1 GCA_903847285.1 uncultured Verrucomicrobia subdivision 3 bacterium | reverse complement strand
TTATCGGAGAACGATCCCGTGCAGCTTTACAAGGGCTACATCGAATACACCTTGCGCTCGAAATGGAACCGTCCGGAGAATCTGCCGGACAACGACTACGTCGCCGAAGTCGCGGTGAATGTGGACAAGCAAGGGAACATCAGTTCACCGAAATGGCTGAAAGGTTCCGGCGATGCCAAATGGGATCAGACCGTTAAAGATGTTTTCAAAGTTGTATCGAACATTGACCGCCGACCGCCGACGAACTTTCCGCCGAACGTGACCATCCGCTTCGACGTCATGGAAGAGACTGAACCTGTATTGCAATGAGCCTGAAGAAGACATCCAAACGCGGCCACGGCACGATGACGGAGTTGAACATCACGCCGTTGCTGGACCTCGTGTTCGTGCTGCTGGTGATTTTCATCATCACCACGCCACAGTTGATGAACAACCTGCAGATCAATCTCCCATCCGGCCAGCCGCCGAAAGACAAGCCGAAGGTGGAACCGACGCGCATCGAGGTGAACGCGCAGGGACAAATCACGCTGGATCAAAAGCCGGTCACGCAACCGCAGCTCAAAGAAAAACTGGCCACCATGAAAGCCGCCGACCCGGAACTCGGCGTGGTCGTCAAAGGCGCGGACGACACCGACTACCAGATCATGGTCGCCGTCCTCGATACCCTCCGCCAGCTCGATATCACCAAAATGGGCATGGCTACGGAGTGAAAGGGTGATGAAAAATATATTTTACCTCGCAATGTTTGCATTGAGCTGCTTGTGCAGCGGCTGCGCGAATTATTCCGAGAAAATAGTTTTCTTGAGCGAGCCGGGAGCGCAACTGACATCGTCGGCGCCGGTGCTGCCGCCTTCGCTGTCCGACGCGGAACGGTTGCAGGTTGAAACGGAAGTTTTCCGTCGGCTGCTGGCTGGCCACTTCGGCGATGACGGTGATTACTCGGCAATTTTTTTGCAGGCGGACGAAACGTTGACCGCCGGGTTGATGAAAGAATTTTCTGCGCACCACCCGCCCATCAAGCAGCTTTGGCATTCTGACATCCGCCCTAGCTTCACGCCGCGCGACAAGGATACGGGCCGCGCCGCGATGATTTTCAGCGTTGAGGCGCTGGATCCTGAAAATAATTCGGTCACGGCCATCGGCCGCTGGTATGCGGGCGAAGCGGTGAAAGGATTTTATTCCTACCACTTCAAAAAAATGGGCGCGGGCTGGGTGGCGGACGGCAATTGAACGGTTGCAGCAAATCCCACTCAATGCCAATGATTGCTCCTTTGGCCATACGGGTTTCACCCCATTACAGTTAGTAACCAAAGTATTCAGAATAAGCCATGATGCAAATTCAATCAGGGCTTCATACAGCTTGCGTTCTTGCCCCTGATTCACCGCCATTTCACCCTGCGCCCAGTCTAGTTAGACCGTCACGGAGCACGGGTCAGATATATACGCATCCGGCTACGGCCCCATGAGTTTCAAAAACTTAAAACCAACCTCCAAATATGAAAAAAATCTTGCTCCATTTTCTATTGCTCCAGCAAGGGCTGCGGCTGACAACATACGGGCAGAGTTCATTGACGTTGTCGGCAGTCGGAGGGAACGCCTTGCAACATTCGAGTGTTATTATTGCCAAATCTTCTGAATATGTTGCCTATCAATTTTCGGATTTGAATCCCGTTGTTGGTTATGGTGGCGTCGGTCAGTTCCCAAGCTCAATCAATCTAGCCGGAGTCACTTTCATGTCTGTGACCTGGAGTGCGCCCATAGGTTATATGTATGTCGTCACGCCGCCGCCGCCAGCAAACGGCAACTTTACACTCCAATTCGGATTATCTTATGGACAGCCGGGTCAAGCCGACTCGCTGGGAACAATTACCGAGTCCAGCGCATCATTTGCACTTGTCTCTGGTAGTGAGCCTGGCATCTGGGGCGGGGCAAGCGTTTATTCTCTTACATCTGGTTTTGGGAACGGTCTTTCTTTTAGCGGTTCGGCTTCAATTGCTCCTGCGCCGTCTGGTTTCGCTTTCACAAGTTTTACGGTTACGGCTGGGTTTGATGGCGCATCACCATCGGGCGTGTTGGATGTGCGTCAGAACCCGTTTTCACGCGACTATCCTCTTCTTGAAAATTCTTACAATATTATGATGTATGGCGGTTCACACGATCCATTTCGTGCCTACACCGGCGCGCCCGACCCCGGCGCGTTGCTGACGTTGCAACCGCTGCCGACACCGGAGCCAACTACCGCGTCGCTTCTCGGTCTGGCTGCTGCTGTCTATTTGCTCAAACGCAAAGCCAAGCGGTGATGAAACCCAGGCTGCTCTTGGTTTGCACTTGGTTGAATTAATTTTTCCCGCCGCTGACCGGGCGCAGTTTTTCCAGTTCGGTCTGCACCATCAGCCATTGGCTGCTGTCGCGGGTGGTGGCCTTTTGCGCGGCCTCCAGCCGTTTGATGGCGGTCTGGGTGTCCGCCTTTTGCAGGGCCACCTGAGCCAGCCCGAATTGAACCGCAAACGGGTTGAACGGGGAATTTTCGATGGCCGAATAATCCCGCTCAGCCGCCGTAAAGTTTTTCAGCTTCATCTGGGCGAGCGCGCGGTTGAGCAGGATGGCGGGGGCATTCGTGATCGTGACCGCGTGATCCAGTATCGCCACCGCCTCCGGATAGCGTTGCAGTTGGATGAACACAGCGGCCTGGTTGTTCAATGCCTCCGGGTCATTCGGGTTTTTCGCAAGCTCGGCCTTGACCAGATCCAGCGCGTCCACGGAGTTGCCAGACAGGACTAGGGCGCAGAAAACTTCCGAGGCGATATTCGAGTCGTTGGGGTATTTTGTAAGCAGCGCGGTAAGAATTCTGCTGACCGCTTCACGATTCGTCTGAACCAGATATGTGCGCGCCTCCAGCAACGCGATTTCAAAATCTAGCATCCGCCCGGATGGTGAGCCATCAACTTTGCTGCGCAACGCTGTCAACGTGCCTGCCAGTTCGGCTGGCCGTTCTGTCCGCGCATAAATTTTTGCCAGCGACAACTGTGGGGCGACTGACTCGGGTGAGAGTTTGCTCGCTCGGTCGAATTCCTGCCAGGCCTGGCGTGGCCAACCGGCGGCGAGGCACGCATTGCCGATGACGCAGCGCAACATCGGATCTTCCGGTTCCCCATTTTGGGAGATGAGGCCAGCCAGCTGTTGGAGGGTTTGAATTTTTTCAGCGAGCCGAGCGGGGTTGGCGAAGGGAATGGTTTTACCGGCCATCAGGTTGGAGCAGACATACAAGTTGGCGGCGGCGGAAAAATTATCGGGGTTAAGCGCGAGTGCCTGCTGGAAACGCGTCTGGGCATTGGCAAACTTGTTCTCCTTTTGCAGAACCACTCCCCAGTCGTTGATGGTCGCTGAATACCACTTTGCCAACTGATGTTGATCCTCCGACCGAGGTGGCAGAATAGCCAGATTGCTCCGGGTCGCTTTTTGAGGACGCTTTGCGTCCGCGGGTGTGGCCAGCTTTCCAAGTTGTCGGTTCCACTCCTGCTCCCAAAATTGTTCGCCAGAATCAATCGTCGAATTTGAAACCGTTAGGGATTGCAGTTCATTGAGCCGGCGTAATTTTAATTCGCTGACCGCGCCGAGCGGCTGGGGTTGAAACAACTCAAACAAATAGACTCCTGCATGAGGCTGGACGAAATAGATGCGCTGGTTTTTTGCCAAGTTACCCAGCAACTGCAAAACCTCGTTCACTTTCAGGTCGCCGGCGCCGGCTGCAAGCCAGCCGCCGGGGGCAATTTTTTCGAGTTGGCCGCGGTATTTTCCATCGGTCAGGAACGGTAGGCAAACCGTCTGCCATGGATTATCAGCGCGGTAATGCCCCAGCGCGGCGCGGACCAAGGTGATGGTTTCGTAGTCATCAGCCAACACCATCCCGCCGCCCTTGGGCAGCGAACGGACAATCGTTGCCCCGTAATTCTGGAGCGTGAGATGTTTGTTGCGCCAGATTTGCGGCGCGTTGCGGTTGAGCAAGACAGCAGTCGCGCCAATGGCTGACAGCAGCAACAGCCACGGGGTTAGCCGCCGCAGCCGCTCAGCCATTTTTTCAAATGGATTAAACGGCATAAATTTCGGCGCGGTTTGCGCCACGAACAGCAGGCTGCCAACCACATAGGCCAGCCCGATCGCCGTCAGGTAATCCAGCGTCAACAACGGCAATGACACGCCTGTTTTTTGACGTATCAGTTCGCGCGGCCCCACGACCGGGTCGAGTAGGATCCAAAACGAAACCAAAAGGAGACCCACCCGCATCGCCCGGAAAATCCAGATTTGGAAACGGTCCAGATTCGGTTGGTTTGGTAACGATTCATTTCGTATCCGCAACAGGCACGCAGCGATCGGCACTGTAAAAAATAGGATGACCGCGATGGCCAGCGAATGGTTGCCGGAAAAAAAGCTGTAGCGCAGGGTAATGAAAATCATTTTCCAGGGCTGAACCGCCATCAGCCAGCCGTGCGAAAAATTCCACGGCGAGTTCGGATTGATTCCATTCCACAACGGGGGCAGCAGCACAACGGCGAATCCTGCCGGGATAGCGCAGGCCATTTGCACGATGAGTTTTTTCTCCAAGATGCGCGGCCCCAGCACCCACACCACCGCGCCGAGGTAGAGCGGCAGCGCTAAAATCATGGCCCAATTTTCCGCCATCCCCACGCCCCACGTCAGTGCGGAGACCAGCAACCAGACCGGCTTTGGTGAGACACGAAATTCGAGCAGCAGCCAGATGGAGCAAGCTAGCAGCAACAAGCCTGTGAGTTCTCCCGTCATGGCTGTGCCTTCTTGCCAAAAGTTAAATGAAAGCCCGAGGGCCAAGGCGCTAAAAATTGCTGGAAATCGATTTTGCCAAATCGGTTTTGCGTTCGGGCGACAGTCCCAAGGCAACAACTCCACCGAACGCGCCAGCACGCCTAAAGTCATCGCTGCCAGCAGTGCAGAAAAAAGATTCAGGGCTGACGGAATGATTCCCTCAGGCAGAATTCTGAATGGCAAGGTGATCAACCAAGTGACGGGCTGCCCGGACATCGGCTGCCAGACCCAGTTCGCCACCTCCGCCGCCAGCGGCAGGCTTTTCTGCGTAAGGCCCGACACCACCGTGGCGGCATAAAACACCCAGGCAAAAACCGCCATCAGGACGGGAAAATTTCGACGAAGAGTCAACATATGGAAAGCTTCAGATTACGAGCAGTCAATTTCTACTAAATAGGAAAACACATTTCTGCCAAACTCTATTACGTTTGTTACGTTTTGGAAACACTAGGGAAGGCCACGGGCAATATGACGGGCTAAAGCCCGCACTCCATCACCCCGTTCTCCCGGCAAATCTTTTCATACACCGTCGCCAGCGGCTTCATTGAGCGCGGCAGTTTTTCATCCGTAAAATCCACCGCCAGCAGGCCGAACTTTTTCGTGTAGCCGAACTGCCACTCAAAATTATCCATCAGCGACCAGTAGAAGAACCCGCGCACATCCACGCCCGACTGGATGGCGCGATGCAAGGCCGCGAGGTTCTGCCGAAGGTCAAGCTCACGGAAATTTTCATCCGCCGAGGCCGAGCCGTGTTCCGTGATGTAGATGGGCAGACGCAGCTTCCGTTGCAGATACGGCAGGATTTTTTCCAAGCCTTCCGGATAGCGCTCCACCATGTCATCGCAGATGAAGCCGAAATCCTTCAGTGTCTTCACCGGCGTGCCGCTCGCGGGAATCATCGCGCGGAAATGATGGAAGCGCACGCGCCCGTAATAATTCAGCCCGATGAACGTCGAGGCGTCCCGCCGCCCGCCGCCGAGGAACGCATCCAGCACGAACTTGTTGAAAGTGTAATGGCAGCCGAACGCCGTCGCGCGATCCCACAGCGAAAATCGTTTGTAGGCGTGGAAGAATGTCCAGTTCTTGGCGATGCCCACCTCCGGTTTGCGGCCGGCGTTGCCCTCGCGCTGGATCACGCGGCTGGCCTGCGCGTGGGCGCGCGCCATGTGCGCGATCACTTTGCGGAATTTTCCGAGCTGCCACTTCAACTGCGGCGGAAAACCCCCGAGCAGATACGCCACGCATGCGTAAGTGTCCGGCTCGTTGAACGTGTTCCACAGCCACACCCGCTCCTTCAGCGCCGCGACCAGCTTGGTGACGTAATCCACGAAGGCCGGAATCGTCGCCGCGTTCGTCCAGCCGCCAGCGGCGTTGATCCACGGCGGATTGGAGAAATGATGCAGCACCACCATCGGCGTGATGCCTTTGGCGATGAGTCGGTCGAGCAAATCAACGTAGCGCGCCAGTTCGTTTTGGTTCAACGGCGCGAACGGCGCGGATTGCAGCCGGCCCCACTCGATGCCGAAGCGGTAAGCGTTCGTGCCCAGCCGCGCCATCCAGTCAATGTCCTCCGGGTAACGGTGATAATTGTCACAGGCCACGCGGCAATGGCTGCCGTCCTGCGCGGTGAACGGCGTCCACTCATTTTCGATGTGGCCCTCCACCTGCGTCGGCGCGGTGGCCGTGCCCCAGAGAAAGCCGGGGGGAAAGTTTAGAATGTTGCCGCCGCTCATCCTGAAGATTTTCTCCTAACCGCCAACTCAATGGCAGCAAAAAACTCCGACACGTTTCGGACGGCGGACGATGCGTTTCAAAATTCCCAACGAAGTCTGCTACTAGCCAATTTGTCGCCCTTCAAATTTAAAACTAAAGTGTCGTTTCATCACCGCATGACTCCCCACCCCTCGCCTGAGAGTTTGACTTCAATGAAGCTAGGTGGCTGCTGCACCATATCAAATTTCATGACCATGAATCGGTTGGTTCGAAGTTGGAATCCCAACCTGTAAAACTTTGGGTCACCGTCACCCCCGGAACAACTCAAGCCATTCGTAAGATTAAGTGCTTTGAAAACTTGTCCAGGCGTCATACCTGATTTAAGAAAACGGAGGCGCAAGGGAATCTGATCCACAATATCTTGTTGAACATCTTGACTGGAGTTTTTTGACGACGCAAACAAAGCAAAATTCGCCTCAAATACATCCTCCTCTGTGAGAGCGTGCTTGGGGCGACAGCCGAGCATGAACACGACCGATAGCAAGCATACCAAGGCAATGAGACGATTGCGCACCGCAGGGTTCGTGTGCATGGTAGTGCGGTCTAATTTAGAAAGCTGAACACCCGCCTGTCGGCGGCCGATGCGGAGGCGGTTGATAGGTTCAATCCGTTCACTGGCGGCGACCATAAATACGGGCGGCCGGGTTGTCCAGCCGGGAGTCGGGGGACTTAGCTTAAAGGGCAGTCCTCCTTTTTTGCATCAAAACCCCACCAAACCGCTCCCAACCCGTATTTTAAGCTCAAACGCTTCATTTTAAGATAGTTCCGTCGGATTCAGCCGGTGGAATCTGGCGAAAACCCGCGGTTTTTTCTCATCAGTCCGTGGACTGATGAGATTATTCTTCGGCTTGGCGGGAATAATCCACGGCATGGTGGCGTCATTCCCGAGCATAGTGGGAATAATCCGTGGCTTGGTCAGAACATTCCAAAGCCTGGCGGCGTCATGCCGTGGACTTGCGGGATTATGCTTCGGTCTGGCGGGACGAACCCGTGGGTTGGTGGGACGAGTCCGCGGGTTGGCGGCGAGAACCCAAGGTCTGGCCGGAATAATCCCGGGGCTGGGTTATCCAGCCGGGAGTTGTTGTTGGTAGGGATGGACCGCCGGGACGTCCCCGCCCGCGCTTCCCCGTCTTCGGCGGGCGGTTTCGGAAATTCCGCTGGCGGTATGTGACCACGGGCGCACGAAAGCGGCGGTGAACCGCACGCAGTCCAGACGCTTCGCGACCACCAAACGGTCATCGCAACGCGCGGAGCGTCTGGACTGCGGTTGCTTTAGCACCGCTTTTCACCACCCCAATTCCGCTGGCCCAAAAGCAGGGAAGCTCCAGCGGGGACAGCGCAGCGCACTGTCCCTACCATTCAGCGTCCCTACCATTATTTCCCGACGGCGAGGTTGATGGCGGCGAAGAGTTTTTCCGGCGCGGCGTCCACCCAGTTGCGGAATTTCCCGGTGGGCAAACTGTCCGGCAGTTCGGCGAGGCGGTCGAGATTGAAACTTTTTTCCGCGAGGCCCAGGCCGAACTGCTCGGCATCGAGGGCGTTGACCTGTTGCTCGACGTGGTTCTCCACGGGCACGAGGAACAGCGGCTTGCCCAGCCACGCGGCTTCGCTGACGGATTCAAACCCGGCGGTGCAGACGACGTGGCGGCATTGGGCCATCATCTGCAAAAACTTTTCGCCATCGAGCCGGTGAAACGTGAGCGCGGGCGAGTGCGGGAATTCGGCGGGGGCGTCCGGCTTGTCGTAAAAGCAATGCAGCTTCGTGTGCGGATTCTTCGCGCTCCAAGCGACGATCTGGTCGGCGTAACCGTGGTTGAGCAGATAGACGAGGACGAAATCGCCGTTCGGATTTGAGCTGAGCTGGAAAAGTTGTTTCCGCAAAATCGGCGGGCCGACGATGATGCGTTTGCTTGGCAAATCCGGCGCTTCGTAGAGCGAGAGCGCCAGCTTGGTCGCGCGCGCGCCCAGGAGTCGCGTGTAAATTTTCATGCTCAACAACTGTTTCCACAGGTGCGAGGCGCGGACATAGCCGGGATGCTGGAACATGAACTGGTGCCCGATGGCGACGACGGGCGGACGTTTGCGCCGCGTGATGGCGTAGAACGCGGCCATCGGCTCGAAGAAGTTGATAATCACATCCGGCTGCGTTTCGCGGACGATGTCGTCGAGCTGGCGGAGGATGGCGAAGTATTTCGGAAGTTTGCCGAACACCCCAAGCATGGTGGCGGTGTTACTGACGGACTTGCTGTCCTTATACTTGAACTCTAGCGTGGGTAGTTGCCGGACGGGAATCTTCATCGCCGATGCAAAGTATCCCGGCATCGGCCGTTGGGCGCTCGCGCCGAGCGTCACGGCGACGACTTGATGCCCCGCCGCTTCGACCATTTCCTTGACGGCCATCGCTTGAGTCATGTGACCTCGTCCCTCGCCCAGCACGCAGAACATCATTTTCATGGAAGTGAATGAGTTTGATCTTGCCGTCGAAATCTTCAATCAAAGCCGTGCAGCTTTCAACCCAATCTCCGCAATTTAAATACTGCACGCCGTCAATCTGCTTCGTTTCGGCGCGATGGATGTGCCCGCAGATGACGCCATCGGCCTGATGGCTGCGTGCCATGGAGGCAAGCGTGTCTTCGTATTCGGTGACGAATTTCACGGCGGACTTGGCTTTGAATTTCAGATACGCCGCCAGCGACCAGTAACCAAAACCCAACGCGCGGCGGAGGCGGTTGAAATATAAATTAAAATCCAGAATCCAGTTGTAGATGTGCGAGCCGAGTTTTTCGAGCAGGTGATTGAAGTGCGTGAGACCATCCGCCTGATGGCCGTGGATGACGAGATACTTTTTCCCGTCGGCGGCGGTGTGCATCACTTGCCGCGCAATCGTCACGTTACCAAAACGCATGCCCATGAACTGCTCGATGAATTCGTCGTGGTTTCCGGAGATGTAGATGACCTTGGTCTGCTTGCGGCTTTTGCGAAGGAGTTTTTGGATGAGCACGTTGTAGTCATCGCGCCAATACCAGCGGAACTTGAGTTCCCAACCATCAATAAAATCACCGACGAGGTAGAGGTATTTGCAATCCACGACGCGGAGAAATTCCAGCAACTCTTCCACGCGCGCGTGTTTGGTGCCGAGATGGATGTCTGAAATCCACACCGAGCGGCAGACGATGGGTTCGCCAATGTTTAATTCAAGATGTGGTTGAATGGCAGGCATAACTCAATGACCACTGAACTTTGCAGCACGCGGGCCGGTTTCAGCAATCTCAGACTGGCGTTCTAACCAAATTGTCACTCGGGCGTAACGTGGCTGAAACAATTCGCCGTCCAATTTACAGTTTTTAGAGGTGCGGCGGAAAAAAACGAACGCGGCGGTTGGACGCGCTCACTTCATCAACAGGAGCTGTTTGGGTGTCAGCAGCCAGTCAAGCGTAGCGCAGCGGGCGTAGCGCAGCGTTTCAATTTCCAGTTTGGCCAGCCCGCCTTTCCGCAAATCGATCGCCGCCGTGGTGTTGCCGGCGACCAACAGAGAAATGAGCCGACTCAAGTAAGGCTCGTGCCCGACCAGCAAAACACTTTTTGTTCGCGAACTAATTCCATTAAGTTGATCGACCAGCAGTTTGGGGTTTCCATCGGGCACCAGATTGTCGGTGAAGAGCAATTTACGCCGCAGTTCCATGGACTCGGAAATAATGAGAGCAGTCTGTCTGGCGCGCAGCAGCGGGCTCGTCGCCACGATATCAAATTTCAATTCCATGGCTAGCATCGCAGCGGCGATATGCCACATCCGCTGATTGCCTTTGGCGGAGAGCGGACGATCGGCATCTTTCAAATCTTTAGGCAACCCGTCTTTGCCGGGTTCGCTGGCAATGCCGTGGCGGAGGAAAAAGAGGTTCATAAAAGTTCAGACGCGAACATTTGGTTCAAACAGATGCCCTTCGGCAGTTCATGAAGTTAAGCAAACAAAAGCCTTGCGGCAATTTTTAATCCGGCAAAATCTTGGCCTGACTATGATTTTATGCCGGCTTTGGTCCGCTTACAGGCAGCTTGAGCAGTTCGGAAATCCGGCTTTCCAGCCGGTTTAAATCAAGCGGCTTGGTGAAAAAATCTTCCGCCTGCACGGCGGCCGTGCGCCGGGTCACATTGCCGTTCAGCGCGCTCATGAAAATGATCGGGATTTTTTTTGTGACCGGCTGGCGCTTCAAAATTTCGCAGACGGACAGCCCGTCAAGGTCAGGCAGCAAGATATCGAGCAGGATCAAATCTGGCTTGGCTGTCCGCGCCTGGGTCAAAGCCTCAATCCCATTGTTGGCCACCAGAAAAGCACAGCCGAGCTTCGCCAGCCGAAATTTCAATAGCTCGATGAAATCAGTTTCGTCGTCCACGATGAGAATGTTTGAAAGCACGGTGCAAGTTAACGTCATTGTATTGCCCGGCTCAACGACGGCTTGGTTAAATCCGGGTTACAAAATGGAAACTTTCTCCCGCGTCTCGCCACCGCGTGGAGGTGATGTCGCCGGGCGTAATCCCGCGTTGGTCCTCCAGCGGTGCTCGTCTAGCGTTTTAAATTGGTCTCTCCCGTCGCCGCTGCTAGAGTCCGGCCACTTGCATGACGAAGGCAGCCTCAAACCGTCCCGTGCCGCCGCGCCGGAAAATTCCGCGCTCGTTCAAAGACCTCACGCCCGCGAAGCATTTTAATCCGCGCACTTTTTTTCAGGAGCTCATCTGGAAAGGCTGGCTCACGCCGCGCCACGGCGAACCGCGCCGACCCGTTTTTCCCAAGCTCAAACACGGCCAGATTGCCATCACTTGGATTGGCCACGCATCTTTCCTCATCCAGTTCTCCGATCTGAATGTGCTGGTGGATCCGAACTTCGCTAACTGGCTGTTTCTCCTCAAACGTATCAAGCGCGCCGGGCTGCGTATTGATGATTTGCCGCGCATAGATTTGATTCTGCTGACGCACGCGCATTACGACCATTTTCACAAGCCGACGCTGCGCAAGTTGCCGGAGCCAAAGATTGGCGTGATGCCATGGGGCGTGGGTGATCTCGCGCGCAACCTGGGCTTCGCCCGCATCGTGGAGCTGGACTGGTGGGAAAGTTTTTCGCAGAAGGACTGGAAAGTGACGTTCACACCCAGCAAACACTGGGGCGCACGGACGTTGCACGATAGCCATCGCGGCTATGGCGGATTTGTTTTGGAACATCAGGGACGGAAAATTTATCACGCGGGCGACAGCGCCTATTTCGAAGGCTTCAAAGAAATCGGCGATAAACTCCGCCCGGAAATTGCGCTGTTGCCTATCGGCGCATATCACCCCGAAAGTTTTCGCGAGGTGCACATGGGGCCGGACGAAGCGGTGCAAGCCTTCAAAGATTTGCGCGCAAAAGTTTTTGTGCCGATGCACTACGGCACGTTCAAGCTGTCGTTTGAAGACTTGGACGAACCGCCGCGCCTGCTGCGAGAAATAACCGCCCAGCAACGCCTCACAAAACATTTGAAAATCCTCGACGAGGGTGTGCCCAAGGTGTTTTGATTTTAAAAACCCACCATGTTTGAATTCGAGCTTCCGGAAAAATTTCGCCGTTACGTTTCACCCGCCGTCTGGCTGCTCGTTGCGCTTGTGCTGCTGGCGGTCCCGCTGAAAATCATTGGCACCGGCTATCTCCCCGCCGACGACGCCCTGCGGCATTGCGCTAAAGCCGCCAGCGGTCAGCCGTGGTCGGAAATTATCGTGACCGGTGAGGTTTTTAAAATCGATCAAAGCCTCGGCTGGCATGGTTTACTGGGTGGTGTTCACAGCGTGACCGGCTGGAATGCAGAGGGCCTCGTAGTTTTTTCCGTCGTGGCATTGTTTCTCCTCGTTAATGGCGCGATGCTGCCTTGGCTGAAGCGGCCAGAAGCCTGGCTCGTGGCGCTGCTCGCGGCGATGGTCGTCTCTGATGTGCCGCAACGCTTCCTGCTGGGTCGTCCGTTCACGGTCACCTGCACGGTGTTGATGACCCTTTTATTTCTCGCTCAAACCCGCGCACCGAACTGGAAAAATTTTCTATTCGCCACCGCGCTGCTGACCATCTGCACTTTTGTTCACGGCGTCTGGTATCTGTGGGCGTTGCCCGTCGCGGCTTTTTTCTTTGCGGGACAATTCCGCTGGTCGCTGCTCTTGGCCGGTGCGTGGCTGCTGGGCACAACTTTTTCCATGCTGCTGTCCGGTCATCCGGCGGATTATTTGAGCCACGCGCTGCAAATGGCATTGCACGGAGTCGGCGGACATCTGACCAATCGCACCCAGGTTGCCGAACTCCAGCCATTCGGCGGCGACATTCTGGCAGTCATCATTCTCGGCGCGGTGGTCACGTTGCGCGTTTGGCTCAAGCCCAAGGCGCTATCCTTCGCCCGCAACCCCGCATTCTGGCTGGTGGCGGGTTGTTGGATTTTAGGGTTCCGCGTCGGCCGTTTTTGGGAAGACTGGGGCTGGCCCGCGCTGCTGGTCTTGATCGCAACTGAAATTGAATTCCTCCTGCTCGCGAAGTTCGCCGCTGATTCGCTTCGTCGATTGCTGCTGGTGCTGATTATCGCGCTCGCCGCCTTCCTGGCCGTGACCAGTGATTTGAACAGCCGCTGGACCAAAAATCTGACGTGGCAGTATCTTTCCGAAGCCGAACATCCCGACCTCGCCGGCTGGATGCCGGAAAAAGGCGGCGTGCTTTACACCGCTGACATGGGAATTTTTTACCAGACCTTTTTCAAAAATCCGAATGGCGGCTGGCGTTACATCCTTGGCTACGAACCCGCGCTGATGCCGAAAGAAGACTTTGACACGTATCACAAAATTCTCTGGAACAACGGTGATGCAAAAGCCTACGCGCCGTGGGTGGAAAAAATGAAGCTAGCGGACCGCCTTGTCATTCGCGGCAGCAGCGGCCAGCAGCCGAACATTCCACAATTGGAATGGCACTACGGCGTGAGTGGGCTGTGGCTGGGACGCGTGCCGACGGCGGTGAAGTAAAGCTGACTCGTTCAGTGCGGCAGGTTTGCGCACTAGGTTGCCGTAGCGGCGTGTCGGCAGACTGCCGCTTGATAATTTTGAATGGCGGCGCTCTACCAGTCGCTGCTACGAATCTTTCTTACTTGGCCGTCACCACGACGTAGTTTTTTTTGCCTTTGCGGAGGAGGATATGTTTACCAAAAAGCAAATTAGCAGAAGTCACCGTGCGCGCGGAGCTGGCTTCGCGGACGTTGTTGATGTTCACGCCGCCGCCTTCAATATCCTTTCGCGCCTGACCTTTCGAGGGGCACAAGCCAGCGTGAACCAAAAGTTCTGCAAGCGAAAAGCCTGCGCCGTCGAGTTGGGCGCTTTCAATTTCCTTGGTCGGCACTTCACCTACAATTTCATTGAACGTGCTTTCGGTGACATCCTTCAACTCGCCGCCGAATAAAATTTCACTCGCGCGAATCGCCTCTGTCGTCGCGTCTTCACTGTGGATCAAATCCGTCGCGGCTTTTGCCAAAGCCCGATGCGCCACACGCCCGCCGGGATTTTCCGCATGTGCCTTTTCCAGCGACTCAATTTCTGCCTGCGACAGGAACGTAAAATATTTCAAATAGCGAATCACATCGCGGTCGTCCGTGTTGATCCAGAACTGGTAAAACTTGTAGACGCTAGTGCGTTTCGGATCGAGCCAGATGGCGCCGCTCACACTCTTGCCAAATTTGGAACCATCCGCGTTCGTGATAAGCGGTAGCGTGAGGCCGAAAACTTGTTTGCCAAGTTTCTTGCGCGTGAGTTCGATGCCCGCTGTGATGTTGCCCCACTGGTCGCTGCCACCGATTTGCAATTCGCAGCCTGTGTCGCGGTTCAACACCATGAAATCAAACGCCTGTAGCAGCATGTAGCTGAACTCCGTGTAGCTGATGCCGACATCGCGGTCTTCCATGCGTGCCCGCACGGATTCTTTGGCGACCATCTGGTTGACGGTGAAATGTTTTCCGATGTCGCGTAGAAAATCGAGGAATGAAATGCCTGCCGTCCACGCCGCATTATCCACGAGGCGCGCGGGATTTTGTTTCGTTTCAAAATCCAGCAGCTTAGCGAGCTGCGTTTTTACACTAGCGATGTTGTGGTCGAGAATTTCTTTCGTGAGGAGCTGGCGTTCAGCGGTCTTGCCGCTCGGATCGCCGATGGAGCCGGTCGCGCCGCCTGCGACAGCGATGGGATGGTGG
>CAINDH010000264.1 GCA_903847285.1 uncultured Verrucomicrobia subdivision 3 bacterium | reverse complement strand
GCGTGAACCTCGATGATTTACTCGTATCGCAGCCGGACAGTGGTGAAGAGGCATTGACCATTTGCGAAACGCTCGCTCGCTCGAACGCGCTGGATGTCATCGTCATTGATTCCGTCGCTGCACTCGTGCCGAAAGCGGAACTCGAAGGCGAAATGGGCATGGCCACGATGGGTATGCAGGCACGTTTGATGAGCCAGGCCCTCCGCAAGCTCACCGCGATTCTTAATAAGTCCAAGACAACCTGCATTTTCACGAACCAGCTGCGCGAAAAAGTCGGCGTGATGTTCGGCAGCCCCGAAACCACGCCCGGCGGCAAGGCACTCAAGTTTTACGCGAGCGTCCGCATTGACATCCGCCGCCGCGACCAATTGAAAGACGCCGCCGGCAATGTTTTCGGCAATCACACCCGCGTCAAGATCGTGAAGAACAAGGTCGCGCCCCCGTTTGCGGAAGCGGAGTTTGACATCATCTACAACCACGGCATTGATAAAGAAGGCAGCATTCTCGACGTGGGCATTGACTGCGGCGCGGTAGATAAGAAGGGCGCGTGGCTGCAATTCGACGGCTCGCTAATCGGCCAAGGCCGCGATGCTGCGAAGAAGGCGCTCATTGAAAAACCCGAACTCGCCAAGAAAATTGTCGAGGCCATCATGGTCAAGCGCGCGGAGTTGGCGGCGGCTCCGGCCAAGTGAAATGATAAAGCGAACGCTGCTTATTCTGTTTCTTTTGCGGCTTGTGTTCCATTCGCAAGCCCAGACGTGGACTCAATACGCGGCGGCGACCAATAACTATTGGCCTTACGTTGCGTGTTCCGCCGATGGCAGCACGGTGTTCGCGGCTCAGGACGATCCCTACAAAAATGTTCGCGGAATTTATAAATCCACAAATTCCGGCAAGTCTTGGTTCGTAACTTCCGCCCCTACGAACGGCATTTATCACGGCGTTGTGGTATCAGCAGACGGCAATCGGGTGACTTTGGCTTCCGCCAAAGGAATGTATTCATCCACCAACGCCGGAAACTCTTGGTTCCTGGTCGGAGCGACGAATGCTGATTGGTGGAATCTCATTGCCTCTGCTGACGGCAACAAATTGTGCGCGGTAACAAATCCCGCGTCCAACCCGCCATGGCTTTATACATCCGTAGATGCTGGGAACACTTGGATCAAACGCACAAATAGCTTCGGTTACGATTCATGGGGAAGCTGCGCTTCTTCTGCTGATGGAACCAAAATCGTCGCGCAGGCTTCGGGGAAAACCCTGCGATCAACTAATGCCGGTGAATCTTGGTATATTTTGACCAACGCCCCGCGATATACGGCGGTAGAAGTGCCTTCACAGTATCTGGCTTGTTCGGCCGATGGCACCATAATTACATTCGCCTCCAACCTTTACGGAAATTCCAGACTGCAAAGTCCAATTTACCTGTCGACCAACTCCGGCGAATCATGGTTTGCATCGGTGGCTCCCAGCAATTTTTGGTCTGCATTGAGCATGTCTGCCGATGGATCCCGAATGCTGGCTGCGACGGGACCATACAGCTTGGGTGCAAGTGCCTCTATTACCGTCTCAGATGATGGCGGCGCAACTTGGGTCACAACCGCGCTGACAAACCAAGACATAATCGTTTCCGACTGCTCCGCCGACGGCTGCAAGATGTATGTGGCATCCGGTTGGGGTTGGTTTAACAACGCCGGTCGCATCTATAGCCGATACTCTCCCGCCACGACAAAGCTGAACCTGACCACCTCCAATAATCATAACGCGGCCAAAGTCACTTGGGTGGTTTCATCTACCAACGTCATTCTTCAACGAAGCGCCGATTTGAAAAACTGGTCGGCGACAACCAACCCGCCCGTGCTGAATACAGACAGCTTGCAAAATGAATTGACGGTTCCCGCCGCTGGCAGCCGCCAGTTTTTCAGGTTGGTCACCCCATGACACATCCAGAGCGGACTGCGTCGCACCTTTTGCAGCCTTGCTTTCATCCCCACGCCAATCCATGCTATTCTGAACATCAACCCCGCGTGTCGGGGCTTTTTTATCATGAGCAACATCGCCGAACTCGACCTCAACCTCGAAAACCTCTTCCAGCCTTCTTGGGCGCAGGGGAAAACCGAGACCAACAAATTTGCAAAATTCACCGGTAACGAAGGTGTAAAACCCGAGCGCAGCTTCAGCGGCAAGCCCGGCGAACGCCGCGCCCCGCGTCGCGATGGCGCAGGCGGCGGTGGCTTTGGCGGTGGCGGTGATCGTCGCGGCGGGCCGGGCGGCGCGTCACGCGGTGGATCCAAATTTGGTGACCGTCAGGGCGGCGGTTTCCGCGGTGGCGACCGGCGCGATGAACCGCGCGGTGAACGTCCCCCTCCCCCGGCACCGTTGCCGGAGTTCAGTGTCGCCTTCATCCCGGAAGAACGCGGCGTCGAACAACTCGCGCGCCAGATCAAAGTCACAGGACGCGCGTATCCTCTGTTTCAGATCGCGCTACTGATTTTGGACAAGGCTGAACGTTATTCCGTCCAGCTCACGCCCAAGAAAAAAGCCGACGGCTCAACAGAAAAACTGTTTGTCTGCGCACTCGACGAGACGCCGTGGACGAGCGAGGACGAAGCGGTGGCGCACGTTCTCAAAAATCATTTTGGCACATTCTATCAAGCCGAACGCATGGCCACGGAACCGCCGAAGGGTGTTTACACGTTCGTGGCGCAATGCGGCATGAGCGGGGA
Source organism: uncultured Verrucomicrobia subdivision 3 bacterium (assembly GCA_903847285.1). Next base: position 23,876 of record CAINDH010000264.1, on the reverse strand, counting down.
AATCCTCGGCCCGCCGAACAATCACGATTACCAAAACCAGTTGCGCAAGCTGCACACGGAAAAATTTGCGCGGATGCCTTTTGATATGTTCAAGGCGCGTGTGAAAATCGTGAAGGACGAGGCTGTCGTGAAGCAGTGGATTGAAGCGCAGAGTTTCAAGACGGAGTTCAATGTGTTGAACGTGGCAGAGCCGCTCAAGTTGGCGACGATGGAAGAGGTGGAGACGCATTTCCGCGCCACGCATAAAGATTCCATCATCAAGTCAGTCGAGACGCTTACCATCGCCGGTTTGCCGAGCCGCAGTTTGAAGTGCAACGGTCTGCAACGCCTCATCCGTCAGGAATGGGAGCAGCAGAAATTTTTCCCGCTGCCCATCGCCACAAAATTGAGCCAGCAGTTCGCGCATTACGGCCTGCAATTTTTCAAGGTCAACAAAACCGTCACACACGTCAGCGTTGCCCGCCCGACGTATCTCGACATCGAGAGCAATCCGGTGTCCGACGGCATCAAGCGCATCGTGGAGTTCGTGAACGCCACGCCAAAATGCACGCGGAAGAAATTGCTGCTGGCGCTCGCACCCTCGCCGAAGGTGGGGGCCGTGCCTGTTACCGAATCGCCCGCGCCAGCCCCTGAAGGCGAAGCCGCCGCGCAGGCTGCGAAGCCCGCCGCACCCGAAGCCACGCCGGAACAAACGGCGGTGCTCGTGGATTTGCACTGGCTCATTCACCAAGGCGCAGTTTTGGAATTCGCCGATGGCCGGATGGAAACGGCCAAGAAACCTGCACCCAAACCGGTGAAGCAGGAAAAGAAACCCACCGTAAAACCCGTAGTCGAAGGCGAAGCTGCTGTGATTGCCGAAACCGCTCCAGTGATTGCAGAAGTTGCTCCGGTCGCGGAAACGGTTGCTCCGGCTGAAGCCGACTCTGCGCCCGCTACGGAAGGGAGCGTCGCGTGAGTTTCGCTGCGCTGGGATTGACCGAGAAGGTTCTCGAAGGCGTTCGTGCAGCAGGCTACAGCGACCCGACGCCGATTCAGCTCCGCGCCATTCCGCTCGTGTTGTCTGGCAAGGATGTCATCGGCAGTGCGCAGACCGGCACGGGCAAAACCGCTGCGTTTGCGTTGCCGATTCTTTCCAAACTGGGAATGCACAGCAATGTCGGCCCGCGCGCGCTCATCCTTGAACCGACACGCGAACTTGCAGCACAGGTGGAAACAAGTTTTCGCGATTACTCTCGCTTCACCGATTTGAAAACCACCGTCGTCTTCGGCGGCGTGGGTTACGGCAAACAGAACGATGAGTTGAAAGCCGGCACGGACATCGTCGTCGCCACGCCCGGACGCTTGCTCGATCACCTCGAACAACGCACGCTGAAATTGGATCATGTGGAATTCCTCGTCCTCGATGAAGCTGACCGCATGCTCGACATGGGTTTTCTTCCCGACGTGCGCCACATTGTCGAGAAATGTCCGCGCAAACGGCACAGCGCTTTATTTTCCGCCACCGTTCCGCCGCAGATTGAGACGCTCATCCAATGGGCGATGCACAGTCCCGAGACCATCGAGATTGGCGCGCGCCGTTCGCCGGCGGAATCCGTCAAGCACGTCATCTATCCCGTGTCCGACACGCAGAAGACCGACCTGCTCCTCGCACTGCTCAATCACGTGAACTACGATTCCGTGATCGTTTTCTGCCGCACCAAACACGGGGCCGACCGCGTGGCCAGCACGCTCAAGCGCGACAATCACGCCGTCGCTGTCCTGCATTCCAACCGCACGCAACGTGAACGCGAGCAGGCGCTGGAAGGTTTCCGCAACGGCAAGTTCGAGGTGCTCGTCGCCACGGATATCGCCGCGCGCGGACTGGACATCGCCGACGTCAGCCACGTGGTGAACTACGACGTGCCGCAGCATCCGGAAGATTACATCCACCGCATCGGCCGGACCGGTCGCGCGGCGGCCACGGGCGACGCATTCACCATCATGATCGCAGAGGATGCGCCGCACGTTTTCGCCATCGAACGTTTCATCAGCCAGAAAATTCCGCGCGTGAAGATGGAAGGTTTTGATTACCGCTACACCGCGTTGTTTGAAGAAGGCAAGCCCGGCGCGGCGGCGGGCGGATTCCCCGGCAAAGTGCGCGGCGGCCGCGTCCACGGCGGCTACTCCTTCGCACCCGGCGGACGGCGACGGTAAAAAATTCGTAGCAGCCGACGTGAGTCGGCTCAAATTGATGCCGATATTGTAATTAGAGCGAACTCACGTTCACTGCTACAGCGGGATCAGAAAATTTCTGCAACGAAATTTCTCGGGCGGTGTTTGTTCTGTAGCATGAGAGAACACAGTGAAAATTCGCGCGGCGAATTTCCGATTCTGGAAATTGGTATTGTGGTTTTCATCATTGGCATCCTCGTAGCCATTGTTATACCCAATCTTTCTCACACCCGTGTTCGTGGCAGCAACGCCTGCATCAACAACCTTCGCCAGCTTGATGCCGCCGCGAATCAGTTCGCTCTCGAATACAGCTTGACCAATGATTCCCGCATCAGTTTTCCCAACGACCTGACGGCCTATATTAAATTAAATAGTGCTGGAAAAATCCCGTCGTGTCCTGCGGGCGGCAGTTATCACCTTGCCCGAGTAGGAAAAATTCCAACCTGCTCGCTCGGCAACACCGTCACCCCCGCGCACGTGTTGCCGTAGCTGTCTGCACAAGTTGATTTATTTTGATTCTCGGCTCCGTGTCCAGCTAGGATGACACCGTTGACTTCAAAAAATCCAGCCACGCCAGCGCGACCACCGAGCGCATGACCAAGGACGCGAACAACCGCTTCATTTTGTTCTGCACCACCGGGCTGGGCGATTCTTTGTTTTGCACGCCCGCCATTCGGTGGCTGCGGCGACAGGTTCCAGACGCCGAGATCACCGTGGTGGCCAAGAGTAAAATCTTGAGCCTGTTCGCCACCAACTCGCACATCAACACCCTGCTGGGTTATCATTCCAACCCGCTTTCCTACTGGCTGACGCGGCGCAAGATTGCCAGCGGCGGCCCGTATCGCGCCGCATATTTTTTCCATGTGAACGGCGAGGTGGTGCGGCTGACCTCAAGCCTGCCCTGCGCGGAAGCGCACGCCATCAAGCTCCTGCCCGGCCTGCCGCCCGCCACCCAGTTGTTTCCGATTGACCCGGTGAACCGCCGCCAATGGGAGGATTTTACCAGCATGGTGCAGCGGACGTTTGGCGGGAAAAATGACGGCCAGACTGACGACTATGAATTCGAGCTGCCGCCGGCAAAAGAAAATCAGGCCGCCGCCGAAATTTTTTTCGCTCCGTTCGCCGCTGCGCCCGGCCCCAAAGTCGGGATGCAACTAGGTGGTTCGCATCTGGGCAAATGCTGGCCGCCGGAGCGATTTGCGGCCGTGGCTGCCGCCGTTTTGCAGCGCTACGGCGGCAATGTGTTTGTGAATGTCACCAACGGCGAGCGCCCGCTGTTGGAAAAATTTTTCGCCGCGCTTCCGCCGGCGTTGCGCGCCCGCTGCCACCGGCTGCCGCCAACAACGATCAACGGCCTCGCGGCGCAGTTGGCGCGTTTGGATTTGTTTGTTTCCAACGATACCGGGCCGCTGCATGTCGCGCTCGCGCAAGACCGCCCGGTCGTCGCGCTCAAGGCGCACGATGACCAGACTTTCCCCTACACCCTGCCGCGAGAAACTCCGTTGCGCCGCTCCATTTTTGTCCGCACGGACACCACCACCTCCGGGAAAAAATACCGCGAATCACACCGCGCCATGGAATGCATCACGGTGGACGTGGTGCAGGCAGAAGTGGAAGCGGTGCTAACGCGGCTCGGGTTCAAACCCAATTGCGAAACCTCCGACTGAACTATGTGCGGCATCTACGGAACATTTTTCAAGTCCGAGGCGGGCAGCACGGCGGCGGCGGACCAGGCGTGTCAACTGCTCAAGCATCGTGGCCCGGATCAGCAGGGGCTTTTCATCGAAGGCAGTGTCGCGCTGGGGCACACGCGGTTGTCCATCATTGATCTCTCGACCGGGCAACAGCCGATGCATTCGTGGGACGGCCGGTTCGTGATTGTTTTCAACGGCGAAATTTACAACTTCCAGGAGTTGCGCGCCCAATGCGTCGCGCGCGGCTACCCGTTCCGCACGCAGGGCGACACCGAGGTCATCCTCGCGCTTTACGCGCACCGCGGCGAAGACTGCGTGCAGGATCTGCGCGGAATGTTTGCCTTCGCCATCTTTGACCGCGAGCAGCAGACGTTGTTCGTCGCCCGCGACCGGCTGGGAGTCAAGCCGCTGCTTTACGCGCAAACCGCGCGCGGATTTTTTTTCGCCTCGGAAATACCGGCGCTGCTGGCGCTCGCGCCGGAACTGAAATCGGATCTGGACTGGGATGCGCTAGTGGATTATTTCGCGCGCCAATACATCTTGGCCCCGCAGACACCTTATCGCGCCGTGCGGAAACTGGAACCCGGTTGTGTGATGTTGGTGAAGCACGGCGAAATGATTTCGCCGCCGCGCCGCTACTGGTTTCTGGAGCAGATTCCCCGGCGGCAACGCAGCGAGGCCGAGGCGCAGGAAGAATTGCGCGCCGTGTTCACCGAGGCCACGCGGCTGCGGCTCATCAGCGAGGTGCCGCTGGGCGCATTCTTATCCGGCGGCGTGGATTCCTCCATCACCGTGGCGGTGATGGCGCAGTTGCTCGGGAAAAAATTCCGCACCTACTCGATTGGTTTCAAGGAAGCGGCCTTTGATGAAACAATCCATGCCCGGCGCGTGGCGGAACATTGCGGCACGGAACACGAGGAGCTGCTGCTCGAATACGACCGGGAACTGCCCGCGCTCGTGGCGCGGATGATCAGCCATTTCGGCGAACCCTTTGCGGACAGCTCGATGATCCCGTCGTTTCATGTCGCGCAACTGGCTCGGCGCGGGCTGACGGTGGTGTTGACGGGCGACGGCGCGGATGAAGTTTGGGGCGGTTACAAACGGCACTATCAGGTCGCGCTGCTGTCGTTGCTCAAGCGCCACGGCCTGCGGGGCCCGTGGCTCACCGCCCGCCGCGCGACCACCGCCCTTGAATCAATTTTCGGAAAGAAAAAAAAATTTCCCGTCAACCGGCTTGACCGGCTGTTGCTCGCGCACAAGCCGGCCGCCGAGTTGCTGGCCTGCAAATACAACGCGCTCCAGCGGGCGGAATTTTTTTCCGCGCCGGAGTTGCTGGCCGCGAACCAAACCCACGCCTTCCAGCGGCCACTGCCTGACAATGCAGACTGGAACGATCTGGAGCGGTTTTTGTTTTACGACGTCAACACCTTCCTCACCGGCGATGTGCTGCCGAAAGTGGACATTGCCACGATGATGAATTCCCTCGAGGCGCGCAGCCCGTTCCTGGATCAGCGCGTGATTGAATTTGCTTTTTCGCTGCCCGCCGAACTGCGGCGGCCCCGCGTGAAGGACGGCAAATCGCTCCTGAAAAAAACCTTCGCCCCACTGCTGCCGCCGGGACATTTTGAAAGACCGAAGATGGGTTTTTCGCCGCCGCTGAAATCCTGGCTCCAAACCTTGCTGCGCGACTGGTGCGGCGACCGGCTCGCCGGTGGTGCGTGCCGGCAACTGCTCAACCAGCCCAGACTCAAAAAATTATTCGAGGAACATCAGGCCGGACGCGACCATAGCCGGACACTGTGGACGGCCGCCGTATTTTGCGAGTGGGCCGAGCAACAGCGCATATCATGAAGATTTGTATTTTTCATGTGACCGCCACGTTCAAAGTAGGCGGCAGCGAAACCTATGTCTGGCGACTGGCGCGCAGCTTGGGCGAACGCGGCCATGTCTGCCATCTCTGGGCGGGCGCAGTGAGTGAGCCATACATCGGCGACCCCGCCGTGGTGCTGCGAACCGCGCGGTTCACAGCGCGCAAAAAAATCTGGAAGCTGGGCGGGCGGTTTCAAAAGCTGGGCGAGCGGATCAGTTTCGGCTGGCACGCCCGGCGCGAACTGGTGCGGGAAAAATACGACCTCATCAACATTCACAAACCCTACGACCTGCCGCTGGCGCTCTGGCTCCGCTGGCGCACGGGCTGCCGGGTGGTGTGGCGCTGCCATGGCAAAGATTTTTTCCCCGGCCTCCGCTGGCTGGTGCGCCGCGCCGACGCCATTTTTGCGGTGAGCGAATTTGCGCGCGCGTCACTGGTAGCAACGTTTCCGGTGTCCGTGTCGGTCATCCACACCGGCGTGGACACCGGTTTTTTTGAACCGGCGGGCGAACGGCCCCGGACGCCGACGCCGCAAATTTTATTCTTCGGGCGGCTGGAAGGCTGGAAGGGTGTGAAGCATTTGCTGGCCGCGCTCGGCCAGTTGCCGGAAAAAAACTGGGAGGCCAAAATCATCGGCGATGGGCCGCAGGAAAAAATTCTCAAGGAACAGGCCGCCAGCTTGGGGCTGGAAGGGCGCGTGCAATTTCAACCCGCGCTGAAACAGCGTGCCGAGGTGCGGCAGGAACTGGCGGCGGCGGACATCGTGGTCTTTCCTTCCGTGGCGGACGAAACTTTCAGCAACGCGCTGCTGGAGGCCATGAGCATGGGCTGTGCGGTGGTGGCCACGAACATCGGCGGGTTTCCCGAGGTGGTGGTGTCGGGTGAAAATGGCCTGCTCGTTCCCGCGCGCGATGCCGCCGCGCTGGCCGGAGCCCTCGGGAACTTGCTGGCCGATGCGCCGCTTTGCGAAAAACTTGGCCGGTCGGCGCGCGCCCGGATGGTGGAAAGTTTTGATGCCACGGCGAGCTTTGGCCGGGTCGAGTCGCTCTTTGCGGGTTTGGTAAAAAAAACTGACGGCTGACCGCCTTGGCCGAAAAATTCTTGCCGCCGCCTAAAATTCGCCTAGAGTCTGCGCAGAAGCAGGCAGTTTTTCTGTTGTCCGGAGCCGCTGTCGGTGGCTCAAGCGGGATGGGAATTATCCAGTCCAAATAATAAAATTCAGTCCGGTTCCTATGAAACATAATTACATCCACAACCAATCAGAAGTATCCGCTCACGCTGCTGATGTCCGCGCTGCTTCCAAGCTGATTCCGCGAATTTCCCGGATACAGGAACTGGCACGCGGAAAACGAGTGCTCGATGTGGGCTGTTGCAATCATTCCAATTTTGAGCTGATTGACCAAGGTGGTTTTCTCCATGCTGAGATAACTAAAGTGGCGGAAAGTGTGGTTGGTTTTGATAATGACCCGGTTGGGATCAAAGAAATGAACCAGCGGGGCTATCACGTTGTCTTTGGAAATGCCGAAGACATTGTGGCATCAAAAATCGGTCTTTTCGATGTGGTGGTTGCTGGGGAATTAATCGAACACTTATCCAATGCCGGGCTGTTCTTGGATGGTGCTTTTGCAAGTCTTAAGCCGGGGGGAGTATTGATCGCGACCGTGCCAAATGCGTGGGCGTTCAGCCGCATCAAGCAGCTTTATAAAGGTCTGGATGACACTTTATGGACGCATCCACAACATACCTGTTGGTATTCTAAAGCCACGATTGCGGAACTGTTTCAGAGGCATCATTTTCATTTGCAGGAACTGGGGTTTTGCGATATGCGGACTCGCCAGCAATGGCATAAACGAATTCAGGACTGGGCGCGGTTCCGGTGGGCGCGCAAACCTGATTTTGCAGAAAGCGTTTTTATTGTCGGTCAAAAACCTTAATTCATCAGCGTCGATTTGACGGACCAGTGCGGATAACAAGTTCAAGCCAGATGCAGCGGCTTTTTTACAGCTACCCGGAACCCTTGCCGTCGGTCAACGCCCGGACGGTCACGGTCGTCAAAAGCTGCGCCGCCTTGCAGGAACTGTTCCAGTTGTCATTGATCACCATCCGCGAAACGTCGGCCCGGGAACTGATTGAAAAATTTTACGCGGTCACGCTGGATCGGACGGAGTTAATTCCTTTGCGGAAAAGCTGCCTGGGCTGGACTTCCATGGCGTTCTATCATTTTGAACTCCGCCGTTTGCTGGCAGCGCGCGGCCCGGCGATCATTTTTGTCCGCCATTTGAAAACAGCGGCCTACCTGCTTAAAAACCGCCGTCCCGGCTGGGTGATCGTGTTTGAGTCGCACGAGATCATGTTCCTGACCACGACCAAAAAAAACCGGCAGCAGCAGCTTCAGCAGCTGGAGGCTTATGTCTATCAAAACGTGGACGGGCTCGTTTTTATTTCCGAAACACTGCGCGACGATTTGAACCAGCAGTTCGCCCTCCGGCCCGACCGGCGGCAAATCGTTTTGCCGTTAGGCGCGGATGTTCCCGCCGAAAAACCCCGGAAGGATTTTTCCCACATCAACGAGGTTTTTTACACCGGCAGCCTGCACGCTTGGAAAGGGGTGGATTGCCTCATCCGGGCGATGACGATGGTTCCCCCCGCCATCAAGCTGCGGCTGGTCGGCCGCGCGGATGACCAGCGGCGCACGGAACTGGAAAAACTGGTGGGCGAGTGCGGTCTGGCGGGGCGCGTTATTTTCACCCCGCCGCTGAAACACGCGGAGCTGTGCCAGCTTTTGACGACGCAGTCCAAGCTGTGCGTGCTGCCGAATGTTCCCACGGTGTTTGACCGCTACACCTCGCCGCTAAAACTTTTTGAATACATGGGGACGAACAACATCATCGTCTATTCCAAAATTCCCGCGCTGGCACGCCTCACCGGTGAATTGCCGATGGGCATCGGCGTTGAGCCGGGCAGCGCCGACTCGCTCGCCCAGGCCATCACCGCCGTCTGCGAAAATCCGTCCCGGCATGAACCGCTCGCGGAAAATGCGTTCCGGCTTTCGCAGCAGTATTCATGGGTCGCGCGCGCCCGGCATCTGCAAAAATTCTTTCAAACGCTGGCATCGCCGGCTTGAACGGCGGGTTCGTGGAAAAAATCTCGCTTTGCACGGCTGGCTGCGGAAAGATTGCCCGCAACATGATTGGCTTCCTCCGTTCCATCTGGTTTTTTGTCCGGCCGTATCGCGCGCGGCTGTTCCTTGGATTTTTTTGCGGGCTGATGTTCGGCGTGGTGAACGGAATTTTTCTGGCCAGCATCAAGCCGGTGATTCGCGCCGTGTTCACCGGCCATCCCGGCTTGCGCGCGCAACTTGAAAATGCCCCGGCTTACGTCCATCCGCTCGCGCATAAGATCTCGCTGTGGCTGCCCCACTGGCAGGCGCCTGCGCCCGGCAACTTGGCCGGCTGGACGTTCATCGTCCTCATCATCCCGGGGCTGATGCTGGTGCGGAACATCCTGCAATACGCCGCCGTTTACCTGACCAGTTGGGCCGCGCTGCATACCGTGGGCGACATCCGCGCCACGCTGTTTGCCCACATCCAAAAATTGTCGCTGGGATTTTTCAACCGCTCCAGCACCGGCGAGCTGATGGCGCGCATCAGCTCGGACACGTCCACGCTCCACGCCGTCATCAGCAACGCCCTGACCTCTATCGTGCGCGACCCGGTGGTGGTGGTCTGCGCCATTGGCTACCAGCTCATGGTCCAGCCCAAGCTCACTTGTGTGGCGCTGATTGCCTTTCCCTTGTGCATCGTGCCGGTGGTTGTTTTCGGGCGCAAACTCCGCAAGTCCGCCCGCGCCGTCCAGACCCACAACGCTGAGCTGACCATGCTGATGCAGGAAAGTTTCACCGCCAACCGCGTCGTCAAGGCTTACAACCTGGAAAACACCGTGGCGGACGAATTCCGGGTTATCAATAAAAAATTTATCGGCCAGCGGCTGCGTCTTATCCGCGCGGACGAACTGCCGAGCCAGTTCACCGAGTTTTTCGCCGCCATCGGCATCTCTCTGGTGTTTTTCTACATCCTGCAACTGCCCGCCAGCCAGCGGCCCGAGCTGGATGATCTGATCATTTTCATGTTCGCCCTGGTGATGATTTACCAGCCAGTCAAACAACTAGTCCGCGTGCAAAACCAGTTGCAACAGGCGCGCGCCGCCAGCGAACGCGTGTTCGAGCTGCTCGCCACTAAAAACTCCGTGCCGGAAACCGCCGCACCCAAATTGCTCCACGCGACGGGCGCGGACATCACCATCGAGAATCTGGATTTCAACTACGGCGAAAAGCCCGTGCTGAAAAACATCAACCTCACCGTCAAGGCGGGGCAGATGGTCGCGCTCGTCGGCGCGAGCGGTTCAGGCAAAACCACGCTCGCCAACTTGCTCCTGCGTTTCTACGACCCCGCGCGCGGCAGCATCAAAATTGGCAGCGTAGATTTACGCGAAGTTTCCACGCGCGACTTGCGCAACCACATTGCCGTCGTTGCACAGGAAAACATTCTGTTCAACGACACCATCCGCCGGAATATCGAGCTGGGGCGGCTGGGCGCGACGGCCGAGGAAATTGCCGTCGCCGCGCAGCACGCGCACGCCACGGAATTCATCCTGCACAAGCCGGAAGGTTTTGACACTATCATCGGTGAAAAAGGCGTTTCCCTTTCCGGCGGCCAGCGCCAGCGCCTTGCCATCGCCCGCGCAGTCTTGAAGAATGCGCCCATCCTCATTCTGGACGAGGCCACCAGCGCGCTCGACACCGAATCCGAACGCGCCGTGCAGGCCGCCTTGGATGAATTGATGAAAGGCCGCACAACCATCTGCATCGCTCACCGTCTCTCCACGATTCTCCACGCCGATGTTATCGTCGTCCTCGACCAAGGCCGCATAGTCGAACAGGGTCGCCATGAGGAACTCGTGAAACGCGGCGGTGTGTATCAAAAGCTTTACGAGTTACAATTCGAGTGAATGGAATCGGGTTGCCCCACACCCTCGGGAACGAGGGAACAAAATCAAACTGCCGCGCCAACTGGGTTTACGCTTGACCCTAGTGGCAACTACTGAAAAATTGCGCTCCAGTTGAACCGGCCAATCGCCGGTGAAATAATTCACCAACCAAAAATTATAACCATGAAAAAAATCTATTCGCCATCGGACTTGTGGGCCTTGGCCTGGCATTAACCGGTGTGGGCTGTGGCACCACCGAAAACTCTGAATCCACCGCTGCGGCGGCGGAAGCTCCGGCCGCCGCCGTGCCGATTCCCGCCGACAGTCCGTTCGCCAAAATTAAAATGGGCATGGGCATGGATGAAGTCTATGCACTCATTGGCCAGCCGAGCGATACCGGCCATCACATCACCGGCAAAGCGTTCATTCCGTATTACTACGGCGGCGACACCCAGCGCACCGAGGCGATTTACAAGGGTCTGGGCACCATTGTTTTCTCTCCGAACAATCACTGGACGCAACACATGGGTGTGATTGAAGTGAATTACAACCCGAACCAAAAGTAACCAAAGCATTTCTGTTTTCACGAAGGCTGTCGGCTGCCAGCGCGCGGCCCACAGCCTTCAATTTTTCCATGAGCAACTCCCGGCCACTCAACGGCGCTGACTACCTGATGCGCGGGTTCGATTACGAACTGCGCCAGCACGGCTACGCAGGCAATTCCTGCCAGATTATCCTCGAACTGGATAGCGCGATTTCGGCGGATGCCTTGCGCCAGCGGCTCAAAGTCATAGCCGCAAACTGCCCGATGCTGGGTGCGCGCGCCACGGGTATATGCCATGCGAAATGGGAAATTCCCGAAGCCGCCAACGCTCCGGAAGTCCGCGTTCACCGCGATGATACCGGACTCGCTGACAAAATCATCAACACGCCAGTGGATGTGGACGGCGGCAAACTCACACGTTTTGATATTATCGAATGTGCCGACGGCAAAACAAAAGTCATCTTCACGTGGGCGCACGCGTTGATGGATGCCCACAGCGCGGAGCATTTCGTCGCCGTCGCTGGCCGCGAAGAACTGCCGCTGCCCGCCAAGGAATTCATCCCGATTCCAAAACCGTTGCCGCCGCTAAAAAAACGTTTCGTTGGGGCGATGAAAAACTTCCGCGCCTACAATGAATTCCGCAAAGTCGCGCCCAGGTCGCCCGGCGTCCGCTTTGCCGGCGCGCCCAAGCGCCAGTTGTTCCGCGTCGAAAAATTTTCCGCTGTCGAATCCTCGCAAATCAAAGCTCACGCCACCAAGCTCGCCGGAGTTTTTGGCGAGGCACAATACCACGCCGCCGTTGCCATCATCGAGCTGCAAAAATTTCAGGAGCGACTCGGTTGTCCAAGTCCGAGTTTCGTATTGCCCGTGCCCGTCGGAATGCGGCCGAAAGGAAACATCGAACCACTGTTCAGCAATGAGGTGACTTCGCTGCTCATCCAGTTGCTTCCGGCGCAGCTTGGCTCCGTGGCCGACGCGGTGACCTCGATCAAGAATCAGACTGCGCACGCCATGCGCGAAGGGATTGTGGAAGGCTGCGTGGCGTTCGTTAATTTTCTGCGAGTGCTGCCGCGCCCGGCCTACATGAAATTTATGCGCACGGGCTTGAAGGGAGAAATCTGCTCGCTGTTCTACGGCAACACCGCCGCCGTCAGCCCGCATGTCACCACCTTTTGCGGGGCGAAGGTTTTGGATTTCGCCCATGTCGCCGCCGTGCCGGAAGCGCCGGGCATCGGGGTTATCTTCTACCAGTTTCGCAGTGAACTGCGTGTCACTGTCGCGCATCTCGCAGAGTCGTTGGATGGAAGTGAAGCTGCACAATACGCCGCCGCTCTGCGGGCGCGGTTGCTGAATCCGTGAATTACGGCAACGCGGCTTATCCCCACAACTGCCGGTCAAGCGAACGGAACTGGATGGCTTCGCCGATGTGGTCGCCAGTGATATTTTCCGAGCCGGCAAGGTCAGCGATGGTGCGGGCGACCTTCAAGATGCGGTCGTAGGCGCGCGCGCTCAAACTGTATTCCGTCATGGCGTGCTTGAGCATTTCACGCGTCGACTCATCCAGTTCGCAGGCGGCTTTTAACTCGCGCGGCCCCATCCGCGCGTTGCAGGTGACCTTGGGCTTGCTGGCGAAGCGCGCGGTCTGGCGCTGACGCGCAATGATAACCCGGTCGCGAATCTGCGCGGAAGTTTCACCCGGCTGCGCGGAACTCATCTCGCGGAATTTCACCTGCGGCACCTCGATGTGCAGGTCAATGCGGTCCAGTAGTGGTCCGGAAATGCGGCCCAGATAATTTTGTATCTCGCGCGGCGACGATTTTGATTCGCCCGGCATTTTTCCGTCCGGAGTGCGCGATGTTGCCTTTTTGTGAGCGGCATTTGACGTTGCCGCGCACCGATGTCGCGCCGGTCTGGACGAGGAGTTGGCCAATCGCGAAAGAGCCTACGACCTTGGGTCAGCACCTCAAGAAGAAACGGTTTACAGCAGGGCTCCGACAGGCTCAAATTGTCCATAATTTAGGGGTAAGTTGCCGAACGCTCAGTCTATGGGAATGCGACCGAATTTACCCCACCTGGGTTTTCCAGCCGCGTTTAATCGCATACCTAGGGTATGACCCATTCACTGAAACCGGCCTGCCAAACGCCGAAGGCAACGAAACCCAAGGCGTTGCCTTTTTATCACAAGACACGAGTGAATCTATTGGGCAGAAGATTCGGCAATTCCGACTGAAATCCCGGAAAACGCGCCTGCAATTGGCGAAGGAATGGGGCATCAGCCCCAGGACCCTTTGGGGTTGGGAAACGGATCGTTGGCTGCCAAGTGAGATGTTGAGAAAGCGTATAAAAATGTGATCTTCAGGAATGCTTTACGGAGGATTTACGGTATTGAGAGCGACCAAAGCGAGGCGTGCAAGCTGGTGGCAACGAGGACAAATGTGTGTGTCAGCTAATCATTGTTTCAACCGGAAAAAATGATATCCTTTTGGCGGTGAATTGGTCATGCGATTGTTGCTGACCGCACCGGTGTAATTGCCCCAAATGCCCGAGGCGAGATTGTTTTTGGCCTGCAATGTCCAGCCGGTGATTGACGTTGACCACGAGACAATAGCCTGATTGTCAGCATAAAGACTTCCTGATTGGCGAACTCAATAAGGAACGAAAATCGTTCTGCAACCTGCGCCTGACAGCCAATCGCACTGTGGGCCAATTGGAAATAAAAATGAAAAGTTTAGCGAAGTCGCAGGATTGATAAGGCCGATACGTCAAAAGAAATGAAAGCGGTCAAAGTCAGCATGTCCAGCCGGCGCATTGACAATGGTTTTTATATTGTAGAGGCCAAGCTTTGCCCCAATCCATTTCCCTTTGGTGGCCTGAAAGGTTCCCGGCACGGAAATAAATTCGCCGTGATCGTCGAACCCAAAAGAAAATTGCCCGCCATCTTGGACAGCCACGCGGAGCCTCACCGGGTGCGTGCTGACGCTGCGTATTTTTTCGAGTTTTTCCTCGGCGCGCAGCACCAGCCAGTTTTTTGACCCATCATATTGGATGCCGAACATGACCGTTTTTTCACCGGCGACGACCAAGCCGGCCTCTTCACCCGATTGCAAAGCGAACAATTGCAGCCCGGTTTCCACATTGAAGCTCCGTGCGGGAAATTTTTGCAGCAGCAAGTTTGGTTGTTCGTTCAGCGGCTTTGTCGCTGCTTGTGGAAACAACCGTAGCCAGCCCGATCGCGCCGTGAGCGAATGCCAGTTGTCGCGGTGGTTGGCGTGCCACTGCCATTGAAGGCCAAGCTTGTCGCCGTCAAATTCATCGCCTGTTTGCGGCGCAAAACGTTTTTGCTTGTGAATTAAAACCGGTTTTTTGCATTGCCGCACCGGCACACTATTGTTGCCCATCAACGGCCAGCCGTCACGCCATTCAACCGGCTGTAGATGGGTAATCCTTCCGTAAACACCGGCGTCTTGAAAGTGAATGAATCGCCATTCTCCACGCGGGGTGTCAACCAACGCTCCTTGGTGCGGGCCGTTGATGTTGGTGTCGCCTTGTTCGAGCACAATTTTGTCCTCGTAAGGACCGTAAATGTTTTTTGAGCGCAGCGCCAACTGCCAGCCGGTTTCCACGCCGCCCGCCGGCGCGAGGATGTAATACCAGCCGTCATGCTTGTAAAATTTGGGGCCTTCCAGCGTCGGATGTTTTCCCGGCTGGTGAAAAATAATTGCACCTTCGCCCAGCAACTGCGATCCATCCGGCGACATTGGACAAACGCGCAAGCGGTGCTTGATGCCCGCGCGTGAACCGGCATAGGCGTGAACCAAATAGGCTTTGCCGTCGTCATCCCACAACGGACACGGGTCAATAAGTCCTTTGCCCGCCTGCACCAAATGTGGCTCGGACCATTTCCGCGCCGGGTGATCGGCGGTCACAACGTAAATGCCCTCGTCCGGCGTCGGGAAAAAAATCCAGAATTTCCCGGCGTGAAATCGGATGGCCGGCGCCCACACACCGCAGCCGGGCTGGACTTTTTCGTAGCGCGGATGCGGCAGGTTTTTCAACGCGTGGTTGATGATCCTCCAGTTCACCAAATCGGTGGAGTGCAGGATCGGCAGACCGGGCGTGCAGTTGAAGCTGGAGGCGACGAGATAAAAATCTTTGCCGACGCGGATCACATCCGGGTCTGAATAATCGGCGTAGATGACCGGGTTTTGGTAGCGGCCATCACCCAAATCCGACGTCCACGGAAAAGCAAAATGTTTGGCCGCGTCCGCTGTTTTGCGGAAACCGGCCCGCGTTACGATTGGCAGCGCAGCGTTCATGCAGATTTCTGGTTCAATTCCAACCCGCCAGATTTGCGGAATTCAAAAGATGAAATTCCAGCCAGATAATCTCCTGTCCCCACTGACAACGAAGCCGCTATTGTTGAATCGCTTGCCGGCAACAGCAGGAAGTCATCCACCCTGCCCTGCCGCTGACGGCTGCCGATCGCCAGCCGATACTGTCTTTGAAATTTTTTTGGCGGCATCCCCACCGTGCGTTGAAACGCCACACAAAAACTGTTTTCGCTCCGGTAACCGCACGATTTGGCCACTTGCCTTAAAAGCAAATCATGCTCCATCAAAAGTCGCTTCGCCTGCTCGATGCGGACATGGCGCAACACCGCGCCGGGATTCGCGCCGAGGCAGCGGTTGAAGGCCTTGCAAAAACCCCGGCGGGACATTCCCGAAACCTCCACCAAATCCGCGATTTGAATCGGCTCGCGGAATTTTTTTGCAATGAAGCCAAGACAGCGGTCAACGCCCGGATGATTCGCGGAGACGGCCGGCCCGATGAGTTTGGACAACCGCTCCCATGCGAAAATAATTTCAGGGTTTTTTGGGGCTGAACGCTGTTTCAATTTCATAAGCCGCCTATTTTTGCAAATTATCCGCAACGGGATTCCAGCCGTCCGCGCCGCCGAAAATTTTTCCGATGGTGAAATCCTTCGCTTCATCTGCGGTCAACTGTTTCATCCATTTGACGCGTTTTTCGGGATCCGCACCCGGCCCGGTGTTGTTGAATTCAGCATAACGCGCGGGCGTCTCATTTGTCACATTGCCCCAATTATTCCAGCCGGCGGGCTTGATGTGCGCATCCATTTCGCAGTTGATAAAAGCCACGCTCGCGGTTGACCGCCACGGGCGGCCCAGATAAGTTTTCACCTCTGATTTTTCGAATTGAGCTTGTTTGTTAGTTGAGTTCCAGGGCGTCGGGTCGCCCGTCAGTTTGCAGTCAAGGAAGGTTAAACCGGACGGATGATCCTTCGGCGTGCTGGCGGCAGTGATATAACCTCCGTTCTTGCTATGAATCTCGCAACGATCAAACACTGCCGTGCCCGACCCGTAAATAAAATCCACGCGACCGGCGATGTAACAATTCGTGAAATACTGCCGCCCATTGTTCACCATCAACGTGTCCTGCCAGCCAAGGATGCGGCAGTGCTTGAACGCAGCGCGGTCGGCGTCCACGCGCAACGCCAGCGCCTGGCCATGATCGCCGGACGTGTTTTCAATCGTAAGATTTTCCGCGCAAAAATCATTCGCCGCCACGACCATGCCCGGATCGAATTGATAGGTGGCAATGCCCATGCCTTTCCGGTCGTTGACATTGTAGGGCCACGTCAGCACGGTGTTTTCCATTTCCTCGCCGATGAGCCGGATGAAACGCTTCGTCTTGGGAATCATGAACTGTCCTTGATATGCGCCAGGCTTCACGAGGATGGTGAACCACTTAGTGCCGCCATCCGGCGCGGCGGCAATGGCCGACTGGATGTTTGTGTGCGTGCCTGAACCATCAAAAGCAACCACGGCATCGTATCTGGATTCTTTCGCGACGGGATTGGCATTCACCGGCTCGGCGCGCAGCACGGACGCCAGTTCCGGCGCGGCCTTGCGTAATTCCTCCACGACCAGCCGCGCAAACATCACATGGCCTTTCGCATTTAGATGTGTTCCGTCATAACCGCCCGTGTTCGCGCCACCCACAATTTTCGGCGGACTAAACTCCAAGCATTTTTCCGGCCCAAGCGATTCGCACAACTCGATGCTGCGCGCCTGCAAATCCACCAGCGGAACATTTTTCTCGGCGGCAATCTTGCGGACTTCCTCCGCGTAAGGCGCGAGGCTGGATTTGATTTTGCCGGGATTTTCTTTATCCCATTGTCGGCGCGTCAATGGTGTGACGAGCACCGGCTTCGCGCCGACGGCCCGCGCGTCATCCACATACTGTTTCATATTGGCGACGAACGTAGGCATGTCCGTCGAACGACCCGGCTTGCCCGGCTCGTTGTTATGGCCGAATTGAATCAGGTAATAATCGCCGTGCAACGCGAGCGCATTCGTCCAGCGTCCTTCGGTCATAAAGCTTTGCGAACTGCGCCCGCCTTGCGAGGTGTTGATGCACCCGGCTCCGTCAGTGAGAAATTGTTTGAAGCCCAGTCCCCAGCCGGCGTTGTCCGTCACCGTGGAATCGCCGACGAGAACAATTTTGATTTTTGCAGTCTCGGCCAGGCTTGACGAAGCGACAGTCAAAGCCGCGAAGATAGCCAGCAAATTCAGGCTCCAGTTTTTTGCATGTATTTTCATCGTAAATTTTCTCCGTGAATTTTAGTGAAGAATGTTTAGGGTTGCTTTGACCACCGGCTGGTCAGATGACGGCCCGACGGCGATTTGATAATCGCCCGGATCCACCACATAGTTTTTCCCGGCCTCGTCCCAACGACGCAGACGTTCCACTGGCACCACGAGCTTCACAGTTTTCGTTTCACCCGCTTTGAAAGCGACGCGCTGGAATCCGACCAATTGCCGCAACGGCATCGGCACCGGCGATTTCAGGGCGGTGGCATAAACTTGAACAACTTCATCCCCATCGCGTTTGCCAGTGTTCTTCACCGCCGCAGCCACAGTCATGGAATCGCCCAGCTTCGCGGACGCCGTCGAGAGGGTGATTTTTTGGTAATCAAAAGTCGTGTAGCTTAATCCATGACCGAAGGCGTAAAGCGGTTTGCCGGCGAAATAGCGGTAGGTCCGATTGGTCATCGAATAACTCTCGAAGGGTGGCAGGTCGCTGTCGTCGCAATAAAACGTGACCGGCAGACGACCAGCGGGATTCACCTCGCCGAGCAACGCTTCCGCAACGGCGTCCGCACCACGCTGTCCGTAATACCAGCACAGCAGCACCGCGTTCGCCTGATTTTGGTCAAAGCTGATTGCGCTGCCCGTGGTCAAAACAACTACGGTTGGCTTTTTCAACGCCGCCACTTTTTCGAGCAGCACACGCTGCGTGGCAGGCAGTTGAATTGTGGTGCGATCACCACCGCTGAACCCTTCGGCGGTTACGCTCATAGATTCGCCTTCGAGGTCAGGCGTCAGCCCCAAAGCCAGCACGATGTGGTCAGCTTGCTTGGCCGCAGCCAGCGCGCGTTCGAGAGCATCGTCTTCGCCCGGAATGATCCACCCGAACTGGATGCGACCCTTGGGTGTGAGTTGCGCATATTCCAGGCGCACTTTATAGAGCTTGCCAGCTTCAAGTTGCATGGTCGTGCTCAACGGCCGTTCAGGATCTTTGCGCCACGAATCTATGACCCGCTTGTCGTCAACGAACAACCGCACCGCACCTTCGGCGACCACACCCAAAACATATTCGCCTGATTTCGGGGGGATCATCACGCCCGTCCAGCGAACTGACGAGAGCGTGATGGGAATGCCTTCGACCGGCTGTGTCTCGTCCCATTGCAGATCAATCTGCGCATCAGTGCGAGTGGAAACCGGCTTGCCTTCCACTTGGGCTTTCTTCGCGTCCTGTTGTTCATGCGCGAAGACTTCGCCTTTTAATCCGGGCTTACTCCGTTCCGCATCGGTGAAAATTGCACCTGCTGGGAACGGTTTGCCATTCATACGAAATCCTTTGACCAGCGGCGCTCCTGGCTCGATCAACACTTTCACGCCCGCCGCTTCCAATTTGGATTTAATTCCCTTTGCCAAGGTGATTTTTCGGCTCGGTGTCCCGCTGTAATTGCCCAACAACGCGGATTCATCGTCGGCAGTCGGACCAATGATAGCGACGGTCTTCAACTTCTTCGCATCCCAAGGCAACGTTCCATCATTCTTCAACAGCACCAGACTTTGGCGCGCCGCTTCGAGCGCCAGTCGATCGTGCGCCGGCGAATCATTTTCTGAAATGGGAATGCTCCGATAACCAACCCGCTCGGCTGGATCAAACTGGCCCAGCTTGAAACGAAGAAAGAAAAGTCGTCGCAGTGCCTTGTTAATGTCTGCCTCAGTGACCAAGCCTCGCTTCAACGCATCAGCCAGCGCCTCGTAAGTTGTGCCGCTGCACAAATCATTGCCCGCCTTGATCGCGAGTGCACTGGCCTCCGCTGCATCTTTGACATACTCATGAGTGCCGGGGCGCCACATGTCGGAGACATTATCCACGTCGCCAACAACCGCGCCTTTGAATCCCCACTCATCGCGAAGAATGTTTTGGAGCAGGTTCGTGCTGGCGGGCGCGGGAACGCCGTTGACCGCATTGTAAGCGCTCATCAGCGACATCGCGCCGCCTTCGCGGATGCCAGCTTCAAATGCCGGCAGATACGTTTCCCGCAGATCGCGAGGAGAAACGACCGCATCGAATCCATGTCGCAACGGCTCCGGTCCGCTGTGAACTGCAAAATGTTTCACAGTCGCCACCGTCTTCAAATAGTTCGTGTCATTTCCCTGCAAGCCACGCACAAAGGCGACGCCCAGTGAGCCAGTCAGAAAAGGATCTTCGCCGTAAGTTTCCTGACCGCGACCCCAACGCGGATCGCGGAAGATATTGATGTTCGGCGACCAGATGGTCAGGCCTTGATAGCGTTTGGAAAATCCGCCGGAGTTGCGGATGGCCTCGTTGTTCTTCGCTCGCGCCTCCGTCGAAATGGCGTCGGCGATGCGCTGATGCAATTCAGGATTCCACGTCGCGGCAAGTCCGATGGCCTGCGGGAAAACGGTTGCCGCGCCATTGCGTGCTACACCGTGGAGCGCCTCGTTCCACCAGTCGTATTTCGGAATCTCGAGACGTTTGATTTCTGGCGACGCCATCATCGTCTGGCCAATTTTTTCTTCGATGGTTAGCCGGGAGATTAAATCATCCACGCGCTTCTCAACCGGCAAATTCGGATTGCGGAACGGTGGTTCAGCCGCCAGCTGTTGAGCAGGCACTTGCAAAACTGCGGTCAACGCTGCGAGCGCAAGACCCGCACGCAGAAAATTTGTTTTTATTTCGAAAATTAAGTTCATGGGTAAGCCAGACGATAAAAAATACTCCCGTTGGCCAGCGTCATCGGAATCGAAATCTGGTTTGTCAGCGCTGAACCAACGACGGTGGACCAATTTGTGTTCAAGCCCGTTCCAAGGCTGTTGGTCTGGCATTCCAACCGCCAGCCGATGTGATCCGTCGGCCAGGAAAATTGAATCGCTCCGCCACTTACCGTGAAGGAAAGATTGGTCGGCGCGGTGCTGGGCGCAATGGACAGCACGGCAACACTGCTGGTGACTGCGCCGGAAAAATTGGTGACCACCACGGAATAATTTCCCGCGTTGGCGGCGGCAAGGTTGGTGAACGTCAGGGTGACATTGGTCACACCGCTGGAAATGTTGCCGCTGTTCACCAAGTTGGTGCCGCCTCGACGCCAATAATAGAACAAGCCCGCGTTCGCCGCGCCGACGGAAAATGTCGCCGTGCTGCCGGGTGCGTTGGTGGAGTTCGACGGCTGACTGACGATGATCGGTGGACCGTTTGTGATGAACGTCGTCACCACGACCGGGCCGAACGAGGTGTGGTTCGTTGCGTTCGTCACACTGAAGCCAAAATATGCGAGACCGATGAAATTCGTCGTCGGCAGAAAACGCGCCGTGATACCGTCAGCGGCTAGGGAGACCACGCCATTGGTCGGATTCGCGACGGTGAAGACCAGGTTTGAATCGCCGCCGGTCAGTGCGCGGAGGTCGGTAAAATTCGCCGTGTTCACGCCGCCGAAGTTGTGCGGTGCGCCGAGAAAATTCAGGTAGTCCTCCAAGTCGGTGTAGCCGCTGGCGTTGGTGTGATTGTTGTTCGCCACGTTCGGGTTGAAGCCAAGATTTCTTTCCCAGTAGTCGGGCATCCCATCCTGGTCAGTGTCCAGCGGCGCACCGGCGGAGATGAGGGCCGGCCACGGATTCACGCCGGTGTAATTCGTGCCGGACACATTGTTGGTGATGTAGTCGCCGGCGAAAGTGTTGGTGCTGATGAAATCAATGATGCAGCCGTTGTGATTGCGCACGGTGCGAATGACCCGGCTGTCAGCCGAATCGCGAGACTGCGATGCGCCGACGAAAGCCAGCACACGTTCGTAGGCAGTCGTTGGATTATCCGCCACGATTTGCGGCAAGGGGGCGTAGCGGCTGCCGAGCTGCGTAAAAATCCCGGTGAACATACTCCAGCCGGTGTTGCTGCCGTCGAGCACCGAGTTCCGATTGCTGTCCATGTAATTCCCCGACTGGAATATCCAGCACTGCAACGCATTCGTGACGCCGGAAGCAAAGGCGTTGCTCTGGTGCGAGGTGCCCGTGTTTGGCCCCGTCACGAAACAGTTGGAGACGTAGTTGATAGCGTTCGTGAAATATAATCCGCCGACGGCAATTTCCTCCGCCGTATCATCGCCGTTGTAACCACAAAAGCCGCCCCAGTCATAGACGACGTTGTTGACGAAATCCAGTTTGACGCTGCTGCCAGGACGCGGATTGCGACTCACATTGTGCGCGTAGAGGTTGTGATGGAAGGTCACCATCTTATCGGTGTATTTGATGAGCGAGCCGTAGCCATGCGCGCCTTTCACATGGACAGACTTGTTCATGGATTCGCCAATCAGACACCACTGGATGGTCACGTTCTCAAAATGGGTCGGCGACAGGCATTCGTCCACGCTCCACGTCGCGGAAATGTGGTCGGCAATGACATTCGTCGCATTCACAAAATCAAAGGCGTCGCCCTGAAAATTGGTGCCGTTGACATCACCCGGTCGGCAGCGCAGATAACGCACGACCACATCGTGGGTGTTTTGAATCACGAAGGACCGACCTTTTATGGCGATGCCGTCGCCCGGCGCAGTCTGTCCCGCAATGGTGAGATTGGCGGCGGTAACTTTCAGGTCGGACGCGAGATTGATCGTGCCGGATACATCAAAGACAATGGTGCGGTTTGCGACACTCACGCCCTGACGCAGGCTTCCCGCGAGACTGCTGGAGCCGTTGTCATTCGTGGTGGTGACGTGGAACACAGTGCCGCCGCGCCCGCCAATGGCGTTAACACCCGCGCCCTCCGCGCCGGGGAATGCCGGCAACCCAAACGTTTGAAAGGCTGCCAGCCCAAAACAAACAGCGATGACAAATTTACAGTTCATTCATCAGCTCGGTTCAAGGATAAACCAAACGATAGAACATACTACCAATGCCTGGGCTGAGCGGGAAACTAACGGTGTTCGTCGTGTTATAACCAAGCGATATCCAGTTCGTTCCGAAGCCCGATGTCAAATTGTTGGTCTGCACTTCGACGTGATAGCCAATCATTTCAACTGGCCAAGTGAGCCTCAACGCTCCACCAACAACCGTTGCCGAGACCGGGATGGATGCGGCGGGAACACTCAACACGGCGTTGCTGCTCGTGATCGAACCCGCAGAGTTGGTGACAAGAACACTGTAGGCCGCATTATCGTTCAGATTCGCGCCGGAGATGTTGAACGTGGCGTTCGTCGCGCCTAAAATATTTGTGCCGTTCTTGCGCCATTGATACGTCGGATCAGGCAGCCCAACCGCAACAACCGAGAACGATACGGGAGAACCGGCGCTGACGGTTTTATTCGTTGGCTGGACGGTGATGGCCGGAATTACCTTGGGCAACCAGCCACTCAGGTTGTAATACGAATTTCCGAAGATGGCAGCGAGCGTGTAATCCGCCGGGTTCACTGTGACATTGGTGCGGTTGGCCGACCCACTGGGTGGAAGCAACAAACTCCCATCCGCATCAGGGTCAATTGACGGATTGTTGACATAGTCCGGGTCAATGGTGTTCAGCCAGTAAGCGCCCGCCGACTGGCGTTGCGACGGCGTCACACTTCCACCACCAATCAGAGTGTTCCCGTATTCCCGCGCCCGGCAGGTGGTTTGCCGATTGCCCCAATCGAGCCAACCTGCGGTGGAAATCTGGCTGCCCACCGCGCAATTGATTATCGCAGTCATGCCATCTTTTCCCCACGGGCGCATGAATGTCGTATTGGCCGTGCCGACGTCGAAGGGATAGCCGTTGGCGATGAGCGCGCGTGGGAATGTGCAATTCAGAAAAACCAATCCGTAGGGTTGAGCGTAAGCTGTGTTCGGTGCCGTGTAGGGCCCGCCAGTCGAACGGATTTCTACAATGGTGCACTGCTCAAACACCGCCAGGGCGGCACCGTAGATGTAATCCACGCTGCCCCAGACTTCGCAGTTGTTATAATAAATGATTCCGGTGTTGTTGTAGATCG
>CAINDH010000263.1 GCA_903847285.1 uncultured Verrucomicrobia subdivision 3 bacterium | reverse complement strand
CTGCGCTCGCTGGAGATTGGCCGCAGCGGTCTGGGCGGCGACGGCAAACCCTGGCGCATCGGCACGGAAGTCTATGGCGACCGCGACATCCTCCCGCGCGACGTCATCAGCCGCAAACTGAGCGTGCCCAACGCCGAACGCATCTTCTTCATCCGCCACGCCCTGCGCGCCGGCTTCACCATCGAGGAGATTTTCAACCTCACGAAAATTGACCGCTGGTTTCTGGTGCAGATCAAAGAGATTGTGGATTTCGAGGAAGAACTGGCGGGGGCGAAGAATTAAATTTATGGCAGTGCCGAAATACGACGAGTTGTTTGAACCGTTGTTGCAAGCAATGCAACAACTCGGTGGGTCTGCATCCATTACGGAACAAGAAGACGCGGTCGCGGTGAACTTGCGCTTGAGTGAGAAAGAAATTGCTGAAATTCATCGCGGAACAAGAACCAAGTTGAGCTATCGCCTCGCTTGGGCAAGAAATTATCTCAAGCGTTTTGGCCTTCTTGAAAATTCAACCCGTGGAGTTTGGTCGCTGACTCCAGAAGGCAGCAAATGCAAGTCGGTCGACAAAGAGGAAATCAAACGAGTGGTCGTCGCCATGCAGAGCGACAAATCCGGCGGACAGGAATCTTCCGATGCCGCAGATGACGCAGAACCTACTTGGGAAGATCGTCTGCTTGAAATAATTCGCGGAATTTCGCCAGCAGCGTTTGAGCGCTTGTGCCAACGGTTGCTTCGCGAATCAGGTTTCATTCACGTTGAGGTAACTGGTCGTTCTGGTGATGGCGGAATTGATGGCAAAGGCGTCGTTCGGATTGGTGGATTGCTTTCATTCCATGTGAAGTTTCAATCCAAGCGTTACAAAGGCAGCGTCGGTGCTTCTGTGGTTCGTGATTTTCGTGGCGCAATGGATGGGCGAGCCGACAAAGGTTTGCTGATCACGACCGGCACATTTACTCGTGAAGCTCGTTCCGAAGCGCAACGTGATGGCGCGCGTCCAATTGATTTGGTGGACGGTGAAGAGTTGGTTGAAAAACTCAAACAGCTTCGGATTGGCGTTGATGTTCAGCAGAAAGTCATCGAGGAGGTTGTAATTCGCGAAGACTACTTCAAGACGCTCTGATTTCTGTAGCGGCGGTCTGTGACCGCCGTTCTCCACTCAAATTTCTTTCGGCGGTCGCAGACCGCCGCTACAATTCCTCCATGAATTCGGACGAGCGTCCGCCCAGACTCAAACGTCTTGACCGGCTTTTCACCAGCCATCCGCTCTATTTCGTCACCACGAACACCGAAGACCGCAAACCCATTCTCGCCAACGCCAAAGTCCACGAAGATTTCCGAAAATTTTGCGAGGCCGGGCTGACGCGAGGCGTGTTCGTCGGCAAATATGTTTTGATGCCGGATCATCTCCATTTGTTTGTGGCGTTTGGTGAGGAATACGAGACGGCGCTCATTGAACGTCGTCGGTCACAGACCGACGCTACAAGCGGCGAACCTGTAGCGGCGGTCTGCGACCGCCGTCTTTCTCTGCTTTCTGAATGGATGAAAAGTTTGAAGAACTCGCTCTCGAAAACATTGCGGGGAATGAATGTTCCCGCACCGCATTGGCAGAAGGGTTTCTTCGACCATCTGATGCGCTCGGAAGAATCGTATTCCGAGAAGTGGCTTTATGTTGCGGAAAATCCCGTGCGTAAAAAACTGGCCGCCCGTCCTGAAGATTGGCCGTATCAAGGAGAGATTTATCCGCTTCAAGCCAGAGGGCACGTTTAATTCGGCGGTCTATGACCGCCGCTACAGATTCAAATCCATCTGCCCCGCGGTTGGCGCTTCAGCTCCACTGTTTGCCGATGGTGTCGATCCCGGAACGTTGTAAATCCGCCGGCAGCATGGCCGGACGAAGTTGCACATCCGCCTCGAACGTCAGAAACCACGGCTCGGCAAACGCGGGGATCTGCGAGGCGTCGGTGAGGTTCACGACGAGAATGCCGGTGCGCAGGCCATTGAGCTCGGTGAAGTAGGCGGCCTCGGGTTTTTGCGCATCCAAAATCTTGCCGATCTTGGCGCCGACGGTTCCGTCTTGGACGGCGGCGTTGAATTTGTGGTGGGGCATGGAGACGATCATCAACATTCGCATGGTAGTTCCTTGGTTGGCTTGTTCATGGCGAAAATAAGGCACACCCTCCGGACGCACAAGTTTATGCTGAAACGAATTCCCACTTTTTCAATCGGCTGGCGCGCGACCCGCAGACCGCCGGTTTGAAATTGAGCTTCAAGCGCGTTTGAAGCATCATCGGCGGCCAGAGGTTTGTTCCTCCGCAAAATTTTATGAATAAAAAAGTGAAGAAGGTTGGAATTCTAACGGCGGGCGGTCTGGCTCCGTGCTTGAGCGCATCCATCGGTTATCTCATCGAAGCCTACACGCGCACTGCGCCCAAGGTGGAACTCATCTGCTACGTGAATGGTTACATGGGTCTGCTGCAGGGCAAGAGCATGAAGGTGACAGCGCAGGCGCGCAAGAATTGGCAGGCGCTTGTTGAACACGGCGGCAGTCCCATCGGCAACAGCCGCGTGAAACTTACGAACATCAAAGACTGCCTGAAGCGCGGGCTCGTGAAGGAAGGTCAAGACCCGCAAAAGGTCGCGGCGGATCAACTCATCAAGGACGGCGTGGATGTGTTGCACACCATCGGCGGCGACGATACGAACACGGCGGCGGCGGATCTAGCGAAATTTCTCAAGACGAATAATTACAATCTCACCGTCGTGGGTATGCCCAAGACGATTGATAATGACGTGATTCCGATTCATCAAAGCCTAGGCGCGTGGACGGCGGCGGAAGAGGGCGCGCATTATTTCGCGAACGTCGTGGCCGAGCACAACGCGAACCCGCGTATGCTCATCATTCACGAAGTCATGGGCCGCAACTGCGGTTGGCTCACGGCGGCGACGGCGGAGGAGTATCGAAAATTCATGGGCACGATGAACTTTTTGCCCGACCTCGGTTTGAGCGAGGAACGCCGCGACGTTCACGGCATCTACATTCCCGAGATGGCGCTCGACATCAAAGGCGAGGCTGCGCGCTTGCGTAAAATCATGGACAAGCATGATTGCGTGAATCTGTTCATTTCCGAAGGCGCGGGCGTGGAAGCCATCGTCGCGGAAATGAAATCGCGCGGTGAAGAAGTTCCG
>CAINDH010000262.1 GCA_903847285.1 uncultured Verrucomicrobia subdivision 3 bacterium | reverse complement strand
GAACGGGCGTGCGCGGCGTGGTCGGGCGGGTTCGGGGCGGCGTGGCTCATGAGCGCCAAGATTCTGGCGGTTGTAATTTTTTTTTCAATCTTTCACGTGTGCATCATTCTGGCCGCCGCGATTTGCCCAATGGCTTTGCCGGGCCGCGCAGAAAGTGCCAGAGGGCTGGCGCAGTCCAAGACGCTCCGCGTTGTCTGAAACTCACGAACCGCGCGTCAGCGTCCTGGAGTGCGGTGGTCCTCCACCGCTTTTCATCCACCAACCGAAGCGCGCAAATCTTTTTCCAGCCGGGCGAAGGCGCGGGCAAAGGCGGCTGTAGCGTCGGTCTGTGACCGACGACGGCGCTGACACAGCGCCGCTACAAGAAATTGGGTCGGTGATGTTTGCGGACGGCTGTCGACTAGGAGTTGAGAAACCGATGGGTTTGATGCCACTCCAAGTATTCACGAGCCGGACACTCTTCAGATTGCTTTGGTTTGAATTGAAGTTCCTTGCCGTGAAACGCGTAATACTCTTTTCCATTTGAAAACTCCTCGCGAATCCTTTTACTCACTTCAACACGATGCTCGTTCGTAATCGTTATGTAGCCACGATCAAAAAGCGTGTGAAAATCTGAACGAAGAAAAACTCCGTTTGAGATGGTGTGCGGCCCATCATCCGAATATGGCTGAATATGGGCAGCTTCTAAAACTGGAAGTGTTTTTTCACCAGTAATAGCGCATCGCCTTCCGTAACTTTCCATTACCACCACCCGAAATCCTCCTTGTCCCAATCTTGGCTTAACAAGTTGTTCGCTTCCATAACGGTTAGGCTGATCCTGAAGAATCATTCCAGACAAACGGTCGGCTCCTACCTGTCGGGTTAACGCAAGTTTGACACTCTCATATAGTCGCGCTCCCTCTGCAGTCAGCGCATCGTAGCTTTTTCCAGTGACGATGTTTTGAGACCAATCCAGCGGCGGCGGCAGCGCATCTTCATCACTGAAGTAAAAGGGCTGGGTTAATACTGTGCATCCAATGACCGGATTCCGTTCATTGTCTTTTCGAATCGAGCTAATTTTTTGTTGGAACGACTGATGCGATTGAACGCCGTTGGCTTCTTTGAATACCTCCCAAGCAAGATGAAGTGGAAGTGAAGTGTGCCGAACATAATAAGCGCCACCCACAATTCGGTTATCCGGAAAACGCGTCTTGAATAGAAAAAGTTCACCCGGACTTATTGCGCCAAAGTTTGTATTGCCTCCGGGTCGCCAGAAATTCATTTCCTCCGCGTTGCGCGCACGAAGAAATTTAAACCAATCTGAATCTGTAATGCCTACATACAGTTTCATTTTTATTTCGGCATCTGCAAACCCACCTTATCCGCCACTTGCGCCACGTCTTTGTCGCCGCGGCCGGAGAGATTCACGATGATGATCTGGTCTTTGCCCATCGTCGGCGCGCGGTGGATGACTTCGGCGACGGCGTGCGAACTTTCCAGCGCGGGGATGATGCCTTCGAGCCGCGCGAGTTTCATGAAGGCTTCGAGCGCCCGGTCGTCGGTGGCGTAGGTGTATTCCGCGCGGCTGGCGTCGCGCAGCCACGCGTGTTCCGGCCCGACGGCGGCGTAATCGAGTCCGGCGCTGACGCTGTGCGTGGATTGGATCTGGCCGAATTCGTCCTGCAAAATATAGCTGCGCGTGCCCTGCAACACGCCGAGCGAGCCGCCCTGAAACCGCGCCGCGTGCTGCTCGGGCTGGATGCCGAGTCCGCCGGCTTCCACGCCGACGAGCTTCACAGATTTGTCATCGAGGAACGGATAAAAAAGTCCGATGGCGTTCGAGCCGCCGCCGACGCAGGCGATGAGCATGTCGGGCAGACGCTTTTCCTTTTCCAAAATCTGCGCGCGCGCTTCGTCGCCGATGATGCGCTGGAAATTCCGCACCATCACGGGATACGGATGCGCGCCGTAGGCCGTGCCGAGAATGTAATGCGTGTGGCGGATGTTCGTCACCCAGTCGCGCATGGCTTCGTTGACGGCTTCCTTCAAGGTCTTCTGGCCCGCCTGCACCGGCACGACTTCCGCGCCGAGCATTTTCATGCGATACACGTTGAG
>CAINDH010000261.1 GCA_903847285.1 uncultured Verrucomicrobia subdivision 3 bacterium | reverse complement strand
GATGCCGATGGCGACTACTGGTTGCTCGGCCGCGTGGACGATGTCGTCAATGTCTCCGGCCACCGCATCGGCACGGCGGAAGTTGAGAGTGCGCTTGTGAGCCACGCCAAAGTTGCCGAAGCCGCCGTCGCGCCCATGCCGCACGACATCAAAGGCCAGGCGCTCTACGCGTTCGTGACGTTGAAAGACGGCATCGCCGAAAGTGACGAGTTGAAGAAGGAACTCGCGCAACACGTCCGCAAAGAGATCGGCGCCATCGCCGTGCCGGATAAGATCCAATTCGCGCCCGGCCTGCCGAAGACGCGCTCCGGTAAAATCATGCGCCGCATCCTGCGCAAGATCGCCGAGAACCAGACCGACCAGATCGGCGACGTCTCCACCCTCGCCGACCCGCAAGTGGTCGAGGCGTTGGTGAAGGGGAAGCAGTAATTCTGTGTAGCAGCCGACGTGAGTGGGCTCTAACTATTGCCCGCTATTTAGAATGAGCGAACTCACGTTCGCTGCTACGAAATGGGGCGTTGCTCGCCGATGAACAACCGGGAATGGCCAACCTAGTTACTGATGGACAGCAACTTGAAAACCAAATACGTTCCCAACCAGATTAAGGATAGGCTGCACAGGCGGTCATCAATTATCTGTTAGGCGGCATGAGCACGTCCATGACATATTTTATCAGGCGTTGGACATGGTTTAGTTTAGCTGCGCCATTTGTCGCACTTGCGCTTTGTTACCTTGAGGCTTCATGCCTGACGTATTTTTTATGGCCTGAAGATATGTTTCCATTTACACGGATATGTCTCGTATGGCGCTGGTCGTTCGTTGTTAGTGCTATTATTTGCGTGTTGGCGCTGGCAGGCTGTTTTGCCGTCAGAGAGAAGTGGTGCATTATCAGAGCAGTCGCCGGTATGGTTTTTACTTTTTTGGTTGGAAAGTTTGCAGAGCTTTTGACAATGATATGTTGATGCCGCCTAATATGAGGATAGGCTGCAACCAAGTCAGCGCCGTAGGCGCGGCATCTTTGTAGAAACCAAATCCCAAAACCAATCCAGCCCCGTCGGGGCGGCATATTCCCCTGCCCTTTGCCGGATGATGTCGCTCCAACGGAGCTTTTTTCCCACGCATCGGGTATCTACAAATATGCCAGCCCTACGGGCTTGCCCAAAACTTTGAGCAAGGCGTCTGAAATCTTGATTCCAGACCTGGGGATGGCAATCACCGACCTCGGCATCTCGATTCCGGACACGGGTAACAAAAACCCAAGGTAGCGCCACTGGCGCACCTTGGGCTGAAGACTGGAGTCCCTTCGGATTATTTTGATTGCTCGCCCTTCCCTTCAAACAACATGGTATTGCTGTGGTCGGTCAGGGCGAGCAACCCCATCGGAGGTCAGGGATTGAACTGCAATTGGTAATAGGCGTTGGGTTCCGGAGCGGCGGTGTCAATGAACTGGAACACGCCACCTGCCGGTGCATTCGTTGTCCAGATCACGGTCCAGCTCGTCAAGTTCGTGGAGCGGCCCACGCTGTAGCTGTAACCCGGGATGCCTGCGAAATTCAACGTAGCGGTGCCGCCGCTGCCGCTCACGATTTCGCTTTGTCCGAACACCGGCGTGCTGTCCACGTTGATCGTGATGGTTGCGCTGTTCGTGCCGCCAAAGCCGTCAGTGACGGTGTAGGTGAACTGATCAACCACGGCGTTTGTGTTGCTATACATCACGTAGCCGCCAGAAATCGTCACGCTGGCATTGTTGGTCGTCGCACCGACGGAATCCAATGCGAGGGTGTCGCTGTCCACATCGGTCGCGTTGGTCAACAGGTTGCTGACGAGAATCTTGAACGTGTTCACCGCCGTGTTCCGGGTGTAGGCGGCAGGGTTGGCCACCGGCGGATGGTTGGTGACGATTTGATTCAACGTATTCGTGCTGCCGGCGTAATTGCTATCGCCAAGATAGGCCGCAGTAATGAGGTTCGTGCCGCGCGGCAGATTGGTGATGGAAAGGCTGGTGGTGTTCGTCCCACTCACAGTGTTCGTGCTGAAGCTGCCGCTGATGGTGGAGAATACCACGCTACCAGTGGCGTCGGCAGGCAACGCTGCGATGAAAGCGACACTGTCACGGTAGCCGGACGGATTTTGTGTCGAGGTAACCGTAACAGAAGTGGACGCGGGATTAACGGTCAATGTTCCGTTGCTGTAGGTGATGCTGTAGTTCGTCAATCCACTGCCCGAGGCTGCGCTCGGCACAATGCTATAGCTTCCCACGGTTGCGGTGTTGGTCGCGCCAGCGCTCGTGAGCGAAACAGACGTCACAGAATCACTGTTGATCAAACCGCCGGTCGTGAATTCAGTTCCGGCAAACGTCACCGTCTGGCCATAAAACTTACTCGCGTCAGACGCGGTGATGGTCAGAGCTTTTGCGGTTACCGTCACCGTAAATGCGGTTGGAGAACTTGAGCAACCCGCAGCGGTTTGCACAGAAACCGTTCCGTTATAAGTTCCGACCGGCGCGGTTGCAGGAACTGTCAACGCAATCGGGCTGCCCGGAAGCGAGGTCAAACTAACGTTAGCAAACCCGGCGGCTTGCGCGGCGGCATCAAACACGATGCTGTATTGATTCGGGCTTTCCGTCGTGCCGGTGTAAGGCAAGTTCGCACTGGTGCTGCTATAGACCACCGACGGGCTGCTGCCGAGC
The DNA here is from genome assembly GCA_903847285.1 of uncultured Verrucomicrobia subdivision 3 bacterium. The sequence continues at coordinate 39,717 of CAINDH010000261.1, read as the reverse complement.
GTGATGGTGGGCGACGGATTCACCGTGACTGTGACCGATGCGACGGCGGTGCAGCCGTTAGCGTCGGTGACGGTGAGATCATAAGTCGTCGTAGCAGTCGGGCTGACAGAAGGATTCGCGCTCGACGAAGTAAAGCCTGCTGGCGAGGAAACCCAGCTGTAGGTGTAGCCGCCGCCGCCGCTGCTGGCGGAGCCATTCAGCGAGTAGCTGCTGCCGACGCAGTTCGTGGTGTTCGGCGCGGCGCTGGCAGAGAGGGAACCATCGCAACTGAAGACGATGTTGCCACCCGTGCCGCCGGTAAGTTGTGAAACATCGCGGGTCAAGCCAGTCGGGGCCACCGGCGCAGTGACACTGCTGAAGCCACCGCTGAATCCACCGGCGGAGTTGAAGACCGGAATCGTGTCGCCAGCCTGCAAACCCGATCCCAAGTTGGTCACGATCAATGCGCCAGCATAATTCAACACGCCGGAAAGCTGGGTGAGCTTGGAGCCGGTGAACGTATTGGGCGCGGTCTTGTTCACTTCCATGATAAGTGTGCCATTGAGCACCGGCGGGTTCACCGTGTTCAACACCTGGCTCGCCCCGGTGGTGCTCGCGAAATCAAGCGTGGCGTTGGCATTCACGGTGAGGTTGGTGATCGTGCGCGTGCCACTGCTCAACGAGACCGGCGCGTTGGTGTTCGCGATGGTCACGCTGGCCGAACTGGATGGCAGACCGCCGCCGATGTTTTGCGCCACCACACCGTTGTATACGAAGCTGCCAGAAGAGCTAAGTGTGCGCGTGCCACTGACACGAACCATGCCCGACGTTGTCGAAGAAAGCGTCAAACCGCCGGAGCTGTCAATTCCCAGCGTGCCGCCATCCTGCAATGTGAAACTACCCGTGCCGTTGATGTTGTCGCTGGACTCCTGCAGGAATGCGCCGGTCGCGACGGTGAATGTGCCGGGCGTATTCACCGTGGCAGACTGCGTCAGCGTCACGACCCCATTGGTGTTCAGGATTTGAATATTGCCGGTGGTCGTCGGCAAACCAGTGCCTGTGACCTGCGCGTTAGTGCCGGTGTAAAAATAATTTCCCGCGCCATCGAACGTGCGCGTCCCGGTCTGAACGTTGCCCGTGGCACCGGATGCCGCGATGCCGCCGGAGGAACCGATGCGCAACGTGCTGCCCGAAGCGGTGGTGAACGACGAGTTAGCGCCGACGATCACGCTGGTGCCGAGATCGAGAACGGTGTTGCTGCTCACGGTCCAACCAATGGCCGTGGCGGTGCCGGTGGTCGTCGCACCGCAGATGGCAGTTGAATCCACGGCCACGGTTTGCGTTCCATTCTTAACGAAGTTGAACCCGCCCGTGCCGGTGTTGCTCTTGCGTAAGATGCCGGTGCCGGAAACGATCAGGTTGCCGTAAAGATTCACCGTGTAGCCGCCACCAGAAGTGCCGGCCTCCTTGAAATCAAGAATCGCCCCGCTCGCGACCTCGATGTTGTTCGAGATATTGTAAATGGTCGCCGTCGGGTTGTTGTTCCCTAACGCAAAGACCGACGCCCCGCCGGTATTCTGAATCTTCATACTGCCTGCGATGTTCAGTGTGACACCAGCCGTTCCTGCGCCACGCAAAATCTGACCGCCGGTGTTCACGACGATGAAGTCGCCGTTCACGGTCGTCAAAGCGCCGTTCAGGTTGCAGGTCGTATTCTGCGCCGGGCTGTTCCACTTGAAGTTGCCAAAAGCCTGCCCGAGGCTGGTCGGCCCGGTGGTGCTGCCGGCTGAGCCGGTGATTTCACAAGTGGAAGTAGTATTCCAGATGGAGGTTGGAATGGCCCCAGAATTTTGGTTGTGCTGATACAAGCTCGCGGCCTCAAAGGCGATCACCGGACCGGCATTTGTAGCAATCGTTCCCGAATTGATGACCGTTCCGAAAACGTCGAGATCGTTGCCGCTGCTCTTGGCCACGGACAAAGTCACACTGCTGTTGACCACGAGCGTGCCGTTTGCGGCAACGCTCACATGATCCACCGTCACCGAGGAGGAATTGGTCACGCTGTGCGTAGCGAGCACGGTCACGCCGAGCGTATTAGTGCTGTTGGGCGTTAACACCGCGCCAGTGTAAGTGCCGTTCTGCGTATCGGACCAGACCCAGGTGTTAGTATTGTTCCAGTTGCCGCTGACGGCGGACTTGTAATAGGGCTGAACCACCGTTTGCAATCCCGAGTCGCCCGCTGTCAATGCGCCGGAGGTGACGTGGATCGTCGCCGTGCCAGCGATATGCGCACTGAACGTGGCGCTCTTGCTGTCCCCGCTCGGAACCAAATCGCCCGCCACCACGCCGCCCGTAGCACCGGTCAATGACCAAGCTGTCGCGGCTTCGTTGGTCACGAAATTATTGTTCGCATCACGGACAATCGCAAAGACCGTCGTGGCCGCACCAGAATACAATGTCTGTGCGCCGAGCACGCTACCGGAACCGTTGGCCGCCGTCTCCACGCGGACTTGCGTGGCAGCGCCAGCTGTCAAAGTGATCACTGATGAAGATGCACCGACCGCCGTTCCCACCGCTGTGCCGCCCAAAGTTGCTGTCACGGTCGCCGGGCCGGAACCGACCGATGTCGGCGAGGTCCAAGTCACGGAATAAGTGCCATCTCCGTTGTCGGTGGTCGAGCCCACGGTGCCGCTCGTCGCGGAGAACACCACGGTGTCGCCGCCAGTGGTGCGGTTGTTATTGAAAGCATCACGTGCTTGAACGGTGAGAACCTGCGTGCTGGAACCATCGGCAACTTTCGTGGCGGTGGCTGGGCTGATTGTAGAATTTGTTGAGCTTACTGCGCCGGGATTAAAAGTTACAAACGCCTGTTGCGTGATGGGAGTGCCGTTGACTGTAGCACTGATGGTTTTCGTTTCCGCTTTGGTCGTGCGGATGGTTGCCGTGGTAACGCCACTACCGTCGGTTAGTGCAGGATTAGAAATCGTGTTACCCGTGCCACTGGAAGTTACAACGACAGTCGCACCGGGAATCGGGTTGGAAGTTTGGTCAATAGCCGTGATGGTGATCGTCGAAGTGGTCACATTATCCGCAGCGATGCCGTTCGTGGGGCTTGCTACGACTGAACTCAACGACGGGCTGACGGCAACTTGGAAAGTCACCACGGGCTGCTGCGTGATTGGCGTGCCGTCAATGGTCACCGTGATCGTTTTCACTTCCGCAACCGACGACGCGATGGTGAAAGTCGTCTGACCATTGCCACCGGTATTCGCCGGGGTGGATAACGTATTGCCGCTGCCAGTGGAACTAGCCGTCACCACCGCGTTGGAGATGAGGTTGTTGTTCGCATCCTTTGCCGTGACGGTGATGACGGACGTGGAAACATTGTCCGATGAAACCGTCGTCGGGCTGGCCACAGCCGTGGAGTTAGCTGCACTCACAGCGCCGGGAACAAATTGAACCGTCGGATGATTGGTGATGGTGGTTCCATTGACCACGACCGTGATGGTCTTCAACTCGGCAACCGTGGAAGCGATGGTAAAGGTCGTCTGACCGCTGCTGTCGGTGTTAGCCGGGCTGGAAAGCGAATTGCCTGTGCCGGTGGACGAGGCCGAAACAGTTGCGCCGGGAATCGGGTTGTTGTTCGCATCCATCGCCGTCACCGTGATGGTCGAAGTTGCGGAACCATCGGCCGTCAGACCTGTGGTCGGGCTGGCAACGGCGATAGAGTTAGTCGGGCTGGCATTGGTGCTGGCAACGAAAGCTACCGTTGGCTGCTGAGTGATCGTTGTGCCAGCAATGGATACTGTGATGGTCTTGGTTTCAGCCTTGGTTGACTTGATAGTGAAGGTCGCCTGACCATTGACGGCTGTGATGCCCGCCGTCGAAATAGTGTTACCCGTGCCGGTGGAGGTCGCGGAAACGTTGGCGTTGGAGATGACATTGTCGGCACCGTCGCGCGCCGTCACGGTGATAGTGGAAGTAGTGACGCCATCCGCCGTCACACCCGTCGTCGGGCTGGCCACCGCCGTGGAATTCGCCGCGCTCGGCGGTGCGGTGTAGTGCAGCAACACCTGCTTGCCGATGGTGATGACATCATAATTTGCGGCATTGGCCGGAGTAACCGTCCACGCCACCGTGGGTGAAAAAGAAGAAGCCACGCTGGCACTCGCACCAGTGAGATCGAATAAAACGTAATCCGCAGCGGCGAGGGTGTTGTTGCCATCGATCTGATTGATGGTGATCGACGCGCCGTTGCCATTCAACGTTGCATTCGCACCAGTCATGACAATCTTGTCATTGCCCGCAGCGGTGCTGCTGCTCAGATCAAATTGCACTTGGGACAGAGCGCCAATCGTTAGGTTGCTGCGGATGGTCAGCGCGCCATAAGACGGCACCGCGCCGTTGTTACCCGGGAAAAGTTTGGCCGTGGCAATGTTGCTCAAAACCAAATTGCCGCTGAACGTGCCCAAGCCTTCGAGCCGTTGATTCGGTCCCAAGACGAACGCTGAAACAAACGAGGCGTTGGTGTTCGCGATCACATCAAGGGTTGCGCCCGTCTCAATGTAGATGTTGGTAGTGCTGGACAAGGTGGTCACAGTTCCGAGATTGTAGCTCGCGAGCGCGAACGTGCCCTGATTGATGCGGGTGTTTCCGGTGTAGGATCCGATACCGTAAAAAGCCGCCGTGCCGGCGCCGGTTTTTGTCAGGCCCGTCGCGGTGCCGTTGTCGGAGATTGTAATGGGGCTGTTCTGAATAGCCGCACTGCCGGCGGTGTTACCACCCAAAACCAAGCTTCCTGAGCCGACTACATTCAAAATAAGATCACCGCCGCTGCTACCACGCAGTTCGCGGACGGTGGCTGTAGTCGCACTGCTCAACAATGATGCAGCGATGCCGTTACGAACCAGAATGCCGCCGGAAGCAACAGTCATCGGAGAGCCAGCCACGTTGATTTTGAACCCGCTAGGATTCACCGAATAGCGAATGGAGTTACAGCCGGCGATGGAGCTGGCGTTCCCAGTAGTTGTGATGTCAAGGTTGTCAGTGGTTGCGGCCGCAGTGCCGATATAGGTAGCCAGCGGCGCAATGCCAGCGGTGGCGTTCGTTGCCCAACCGTCACCCGCCACCGTCGCCCAGCCACCGATGATACCATTAGCATTAGCATTACCGATTTTGATGGTGCCCACGCTTGAAAAATCAACTGTGCTGCCAGCTTGGCGACTTACGGTAACAGCGCTGGCATCCACCGTCCGGCCGCTAACGACCGTCCATTTTTCGTCACCCGGAGCAAGCGAGATTCCGCAACCTAAAACCAGGTTTTGACTAGCCACGCTCATGTCAATGCCGTTCGCCGAATCATAAGAAGCACCCAACGTCAAAGTGTTGCCTGCGGGAATGTTCACCGTTGCTGCCGGGTTCGCGATCGAAATGCCGCGCCAGCTCAAATCTGCGCCAAGTGCGTTTGTGCAATTCGCCGCAGTCGCAACAGCATTGTCCCACGCTGCGAAATTGGTTGCCGCCGGAACTACGCCGCCAGTCCAGTCACCAGTGGTGTTCAGATTGCCAGCGGTATTCGCACGATAAATCGCACGCGGGATTGCGTAAGTCAAAACGACGCGGCCGATAGCGCCAGTGCCACCCGCTTGCACCGTGGCACTAGAAGAACGAGCGCCGCCACCACCGCCGCCGGGAGTTGTTGTCGGGGTTTGGCCTGCGCCGGATGATCCAGATGTGGGATTGGCATTACCACCATTGCCACCACCCGTGACCGCCGTCGCGCCCACGCCAGTAGTCGTCGAGGCCGCAGTTCCTGCGGAGCCGGTTCCCGCGCTACCACCGCCAGCACCACCGAAATTGGCAGTTGTGGATGTCGCGCCGTTGCCGCCCGCAAAAAGAACATCACCAATGCTGCCAGTTGTAGTCCCCGTTCCGCCAACACCGAAGCGCCCCGGGTTGGCATTGACTGTCTCACCGCCTTGACCACCTTTGGCAAGCACCGTCGAAGAGTTGTTGAACCACGAATCACCACCCGGAACTTTTTGCGTATCGGTGGACACGCTAACGCCACCGGCTCCAACCGTGACCGTGTAGGTATTTCCCGGAGTAACTGCAAATGAATTCAACTTGGCGTAAGCACCGCCCGCACCGCCGCCACCGGTTGCGGTCGTGGCCACCGGTCGGACAGCAGTCCCACCCGCGCCGCCACCGCCCCAACATTCCACTTGAACGCTGGTGACGCCCGCCGGACATAGCCAAGTGCCCGAAATGATAAAGGGAACGGAAACCGTGTTGGCAGCCTGAACCAAGCCGGTGCTAAAGGCAAGAAGCGCTGCACAGGTCAGGTAAAACAACTGTGATTGTTGATGCCGAAGTGATTTGGCAAATGGCTTGGTGTGTGTGTTCATGATTGGGTTAATTCAGGATTTTGGTGAAATTTGACTGGTCTTGAACTTAGAGCGCGGGCGTGAAAATATTTATTTTGAGAGTTGTTCTGGGTGATTTAACGAACACGATACGAGCAGCCGTTTAAAACATCATGTCGGATGAAACGTGGACAAGGCCAACTGACCGACCTTCTGATTTTCAAGAATTGCGCACTGAAAAATCATGCTGAAAAGGCGATATTGATTTTTTTGGCTCAAGGGATTGGAACTAAAATCGCACAAGACATTTAAAAATCAAACCCCGACAAACGTTCTGTTTTGCGGCCGAAAAACAAATCTTGAATGCGTGTGTGGACATAAATACAGTCGCGTTATGCTTCTTCCCCACCACACACTTCTGCGTTGTGTTGTGCGTTGGTCACTGCTGCTACTGCTGTTTTCCAATCTCGGGATGAAAGCCGCCGAACCTTCGCAATGGTCGGTCCGTCCCTGGCTTTCCGATGATGGTCTGCCGGACAATGACGTCACGGGCATCGCGCAAAATTCCCAGGGTTATCTTTGGCTCGCGACGCAAGGTGGATTAGCCCAGTTCGATGGGGTGCGTTTTCGGGAAATCGAACTACCAACACCGTCGCGGAGTCTGCACCCGCTCATCCGCCAGATGTTGCAGGGCAACGACGGCACGCTGTGGCTGGCGCTGGAGGGCGGCACCGTCATCAACTTCTCAAACGGCCACACAAATGTCTTCACCACCACGGACGGCTTGCCGGCATATCGTCCATCGTCCGTCGCGCTGGCGCGGGACAACTCTGTGTGGGTCGGTTTCGTGGATGGCTCCGCGTGCCGGGTTGCAAACGGAAAAGTCACGCGCTACACGGCCAAAACCGGATTGTCCGGCGTCGGCTCGTGCGTGCTGGCGGCGGATGCGCAAGGACAGATCTGGTTTGCTAAAGCGGGCGCTTTAAGTTTTTTCCGCGATGACAAAATAACTTACGCAACGGATTTGCCCGAAGGAACGGTGCGTTTGGGCGCAGCCCGAAATGGCGGCTTGTGGGTTCTTGCCGGTTTACAACTTCTGAAATTCGATGGCGAAAAAAATCTCGCTCCGGTAACAACTTTGAAATCTTCCGCCACCGGAGTCAGCCCGTCGGTTGTTTTTGAAGATCACTCCAGTGCGGTGTGGGTCGGCACGATGGCGGGTGGATTATTCCGCGTGGAGGATACGAATGCCACGCCCGTTGCAGTTTCATATCCCGACGTCTTAAGCCTCGCCGAAGATCGCGAGGGAAATCTCTGGGCCGGCACGGGCGGCGGCGGCCTGAATCGCTTGCGCCCGCGCGTGCTGGCGCTGCACAACTCGGATGATGGACTGCCTTTTGCCAGCGTGCGCTCCGTCTGCGAAGACAGCCACGGCGCCATTTGGGCCGCCACACAAAACGGCACGCTCGCAAAATTCGAAAATGGCCACTGGCAAAATCTCTCCGCCGATTCCACCTGGGCCGGGACTCGCGCAACGTGTGTCGAAACCGATAGGAGCGGTGGCGTGTGGGTCGGCACCGCGCACGACGGGTTGCGGCACTGGACGGGAAATCGCGGCGAAGTCTTCGGCCGTGGCGACGGACTTGGAGGTGAAACAATGCGGGCACTGTTCACCGACCGTGATGGCGCGTTGTGGATTTCCACGGAATCACCGAATACGGTGCAGCGAATGCGAGCCGGAAAATTTCAAAATTTTTCACGTCCCGCCGGCACTCGCACCGTGCGTTCCATCGTGCAGGACAAGGCGGGAACCATCTGGCTGGGAACCGTCGACGGCTTCTTGCTGCGCGTGGTAGATGACAAAATCATCGACGTCAGCAACACTTCGCTGGTGCGCCGCAAGCCGGTGCGCTGCCTCTACGCCGCGCCGGACGGAGATCTGTGGATTGGTTATGCAGGCGCGGGCATCGGCAGGGTTCGCAACGGAAAATTCGCCACCATTTCAACACCGCGCGGACTGCACGACGCTTACATCTGCGGCATGATGCTCGATGACGGCGGCGGTTTTTGGTTCAGCTCCGACCATGGAATATTTCAAGTGCGACAGCGCGAACTAAATGACGCGCTCGATGGAAAAATTGAGTCTCTGCGGTCGGTGTTATTTGGCCGCGAGGAAAGCCTCCCAAGCTTGCAGGGAAATTTTGGCTATGGGCCGGGCTTCGTGCGCGGACGCGACGGCAAAATCTGGTTCCCTACGCGCAGTGGGTTGGTCGGCATCAACCCAAACCAGACGCAACCGAATCATCTTGCACCGCCGGTCGTCATCGAACGTGTGCTGGTAGATGGTGCGGCAGAATTGGTTTCGGCCGAGGCAAAAATCTCCCTGCCGCCACGCCATCGGAAAATTGAAATCGAATTCACGGCATTGAGTTTTGTGGCACCAGAGAACGTCGCGTTTCGTTACCGCCTTGAAGGCTGGGACGAAGGCTGGATCAATCTCCCGCGCGGTCAACGCAGCGTCAGTTATACACGTTTGCCAGCCGGGAAATACAACCTGCGCGTCCTCGCCTGCAACAATGCCGGCATCTGGAATGAAACTGGTGCAACGCTGCCGTTCGCCGTTGAACAGTTCGTGTGGAACACTTGGTGGTTCCGCGTGACGGCCCTGATTCTCGTCTCGGCCAGTGTCGCTTTGCTGGTGCGGATGCAGGCGCGGCGCAAGTATCAGGCGCGGCTTCGCAAACTTGAGCAAGAAGCCGCGCTGCAAAAAGAACGGGCGCGCATTGCCAAGGACATCCACGACGAACTCGGCGCGAACCTCACACAGATTTCGCTGCTCGGAAAATTCACGCAGCACGACCTCACCGAACCGGACAAGGCCCGGACGCACGTCGAAAAAATTGCCGCCATCGCGCGCGAGGGCGTGCGCTCCGTGGACGAAATCGTCTGGGCCGTGAACCCGCGCAACGACACGCTGCCGCAACTGCTCGACTACGCGGGGCAATATGCGGTGGATTTCCTGCAGGCAGCGGACATCCGTTGCCGCATTGATTATCCGGAAAAAGTTTTGCCGCTCAACCTGCCTGCCGACGTGCGCCACGGTCTGTTCATGGTGGTGAAGGAGGCGTTGAACAACGCCGTGAAACATTCCGGCGCAAAGGAAATTGTGTTACTGGCGAAAATTTCCGGCGACGCGCTGGTGTTGAGCATCGAGGACGATGGCCGTGGTTTCAACTCGCCAAAGGACGACGCGCTCGCCGACGGTCTGCGCAACATGCAGCAACGCGCGAGCGAGTTGGGTGGCAGTTGCAAAATTGAAAGCGCGCCCGGCCACGGAACAAAAGTGCGTGTGGAACTGCGATTGCCTTAAGCCGCTGATTTTGTAACGCTCACTTCAAAGATTCCCAAATGAAAAAAAATCCCATCAATGTCGCCATCGTGGAAGATGTGCGGGGCACGCGCGAAAATCTGATGGAACTGCTCAAACGCGCGCCGGGCTTGAAGTGTGTCGGCACGTTTGCCAACGGTGAAGACGCGTTACATGAACTGCCCAAGCTCGCACCGGACGTGGTGTTGATGGATGTGAACCTGCCCGGCATGGACGGTGTAAAATGCACGACGCAGTTGAAAGCGCTGCTTCCAAAAACTTTGTTTCTGATGCTAACCGCTTACGACAATAGCGATTTGATTTTTGAATCGCTGCGCTCCGGCGCGAGCGGCTACCTGATGAAGAACACGGAGCCTGACGAGATCATTCAAGCCATCGAACAAGTTCATGCTGGTGGCTCACCGATGTCCATGCAGATCGCGCGCAAGGTCGTGAACCATTTTCAGGAAATCAAAAAACCTTCCGCAGAGTTCGAGCTGTTGACACCACGCGAGCGGGAAATTTTATCACTGCTGGCTAAAGGGTTCATGTATAAGGAAATTGCCGATCATCTAAAAATCAGTCTGCACACCGTGCGCGGTCACGTGCATTGGGTTTATGAAAAGCTGCACGTCCAATCGCGCTCGGAAGCCATCATCAAATTTTTGGGGCAGAAATAGCGCGTCACACAGAACGAATGTTCTGTAGCCGTCCGTAGAAAGTTTTGGAAGATTGTAAGCATGAATTCCATTATGCGGAGCCGAGCGCTCCCCATCCGTCGTCGTGCATTTACCCTGATCGAGTTGCTAGTCGTCATCGCCATCATCGCAATTCTTGCGGCCATGTTGTTGCCGGCGTTGGCGGCCGCCAAGTCGAAGGCACTTCGCATCAACTGCGTTTCCAACCTGAAACAGACCGGCACGGCCATCCAGATGTTTGTGGATGATAATCAGGATTTTCTTCCACCCGGCGCAGGCAAAGATTCCGGCCTCTATGCCGGTTTGCGCGTCAACTACATGGATGATACCCGCTCCCAGAACGAACTGGTTTATTATCTCGCTTCGTATCTTGCATATCCAGCCCCTTCAACCACCAAGACGAACATGGCGAAAGTGATGTTCTGTCCGGCATACGCATCGGCCCAAAAAGTCAGCATCGAAGATGGTTCAGCGGCGGAACATCACTGTTATATGCTTTATACCGACACAAAAATTGCCACTACAGATCCCGCCTATATAGCGGTGACGGATCCCGATTATGCGAATCGTATTCAACGCCCTTTCGGCTACCCGACCGGGCCTAAGCTCGCGCCGATGAAGATGACTACACTGCTTGCGAAACCTAGGCACGAATATGTCTTTGCCTTGATTGATGTGGACAGCGTCGCTTCCGAGGCCGGCTGGTTTTATCCGCCAGTTGCCAAGCCGGTGCATGGCAAGGTGCGCAACACTTTGTTTTTCGACTGGCATGTGGATGTCCGCAAAGTTGGTGCGGCGGGAACTTTTTGAACCGACTTAATTTGACCGATTTCAAACCAATCAAAATAAAACCATGAAAAACTCACTGACAAAAATCCTGACCGTTGTGGCCACAGGCATGAGCCTGGCGGTTTCCACGACGCGCGCAGACTTGCTGACCACCAATGTGGCACTGGACGGAATCATCCGCGGCGGCGGCGCGCTGACGAATGTCCCGTCGATCACCCAGACACTGACTAACGGTGGCATTCTCGAGGTGAAATCCGGCAGCAGCTTTGGAACGACCGGTGGCTCGCGTAAAAGTTATTTCAAATTCAATGTGCCGCCAAACATCAACACCAACGCCAATATCGTATTCTCCTATGTGCTCTCCGCTTCACCGCAAAGCCAGGCTCAGCGCGTGGTCTTGTGGGGGTTGAATCAGGCTTACCCCACCTTCGCGCCGTCCACGTTGACGTGGTCTAACGCACAAGCCAACACGCGCACTGATATCACAGCGCTTACTGCGTCGAACACCACCTTCACAGCCACGGCGCTCTCTATTTCCAACGTCATCTCCACTGCGACGGCTGGCAACCAGAACCGCTCCTTCACTTTGAACAGCGGTGCGAGCGGATGGACGCCAGTCTATCAGTCCAGCGACAATACCATCACGTTCGCCATGACCGGCATCAACGATAGCACTTTCAACGGTAATTCGCCGGTGCGTATCATCACAAATTCCTCCACGCTCACGTTTTACACCATCGTCTCCGGCAATCCGCCATCCGTCTCCAGCATGGGCGATATCACGGTTTATACCGGCGACATCACCGGCACGACGAATTTTTTCACCGTGGGTGATCCCGAGGACGGCCCGAACAGCCTGACACCTGTCGCCACCTCGTCCGATGAGGCCATTGTGCCGTCCGCCTCCGTTGGTTTCGGCGGCATCGGCGCGAGCCGTTACCTGATCATCACGAACGGCGCGGCCGCCGGCACAGCGCGTATCACCGTCACCGTCACCGACAGCGCGGGCAACGTGGCGCAAACCAGTTTCAAGGTCACGGTGTTGCAAACCGCGCCAACGGTGGCCGGCAACCACACCAACACGCTCGTCAACACGCCGGTCGCCATGCAGTTGAAGGTGGCCGAACCCGGCAACACCAACGGCTCGCAGAACATCACGCTCACCGCCACCAGCGGCAATCCCAACCTCGTGCTGAATTCCGGCATCGTCATCACGGGCACCGGCACGAACCGCGTCGCAACGGTCACACCCATCACCGGCTCGAACGGGATCGCCCCGATCATCATCGTCTCCACGGACACCACCAACAACGTGAGCAACACGAACATCTATTCCGTCATGGTGCTACCCGCCACGAACTCGGTTTTTTCGGATCACTTCGACTACACGATCAACAGCATCACCGGCTTCGACAGCTTGGATGCGGACTCCGGCAATTTCTGGTTCACACGCTCCGGCGGCAGCGGCACGCACGTCAAAGTTTCCAGCGGAGTATGCGTGTTAACACTGGGACCGAACGTGCAAAGCGTCATCGCCCCGCTCAAGGGCGGCCCGTATCTGCCCGGTCAAGGCACCGTATTCACGACCAAATTCAAAGTCACATGGAGTGTCACACCAGCCAGCCCAGATTCGGGAAACATTGTAGCGCTATGGGATGAGACTTCCGGCACGGGCACAGCGGGATTGCGTGGACGCATCTCCACCACGAACACGCCCGGCGGTTTCCGTGTGCGCGTGGAAACGAGCGACCCGGCGAGCGGCCTCGCGGCCAACGCCGTCTATGCGGAATTTCCGCAGGACCTGAGCGCGGGCACGGCCTATAACATCTGGGTCAAATACGATGTGGATGGCGCGAAATCCCAACTATGGGTTGATCCGGCAAATGAAAGTTCCACCAGCGTGGTGAACTCCGATATCGCTGGCGGCAAGCCGATCTATGACGTCAGCTTGCGTCAAGGCACCGATACCGCTGGCGCGGCCAATGGCGTGTTCATTGATGACTTGTCCGTGGCCATCACCAATCGTCCGATTGTGGCCCCGTCCATCACGTCCATCACGGTGACGACGACGAACCAGACCATCAAGTTCACCGGCGACACGATTGACCCGTCGTCTGCGTTCAAGGTGTTGCACGCCACAAATGTGGCCGGCCCTTACAGCAACACCGGCATCACGCCGACCACAATCACTCCCGGAAGTTTTCAGGGAGTTGTCACCGACACCGGCGACACCCGTTTCTACCGGATTCAACGGTATTAAATTTAGTGGGGCGCTGATTGCAACCGGGTGGTATCTTTTGCCACCCGGTTGTTTTTTTAATGCGGCTTAAAACAAAATGTCAGGACTGAAAAATAAATTACAAACCGTTCAGCGCGGAGTCGCCGTGGTGCTCGCGTTCGTCAGCGTGTCCGCAGCCGCAGCCACGCTGACCTTGCAGACGAACATCATCGGCATCACTCCTGAGATTCTCGCCTACAACTCCGGCCATTTTTACACGAACAGCAACACGCGCGACTGGTGGCGCTATGCCGGCGTGAACGGCGCGCGCGTTTTTATTTCTCCCAGCGACATCGAGGCGAGTGATGATCTCGCTCCGGTTGGCGACGGGGTTACAGATCAAGCCTCATTCGTCGCGCGCAAAACCGCATTGCGCGCCGATCCGCTGAATCCGGCTTACATCAATTGGAGTTATTTTAGCAACCGTTTTGAAACGGTGGATTTAGGAAGCAGTGGAAGCGTGAATCATCTCAAGGTTAACTATGCATTGCGCGAAATGCGAAAACTCGGCATTCAGGTTTGCGCCCAGATCACTGGCACCTCGTCGCGCTTTCCGATAAGCGGCGACAGTGATTGGGCAGGCAAATGGGAGTTCTGGCAGCACTACTACGTGGAGGCATTTTATCTCGGCCGCGCGTTCGACGTGCAGCGTTATCAGATGTATAACGAACCGGACGCCGTGCCGGTTGCGAATGACGATTTTCTTCGCCGCTTGCAACTGGCTTCAGATGCGGTGCAATCAGCCATCGCCGATGTTAACGCGCTTTACGGAAAATCCCTCACGCCGCTGATGCTCGCGCCGGTGAACGCTGGCACGGCCATCAGCGATACCACGCAACTTGGCGGCGTCGCCGTCACTAACCGCCATGTCAATTACCTCGGCTTCACGGACACCAACTGGCTCAACCTGCAGAAATACGATTACCACCAATATAGCGGCGGCTCGTCCGGCTTTGGCAGCGACCTGAACAGTCTGAACAATTATCTCATCTCAGCCATGTCGCCAGAGCCTCGTTTCAAAACCACCTGCTCGGAATTCGACACGCATACCGGTGCGACGTTCGACACGATGACCGAGACGCTCGACACGCCCGTTGAATACGCGAGCTTTGGCGGTATCTGCACCGCTTTGATGTCGAATCTTTGCTCGGAACTTTACGTGTTCAAATTCGCGCAGACGCTGCGCAGCGGCGGCACTTATCCGGTCGCAAAAAATGCTACGCATTATGTGGACAACAGCAACTCGCCTTACAACGTTGGCGGCATCACCAAGGTTGGTGAAGTGTATCGCCTCTTCAATAAAGCTTTCGCCACCGGACGCAGCCGGCTGAATTCCGTGAAAGGCAGCGGCGCGACCAGCTTTGAAGTTCACAGTAGCTACGATCCGGTCCGCAATCGCTATTACATGTTTTCCGTGAACGACACGGCTAGTAGCGTTCCGATTGACTTTGTGATTTCCAATCTGCCCGTGCCGGTGGGCAACCGCATGTTGATCGAAGAAGTCAGCGAAAATATATACGGCGGCGGTGCAGTTTGGACGAGTGTGCCGGCGAACAAAATAGTTTCTGGCGGCACGCAACCGGCTAACTCTATCTGGCTGCTCACCGCCCCCGCCTCGTTTCAGTTCGCCGAACAGGTCATCACAAACAGCGACGATACCGAAGTTCGTGATGGTGCAAGCAAGGCAGCAAATTTTGGAACGGCAGTCAGCATGACAGCGCGCAATGATCCCGCAAGCGCTGATAACCGCACTGCCGCGTTCATGAAATTCAACATGGGCGGTATCAGTGCAACGAACATCGAGTTCGCCATCCTCTCGTTGCAGGCGGCGACCGTCTACACGAACACCCTCGCACAGGCGCACGTCTTCGCGCTCGACAGCACCAACTGGTCGCAGACGTCACTTGCGTGGAGCAATGCGCTAAATCTGAAACAGAATGTTGCGGCCGGAAACACCATCGCGAGACAATTTGTAACGGGCGCGGGTGACACCGCACACATCGTCGGCCAAGTTGTTGTGAATTCCACCAACACCAGCGAGAAGCTGATTGATGTCACCGACTGGCTGCGCACTCAAACCAACGGCGGCATTTCGTTTCTCGTTGCACAAGAGCCGCGCTGGGACGTGGCGCTACCGTCGCTTGCCACGGGCGACACACAGCCGGATGGAGTAAAAATTCTTACTGCCGAGAGCGGCAACGGCCCAAGACTTCGCATCGTTCTCAAAACAAGCGCGGCGTTCACCAATACTCCGCCAATCGCCACGAACGATACCTTTGCGGCTACCGAAGACGTCGCGCTTGTCGTCAGCGCGCCCGGCGTGTTGGCGAACGATTTTGATGCGGACACGAATGCGCTCACCGCTGTGCTCGTGGCGAATCCGACGAACGGAATTCTTTCCCTCAACGGCAACGGCGGATTCACCTACACGCCTGCCACGAATTTTTTTGGCGTGGATCACTTCACCTACAAGGCGAATGATGGCGCAGCGGATTCCGGTGTCGCGAGCGTCACCATCAACGTCACCGGCGTCAATGATGCGCCGGTTGCCAACAACGACAGCGCGACCACAGCGCAAAACAATCCAGTGGTGATTCCTGTGCTTGCCAATGACGCCGATGTGGACGGCGGCACGCTGGCCATCACGGCGTTCACGCAGGGAACGAACGGCAGCGTGACCAACAACGGCAACGGCACGCTGACCTACACGCCAAGTTTTAATTTTACGGGCAGCGACAGTTTTAATTACACGATCACCGACGGTCAGGGCGGAACCAATTCCGCCACGGTGAGTCTCACCGTGAACGCCTACGCGGGCGGCACGCCGTATTGGACGAACCTGCTGGTTGCCACGGAGGCGTTCGTGCGCGGCGGTGCGAGCGCAGCGGCAGATCAGGACGAAGTCGGCACCGGCTACATCATGGTCAAATACAACGCGTCGCCTTTCGACACTTCTCGTAAGGCGTATTTTCAGTTCAATTTGAGCGGCTTGAGTGTTTACGGCGCGACGCAGGCGGTGTTCACCATTGGCTTCAACAATAATTTCGGTCAGAACGTCCAGCTTTGGGCGTTGAACCAGCCCTATACGAATTTCACCACCAACATCACCTGGAACGCAGCACAGGCGAACGATACCGCAAGCAACAATCTCCTCACGAGCGGCGGACTCAGTGCCACGGCCATCGGGGCGTTCACAATTCTTCCGGCGAGCGGAACGCCGCCGTATTCGTTCACCGTGCCGCTGATTGGGAATTATCTTCAAAGCGGGCGCGTCACGTTGGCGCTAAGCGGCGCGCCAGATTCCGTCAGCTTCATCAACAACGCTGGCGGGTTGCGGTTGCTGCGCACCAACGCCACGCTGCAAGTGCTCGTCATCCCACCCGCACCGCCGTTGAGCACCAACGCGCCTGTCATCGGCGGCATCGTTGCGAATCCGAACGGCAGCATCACGATGAATTTTTCCGGTGCGACGAACCGCACGCACTGGTTGCAGGCGACAACCAATCTCGTGACCGGAAGCTGGGTGACCATCAGCACGAATCTTTCCAGCACAAATGGCATATGGAGCGCTACGGACAGTGCCTCGACCAACTTTCCGCAGCGCTTTTACCGCGCGGTGCTCCCCTGACGGCGAGGCGTCATGGCAGAACGAATGTTCCGTTAAAATTTACTCCGGGTAATGGCACACTATTGGTAAGACATGAAACGTTTCCTGTACATTTTCTCCGCAGCAATGCTGCTCAGTTCCGGCGCTTCGTTGATGGCAGAAACGTCTGTTTTGGTTGCTGCGAAACCCGGTGCGACGTGGAAGGAAAAGGAAACGCGGACGCTGGATGCGCTCCCCGCTATGCAGGCGGATGCCGGCCTCGACCAATACGGCGGCTTGATCGCGCACAAAGAAAAAGCCACCGGGTTTTTTCATACCGCTAAAATCGGCACGCGCTGGTGGCTGGTGGATCCGGCAGGTAATCTGTTCATCAACGTCGGCGTGGCGTCAGTGAAAACGATTCTGGCGCCGAACGCGGAAGCCACTCTCATAAATAAATTTTCCAGCCGCACCGGCTGGGCAAGCGCCACGGTCGCGTTGCTTCGCACCAACGGATTTAATGGGACGGGGGGCTGGACGGAAGACGACGTGTTGAAAGAAGCAGAGCAACCCATCGTTCACACGAGGCTGTTGAGCTTCATGGCGGGCTACGGAAAAATTCGCGGCGGCACGCATATGCAGCCGGGACATATCGGCTATCCAGGCGACTGCATTTTTGTGTTCGATCCTGGCTTCGATAAATTTTGTGATGAATATGCGCGTCAAGTTGTGACCAACAAAAATGATTCGTGGCTGCTGGGCTATTTTTCCGACAATGAAATGCCCTTTCCGAAACATGCGCTGACAAACTTCCTCGCGCTACCCGAATTCGATGCCGGCCATGTTGCTGCGCTGAAATTTCTCCAGTCACGGCACGGCATGAAGGCGACGGTTGGCGATGTGACGGCGAAAGACAACACGGATTTCCTCGGCATTGTCGCGGCGAAATATTTTTCGACCGTCTCCCGAGCGATCAAAAAATATGACCCGAATCATCTCTATCTAGGCTCGCGGTTTTATGCGGTGGACATCTCCAAGCCGGAATTATTCCATGCTTGCGGCCATTTTGTGGATGTCGTCTCGATGAATTATTACCGAGCGTGGACGCCGGACGCGGCGACGATGCGGATGTGGGAACACGAATCGGGTCGGCCCATCCTCATCACCGAATGGTATGCCAAGGGCGCAGACTCCGGTCTGGCCAACACTGGCGGCGCGGGCTGGCTCGTGAAGACGCAGCGCGAGCGCGGTTTGTTCTACCAGAATTTTACGCTCGGCCTCCTCGAATCCAAAGTGTGCGTGGGTTGGCACTGGTTCCGTTACTCGGACAACGATCCCGATGAAAAAGGCACCGACCCTTCCAACCGTGATTCCAATAAAGGCATCGTGAACAATCGCTACGAGCCTTACGCGCCGATTCTGTCCGCAATGAAGCCGTTGAACGAACGCATTTACGGCATCGTGAATCATTTTGACCGAGCGCCGTCGCTGCAGGCCGATATGCGCAGTCCCGGTGAGAAAGGCGACTAAATCATGCGCGCACTTCGCAATTTTTTTACCGTCGCCGCTTGCGTCTGGTTGTTAGTCGGCTGCGCATCCACCCCGTCCAACTCACTGGCGCATCACGACGCGTCGAGGTGGAGCCAGGAAATTGACGCCTACACCGCCAGCGACGCCACGAATCCGCCGCCGCGTGGCTGTATAGTTTTCACGGGCAGTTCTTACATCCGGCGCTGGACGAGTCTGAGCGAAGATTTTCCGGGCATGAGCGCTGTGAACCGTGGTTTTGGCGGCTGCCATCTGGCTGATGTCTTTGCATACGCCGACCGCATCGTCATTCCTTATGCGCCGCGCGAAGTCGTGATTTACGCCGGCGGCAACGACATCAATTCCGGCATGGCTCCAGAGCTGGTCTTCGGCGACTTTGTTGCTTTGGTAACCAAACTGCAAACCGCGTTGCCAAAAACAAAATTGGTTTTCATCTCCTGCCCGCCAAGTCCTAAACGCTGGGCTCAAAACGTGAAAATCAAAAAGACCAACGCGCTCATTGCTGGATATTGCGAAACACACAGCATCACTTTTGTGAACACATTTCCGCTCATGCTCGGCGCGGACGGCTTGCCGCGACCGGACATTTACGTTGAAGACAAACTTCATATGAACGCCAGCGGTTACGCGATCTGGCGCGAAGCAGTGGCCCCTCATTTGATACCATGAAAAAATACCTGATTCTGATTTTGCTCTGCCTTACCACGGCACGTTTGGTTGCGGACGAAGACACTACGCCAAAACAATCTAAGCCGCCGAGCGAAAGCGCCGTTGCTGAAACTACCGAAGACACCGTGGCGGCTAAGCCTAAAACGTTTACACCTCCGGTGTATCCAACCAATGTCCACGTCGAAACGAATGTTCCCTATCTCGGCGCTGACCGTCCTGAAATGGCGGACATATACTCACCGTTGCAAATGCCGAAAGACAAAAAGCTACCGGCCATTCTAGTCATCCACGGCGGCGGCTTCAACGACGGCGACAAGGCGCGTCCGCGTGAGATCAACATCGCCACCAATCTGGTTCCTGACGGTTATGTGTGCATGAGCATCAATTACCTGCTGCGAAAAAAATCGGGCGACGTCACTTGGCCGCAGTCCGTGTATGACGCAAAGGCGGCCGTGCGCTGGCTGCGAAAAAACGCTGAGCGACTTCAAATCGATCCCGACCGCATCGGTGTCATCGGCTGCTCGGCGGGCGGAAATCTTGCGGCGATGTTGGCGCTGACGCAGACGAAGGATGGGTTTGATTTGAAGGAACCCTACGGCGAATTTTCTTCGGCGGTGAATTGCGCGGTGGATTTTTATGGCGCAGTCAAGTTGATGGAATATCACGACATGAAGATGTTCAACAAAACGCGGGCAGAAGCGCCGGAGCTTTACGAGAAGGCGTCGCCGGTAACTTACGCGCGCAAGGACGCCGCGCCCATGCTCATTGTTCACGGCACGGCGGATGCGACGGTGCCCATGACTCAGAGTCAGGCGCTGGACTCAGTGCTCACCAAGGCTGGCGCAGAGCATGAATTAGTCATCGTGACGAATGCACCACACACGTTCAATTTGCAGCCGAAACAATGTGACCTGCGCCCGCTGGTATTTCAATTTTTCGGCAAGCATTTGAAGAACGGTCGGCTTGCACAAGCTGCTTCCGCAAATAATATCATCGCCGGAAAAACGGAATAATTTTCAGATGAAGAAAACTAGTTTTATTTTGGCCACAGTATGCGCAGGCGTCATGAGCTGCGCGGCCCAGGAAACCAAGTCCAAAGCAGCACCTGAATTTCCTTCGGACATTCGCGTCGAGCGCGGAGTGAATTACCTGCCGGAAGGCCGGAAGCAAAAGGCAGATTTGTATTTTCCGCTGGCAATGACGAAAGAAAAAAAGCTGCCAGCCGTAGTGATCATCCATGGCGGTGGTTGGGTCAGCGGTATGCGGGACGCGAAGCGCGAAATCAACGAAGGATCAACGCTGGCGCGCAACGGCTATGTCGCGATGAGCATTGACTATATTTTGTCCGACAAAAAACAGGCGGTGTGGCCGACGAATTTGTGGGACTGTAAAACGGCGGTGCGATGGCTGCGGAAAAACTCCGCGCGACTCGGCATTGACCCCGAGCGTATCGGCGTGATGGGCGGTTCAGCGGGCGGACATCTCGCGGCGATGGTATCGCTGACAATACCCGCCGATGGACTCGACCCCGCTGAGCCACTTGGTGAAGTTTCCTGCACGGTGAAATGCGGTGTGGATTTTTACGGCATTGCCGACATCGCCACTTATCACGATGCAACGATGCTAGGAAAAACCTTTGCCGAAGCGCCGGAACTTTATCGTGCCGCGTCGCCGGTGACTTACGTGCGCAGCAACTCTGTTCCCATTTTAATCTGCCACGGCACAGCGGATACTACCGTAAACATCAAACAATCTGAATCGTTTGATAAAGTATTGACCCAAGCCGGCGTGGAGCATCATCTCGAAATTATTCCAAACGCATCCCACAGCTTTGACCTCCAGCCGCCTCAAAAAGATTTGTGTCCGTTGGTTTTGGGATTCCTGGACAAACATCTAAAGAAATAGATTCCAAACCGAAGGCTTGCTGCCGGCGTCTTCAACCTTGTTTCGTGCGGGCGAATTTCATCACTGCTTCCGTCTGGCTGTGAACATGAAGTTTTTCGTAGATGCGCTGGATGTAGGTGCGCACGGTGCTCAAGCTGATGCCTAGTTCGCTGGCAATTTCTTTGTACGGATGACCACGGGAAAGCCCTTGCAACACTTCCAATTCACGACTGGTGAGCGATTCGGTCTCGGCGTTGGCGGCGACGCTGGCCGCCGCATGGTTTTGGAAGGTTTGCACCAGTTTGCGGGCAATGTGGCCGGTCATGGGTGAACCACCGTCATACACTTCGCGGATGGCTTCGAGAATTTTCGCCGGACGGTTGCTTTTGACGAGATAGCCAAACGCACCTGCAGACAATGCCTGGAACACTTGCTCGCCCTCTTCAAAAACGGTGAGCATGATGATCTTCACCGAGGGCGCAACTTTACGCAGACGAGAAACACATTCAATCCCGCTCATGCCGGGGAGATTGATATCCATCAGGACGACATCGGGGAGATGTTGTGGAATATCCGCAAGCGCTGCCTCCCCATTCGCGTAGGACTTAAGACAGCGAAACCCAGGACGTCCAGCGAAGTAACGCACCACCGTTTCGCGCAACTTTGCGTCATCTTCGACGATGGAGACTTTGATCATGGCGGATTGCAGTGATGCGACCATATCGTTTGGCAGCGGGGCTAAGTCTAACACGCACGTGGCAGAAACGGAATTCATTTACTGACCTCATTTTAATGCCGACAGTGACACGAGCCAGTCGGATGAAACGAGGACAGCTAGGATTTTGGCGGCAATGGTTGGGTCGGCGCGACAAAGCAGATACGCGTGCCGCGTCCAGCTTCGCTGAGGCAATCAAATTCGCCGCCTACGCTTCGTAGGCGTTCGCTCATGTTTTCAAGACCGTTGCCACCGCCTGCGCGCTTGGGGGGCGAGGCTCGGTCGAAACCGCAGCCATCATCTTCGATGCTGATTTTGAATCCGCCAGCATCGGTTGTCAGCGACACGCAGACGCGATTCGCTTTGGCGTGCTTGAGCACATTGTTCAGTGCTTCCTTGGCGGCGAGAAAAATCTGTCGGCGAATTTCCGTCGGGAGCACGCGGCTCGGAATGTTTTCAGGCAAATCAAATACACAGCGCACAGGGCTGCTCTCAAAATAATCCTCGGCGTAGCGGCAAAAATAATGCACCAGATCGGCCAGCGTGTCGTTGCGCGGATTCACAGCCCAGACAACTTCCTCGAACGAGCGAATGGTCTCGCGCGCCGTCTCGGAAATTTCCCGGACATCGCCAAGCGCAGACGCGGGCATCTCAGGATTCACGCCAGCCATTTCCGTCAGCAGCGAAAGGCGAGTCAGCTTGGCTCCCACCTCGTCGTGCATATCGCGGGCAATACGCGAACGTTCCTTCTCCACGGCAGCCTGTTGTTCAAAATGCAACACCCGCGCACGCAAACGGCGGAACGAAACGTAGCGCACTACCGCCACCACGCTCGCGGTGAAGATCACGAGCACCAGCAAACGAAACCACCACTGCTGCCAGAAATATGGCGAGACGACGATGGGTAAAGCCACACCCGTGTCATTCCAAACGCCGGCGTTGTTGCAGGCCTGAACGTGGAACGTGTAATTGCCTGCGGGCAGGTGCGAATATTTCGCGCTCCTTTCAGTGCGACCGGCTTCGATGTATTTCTCGTCAAAGTTTTCCAGTTGGTAGCGGAATTCGATGTTCTCCGGTGAGGCGAAGCTCAAGGCCGCGAATTCCAGTTCGAGTTTGCGATGCCCTGGGGGGAGATGCAGCGTCGCGCCCTTGCGGCGCAGATCGGTCAGGTCTTTTCCATTTTCAGTTTGCAACGAGGAATCGCCGTCGTAAACCGCCGCAGGCTGGTCGTCCACCCGCACCCGTTCCACCACCACCGGCGGTGGCAGTGGATTTGCGCGAATATCTTCCGGCTGCACCGTCAGCAGTCCGTTGAGCAACGCAAACCACAGTCGTCCGTCCGCCGCCTTGCAAAAATTGGGAAAGCTTGAGGAGTTCGGCTGGAAATTCGGTAAGCCCTCGTTGTGACCAAATACCAACGAACGCACTTTTCCTGCTCGCCCATTGATTACCGCCGCCAGTTCGTTGGACTGCACCATAAACGCGCCTCGGTTGCCGATCACCCATAAATTTCCGTTAGCATCGGTGAGCAGTTGCGATGCGAAATCATCCGCCAGTCCGCCCGCCGTGGTGATGCGTGAAAATTTTCCAGCCTTCAACCGGCCAATCCCTGATCCGGCGTAACCGATCCACAGCGCACCGTCCGCAGTGCTTTCCAGCGCACGCACGGGAGCATTGCCCGGATCGCTTATAGCTTCTTCAACCACGAGGGCAGAATCTTTTACTCGCAAAACCTGTCCCTCCAGCGTGCCGATCCACAGCGTCCCTTCCGCGCTTTCGGTCATCGCCCGAATGGTGCGGTTGTCCCCCGGCAGCGGCAACGGCTCCGCGAGTTTGCCGTCGCGCATGCGTTGCAATCGGCTGGGTGAACCGACGACGACCCATACATCATCGTTCGACGCGACAAAAATCAAATGCACCGAGCCATTGTGTAAACCGTTGGTCCGCGACCACGTTTTCCAAACACCGTCTCGAAAATAATTCAATGTGCGGTTCCGCGCACCGACCCACACGCCGCCTTTTTTGTCGGCCGCGACACACGTTGCCGCATCGCTCGTCCAACCAGAGTTGGTGCTGATGACTTCCCATTTGCCATTTCGATAATTTACCAAGGCTCCGCTTTGTGCGACCACCCACATGATGCCTTGGGTATCCTGACACACGGATGCCACCGATTCAAAGGGCAGCCCGGCATCGCGCCCAATTAATTCCACCGCGCTGGGACGGAGAAGATCCAAACCGCCGCCGCGCGTGCCAACCCAAATATTTCCTTCGCGATCTTCATTGATGCAATTTACCGATTGATGCGAGGTCGGCACTTTTTCCAGCACACCATTTTTGAAACGGAACAAGCCGTCTGCCGCCGTGCCGATCCATAACGCGCCCGTTCGATCCTCAAACAATGCCTGCGCTTCCACGTTGCCCGGCAACCGGGTGAGCTCTGTCGGCTCATTGCCTTCCACAAATTTTAAAAGCCGAGCGCCAACGCAAATCCACAGCCCGGAAGTGTTCGCTCCGTAAATGCGAACGGCGGTTTCAGTGAATGAAAATTTTAGTTGAACTTTGCCGTCACGAACGACGCCGACTTGTCCGCTCTTGGAAAACCAAATTTCACCCCGCGCGTCCGCCGTCACCCACGGACTGACTCCCGCTGGCAAACCTTCCTCCGTCGAGAATCGGCTGACTGCGCCATTTTTGATGCGGCACAATGTCGTGGTATAAATCACCCAGATTGCGCCTTCCCGATCTTCCGCCATGGAAGCAATGCGCTCGCCGGGCAATCCATCCGCGCTGCCGAACGTGCGCGTCTTGTTTGACTCCAGACAAATCACTGCGCCGGAATCCATCCCCAGCCAGAACGTTTCGCGCCGGCCAAGCAGCATGGCGCGGATGGATTTTTTAAAAACACCCGGAGCCTGCACCGCTGAGAACGTTGCGCCATTGAAGCGCATCAAGCCGCCGTAAGTGGCCACCCAAATATAACCGTCAGTCGTTTGTGCTACGCCTGTGACGCTGTTATCTGGCAAGCCGTCCTCGGTCTGCCACGGGCGAAGTGACCAGAGGGAAGCATTCGTAGCAGTATCTGCGCGCCCGGATAACAGAGGAATGAGCATTGCCAACAACACCAAAATGATGAGATGGCTGGCGCGAAAGGGCATGATTATATTCTAAATCAGAAACTGCGGCACACAAGAAAGGATGCGGTGGTAAATACGGACAAATGCCGCCGGTTTCATTGAGCGAAAGGCGCAACCGCCGTGCGGCTCACGCGGTAAAAACGCCCGCTGTTGGTAGCCGCCACGCCGACTTCTGTGGCCGAAGACTGAATCGCGCTAACCGTAGCGTTGGTGGAAATATTCACCCAGTTATTGCCCGAAAGATTGGTGCTGGCTTGCACGACGTAGGTGCCGCCTTCCACGCTGCTCCACGTCAAGGTTACGGTGCCGTTGACAGGATTGACCGCAGGTGATTTCAAAACTTCCTGCAAGTTTGTTCCGCCCGAAAAATAATTTGTGACCCCGCTCACCGGAACCACCACACCCTGCGCCGTTCCGCTTTTGGTGCCGTAATATTGTTTGCCTAACATGTAAGGAAACGCCGGGCTACCGTTAGTATCATTGGTGACGAAATACGCATAAGTTCCGGTCGGCCCTGGGAATTCCGGCGTCACGCATTGGCGACCGTTGTATTGATCGAGATCAAAAGTTCCCGTCGGCCCCTGCGTTTGTCCGCGGTCGCCGAGATAATCATAATCACCAACGTAGCGGCCAATGGTAAATGTGTTCGGACCGTTGAGATAAGTTGTGGCCGGGCCTTGTAACGTTGGAGTCAGATCAAAATCACCGTTCGTATTCGCTACATAAGTAAATCCCTCGGCAATCGTCGCCCACTTAGGCAATGAAGTGCGTCCAGTGGCAACAATGTTTGCCGTGCCATACGCCGCCTGATTCGCTGCGTTGCGCAACACGAAGCCGCTCCGCATCCGCGTCACCGCACTCGCGGGATTGGTCGGATTTGAATATCCATACGGCCCGTAAATCGGATAGCCGTCAAACGACCAACCGAGTATCGGCGAGTGGTGCAAATTCGAAGTGTCCTCGGTGTAAATGTAATTGTTGTTCGTCGGGTTATACATGGCCTGCATATTGTCCCCAAGCTGATAGCGCAACGCCTTTGGCTCCGCGTGATAATGATACTGACCATTGAGTCCCGGTTGATGCGCAAAGCCCGGATCAAACGTCACCACCTCCACGGCGAGAGCATCGCGCCACCACGGATGCGTCGTGTCAGTGGAACCCATCGAATCACTTCCCGTCACCGGCGTTGAACCTGTCTGGACAAAACCGAACGCATCGCCCAAGTCATATATCCCCACACCATTAACCATCAACCCAATCACACCGCCCTGATGGCGCGTCTTGCTCGTTGGAACAGGTGTTGCCGTTGCGCGCGGAATCTTGACCGTGAAATTTTGTGACACGGGCCAGAACCCAAACAGCCCGCCGCCGCTGGTCAGCCACGGTCCCATCGTGTAAGACGCCAACCCGCTGGAGTTGATATAGACATTGGCCGCGTCATAGCGAATGCGTTGAACGTCCGCATACGCCGGCAACGTCTGCGCCAAACCACCGTTGTTTCCATTGTTGATGCCGGCTGTCGGCCACGTCGTCACGACATTCGTATTGTG
This sequence comes from uncultured Verrucomicrobia subdivision 3 bacterium, assembly GCA_903847285.1. The sequence continues at coordinate 13,152 of CAINDH010000261.1, read as the reverse complement.
CGTTCCCGTAGAGGTGCTGGCGGTCTGAATGGCACGGGCGTAAGTGGACGAATTCACCGTGAACCAGGAGGATAAAATTGGTTCGGCATGAGCGGTGACGCCAACTAGGAGACTGACCACACCAAAAACTAATTTACAAACCACGGGCAACGTTCTCATTTAGATTTGTTTTCAGCTTTCACGTTGTTACCAAAGTTGGTTGCAGGAGTTATCGCGTAGTGATCCGCAATCTCATTGCTTCCAGATTGTGTGACACGAACATACTCCACTTGCGCCTGGTCCGTTGAAACTTTTACCTGCAATATTCCCGGACTAGGCAGAATGACGCCCTGTTTGTAGCCGTATTCCGCAGCGCTGCGCGTGGTGCGCTCGAAGTGGCTCGGCTGCGGCACTTCCTGATAAATGATGCCATCTAGCTCCTGCCGAGCGTAGAGATGATCGTGCCCGTGAAAGACGGCGCTGACTTTATTCTGCACGAGCAACTCATGAATCGGCATCGGCCAGCCGGGACGTTTGCTGGCGAATTCATTCGTGCCGTCCAAGTTGAGTCCGCCCCATTCAAAAAACTTTGCCGCTTCAGCTCCGCCGCGACCTTCGCGCGTCTCACCACCAACGAGATGATGGATGAAAATGAATTTGTATTTGGCGCGACTCGTTTCCAGCGTGCGCTTCAGCCAATCGTATTGGGTGCGGCCCAGCGTGCGATACCAGTTGTCGCTGCCGCCGCGGGCGCGCGGCGTGAACCAGAACGGATCTAGCACCACGAACAACGCGTCACCCCACTGCCACGCGTAATAATTTTCCAGCGGCCCAGCGATTTTATCCGGCGTCGCGTTGCCGGTATAAAAACTGTCCGGTCGCGGGTTGGGAAAATATTTCTTACGTAGCGCATTCGCCCAAACCGTCATGTTCGTAGCCGTGCCGTCGAGGTAGCGGCCCATTTCACCGTCGTGATTCCCTAGCGTCAAAAACACCGGTGCGGTCCGCCCGACGACGCCGAAGTAAAAACGCTGCGCAAGGTATTGCGGCGCGGCTTCGTGGAAATCGGCAAACTTTTCGGTCATGAACGTGTCACCGAGATCGATGTGAAAATCCGGTTTCGCCGCCACTGCATTCGTGAGGCTCTGGAGATAAACCTCCGCTGTCGTGCCGCTATCGAGATGCGAATCGGCTTGGATCGTGAAAGTGAAGGTGCTGCCCGCCGGACGCGCAGTGTGAAATAAGCCTGTCAGAATTTGTGTATACCCACTGCGGAATTCGTAAAAATATTGCGCGTCCGATTTGAGCGAGCGCAGAACGATTTCAGCCGGGACACCGGCTTTGAATTTTTGCAGCGGCGATTGCTCAGTCAACTGATCCGCTTGCATTCCATATACAATTTGGCCTTCACCGTCTTGATAACACAGGACGCTGATGGTCATGGAATTCGCAGTCGGACGCGCGAGAATCAAGTCAGCCGCATGCGGCGGCACTACGGCGTGAAACTCACTAGCGGGCAAACCGCGCTGTCCCCCGCCCTGACGATTCGGCCGGTCAGCCGCGATGACCAACAACATCATTAAACCGACGCCGGAAACAGCGAGGCAAAATACAATCAATCTTCTCATGCGGATTTCCTAGCCTTGACGGTGTAACTGTGCGCGACGTTATCGGTTTTGTGCTGGGCCGTTTCATCTTTCGGCAAGAAGCTACGGACATAATCCACCTGCACGTTCTCCGACGAAACGGTCATGCGCAGATGGCCGGAGTTCGGCAACTTCACGCCGGATTGATAACGCTCGTCGTTGTAAGTCATGTAGCCATGGTCGCACGGCATCGGCACTTCCTGATAAACGATTCCGTCGCGCTCCTGCTTGCAGTAAAGGTGGTCGTGACCTTGGAAAAAGATCGTCACGCCATGCTTCACCATGAGCTGATGCACGGGAAGCTCCCAATTCGGCCGACGCGTTTTGAATTCGTAAGTGCCGTTGTGTCCGCAGCCGCCCCACTCATAAAATTCTGATTGGTCAATGCCGCCGCGACCTGAACCCATGACGTGATGCGCGAAGACGAATTTATATTTCGACTTGCTGCTTTCGAGCGTGCGCTTGAACCATTGATACTGAGCGTCGCCGAGCGTGAGCGCCCACCAATCGCGCTGGCCCCGGCCACCGCCTTTGCCGCCGCCAGCATCCACCTCGCGAAAACCGCTGTCCACCTGCGCAGGCGAATGCCAGTAGTTATCGAGAATCACGAACAACGCATCGCCCCAAGTCCACGCGCAATAATCTTTCCGCAAACCGACTGACGGCAATGTTTCCGTGTCACCGGAATAAAACCCATCCGGCGCAGGCGTAGGGAAAAATTGGTTGCGCGCATTTTGCGCGTGAACGGCGACGGCGTGGCGCTCGTCGGTTTGGTTGAAATTGAACAGCGAGGCTTGCTCGTGATTTCCGTTCAGCAAAAACACCGGCGCGGATTGTGCGACCATGCCGAGGAACGGACGTTGCAACGTGTAACGCGCGGCTACGGCTTCAAAGCTCACTTCACGGATTGGCGCGACGCTGAAATCATCGCCCATGCAGATGTAAAAATCCGGCTTGTCTTTCGCGGCATTGAGCAACGTCCGTGCATAAAGGTTCGGCTCGCTCATTTGTGGACGTTCTGGATGCGAATCACCTTGGATCGCAAACGTGAAGCTGCTGCCAGCCGCTCGCTGCGTGTGGAAATGATTTTCCGAGCGCGACGAAAAATCGTTTTCACCAGTCTTGCGAAATTGCAGCCGGTAATAATACCGCGTGTTGGGCTCGAGATTTTCCAGTAACGCCTCGACGGGTTGGTTCGCGGAAAACTTCAGCAAAGAAGTTTTATTCGGATAATTGCCCGAAGTTGTTCCGTATTCAAAAAATCCTTCAATGCTCTCTTTCGCCACCGCGCTTACCGTCACGGATTTGTCCGTCACGCGACCAAGCACAAGCGAAAGCCAGCTAAACTCTGCCAGTTCCGGCGGCAACACATACTCTTCTGCGCCTCGACGACCACGGCCACCGCCACCGCCTTGGCCACCTTTTCGTCGCTGACCCGGCGGTTTACTTTGCGCAAAGACGGACAATGAAAACCATGCGAACGTCGAGGTGAGAAGCCCGAGAAATTTTCTTCGGTTGGTCAGAAATTTCATAGTTATGGAGCGTAGCTGGTCTTGTAAAAACCAACCGGCTGGGTGGAACGTGACGCGTTGGTATCCGTGAAACTACCAGATGTTCCATTACAACGAATGGTTCCAATATTTGTCCACGTCGCTGCATGCAAAGTGGGACTGAAATAAATTGCGTAGGTGCGACCGGGTGAAGCTGCCCAAGAAATCTGGACGGAATTGTTTGTTCGCAATGGTGAGGTCATGACGAAAGTCTGATCCGGCCCGCGAACTGCAAAGGACGGGTAGCTCGTGCTGTTGGTCTCGTAGCTGACGATGCCCTGCTGGTTGCGCTGGGGATTGGCGGTGTTGTTCACGCCGAATTCCACGAGCCAAGCAAAATTTGGTGTGGGCGATTGCTGCGGCGTGGAGGACCAATATGCCGTGGCCGAGGCATTCGTGAATAATTTTCGATTCAGGCACGCAACTGCGCCGCTTGAACTCGTCGCGGTGGTCATGGTGAAATCAACCAGCGAGAACAATTCTTTGAGGTTCGGTAAACGCCAGTCGTTGTAGCCGCCGAGCGAAAGATTTTCCGCGTTGGTCAGAGCGGCGCTCCAATTCGTGGCGGCCGACATGGCTTGCTGCCACATCAGGCCGGTGTCCAGATCCGTGATCGTGCCGTCGCCGTTGTTAAGATAATTGTGACCGTTGTTCGCCTTCGCCCCGCGCACATACCGCGCGTGATGGCGGAACGTGCCACCGGCGCTCAAGGTATTCGTCTTCGCTTTCGGGCCGAGACCGCCGCCGGCATTGGCGCACCAAATATTGGTGGCATTGCTCGCGTAAGTGTCGCTCGTCCACCAGTAATCTGCCGCCGCCACCGGGTTGGTCGGAAAGTAAACCGTGTCCATCGCGGGCTTGTTGTTCTTGTGATTGAGATTGCTCATCAACTCCAGCGGCGTGGGCAATCGCCAGTCGTTGAATCCACCATCGGTGATGGTCGCTGCATTCGTGACAGCCCTGTCCCAAGTCATTTCGCCGCTGTCCACGCTCTGCCAGATCAGGCCAGTCACATTGTCGAGAATAGAGTTGCTGCCAAGGCTTTTGAACGACATTGGATTGACCGTGTAGTCCGCGTCCTGCCCGAATGCGCTGCCGGAAAAATTGGTCTGCCCGGTGTCGGGCAACTTACTCATGCTCGAAGCCGCCATCAGGTAGGTGGTCAACCGGTTGTTGGCATTGTTGTAATTAGAAGTGTAAGGCAGGTAGCCTGGCATCCGCCAGGTGACGGTCATGGTCTTGGGATTTGCATTACGATTGTAGCGCCAACAGATGTCATAGTTCGTTCCAGCGACTGCAAAGCGCATTAAGTATTGATCCTCGGAAGGAATGCCGTTGGAATTGATGACAAAATTTCCCGACGCATCATTGGTCAAAGCCACTGGATTCATGTAGGCCGTGATGCTTGCGCCGCTGACCGGCTTGTCTTGAAAACCAACAGTGTTCGTCTGGCGAATCGAACCCGCCTCAGGCTGTCCGTCCACCTGCCCACCGTAATTCACGACCGTGCCATGGAATGCATTCATCAGGTAAGGATTTTGCGGGCCAGTCGCCGTGCTCCCGATAGCGTGATAGTGATAACCCCAACCGCTGCCAACGTCGTGACCGCCGTCAGCATCCAACGCCTGACGCACCGTGCCGTCCGGCTCAGTGAAGCCATAAATCGGATAACCATCGAGCGCCCACGCGACCGGCTTGTTAGTGCCAACGATGCTCTGCAAAAAAACCGGGACGAGGTGATAATGGTAATCGTCCGCCTTGCCGCAATGACCGCCATACTGATCTAGTTCTCCGATCTCATAGGAGAATCGACCGGTGTTGTTGCGCGGATTGAAAATCGGAACGCCATTCGCCGCGATGGCCACCGCGCCGCGTTGAAAGTTATTCGACGAAAGTAGAAGCGGTGACGCCGACGGCACCGGCACGAGCGGAAGCTTCCAGATGTTCGGCTGATGATAGCCAAGTGAGAGAGAGTCTGATTCCGGATTGGTGGTTCCCAAAATGTAAGAAGTATAAACCGGAATGTGTTGTTGCCAGGAAGTGATTCCGACCATGAGATTAGGCGAAAGTGTTCTGTCAGGCATGCCGTCTGACTCTTCGTAAAAAAAGGCGCTGTCCCAGTAGAACCGAACCTTAGGCTTGAACGGCGTGAAAGACGATGCCATCAACATCCCATTGCCGGCGGGCGCGGTGAAAATTTTCGGAGACGGGGATTTCGTAGCCATTCTCAATGAGTAGAATTGCATCCCGTCGTGGGCCGGATCACCAATGATGTGCGCTGAGGAAACAGACGAATAAATAAGCAAGCCAGCCAAAGCCAGTGCGATATTCGAACGATTATTCTTCTGAAATATCCTCATGATTCAAGGCGGTGTTCCCACCACGCGATAAAAATTCAGTGCGCCACCGGCGTTTGTATCGGTGAGCGACACGCTGGTGAGGCCATTGGTCGCCACGACGGCATTGGTCTGCGGCGACCAGGCCAGATAATTATCCAACACCGGCGAACGCCAGAGCGTGTAGGTGAGATTTGTAGACCGCACCACGGTCGCGGTGAATTGGAGGTCGGTTTTGGCTGCACCCACGATGACTGGTTGTGCCAAAGCTGTTTGGTAACCCGCAAGTTTGAGGGAGAGTCCGAAGTAATTCGACTGCGCGGTGGCGGTGAGCGAATTCGTCAATAAGTTCACCGCCTCGTAGGGATCATTTTGAAGGTCGTAAAATTCTTCGTGCTTGTCGCTGAAACGGATCAGCTTGAACTGCGCATTACGCAATGTCTGGCCAGTGGCACTTTGGGGCACGACGTTCGTGCCGAACAATTCAGAGTAAGCAAAGCGCGTCAGAGTGTTCGTGGTTAGCAACACAGACACCAAACTTTGACCGTCAATCGGAATGCCCGATGGCACGGCGGCGCTGGGGCTACTGCCGGCCATTTCTAAAATCGTCGGGAACAAATCCACCATGCTGGAAAGCGTGGCGTTGGTGCGATTGGGATTCACCACTGCCGGGCCGCTGATGATGAGCGGGACGTGCGTGCCGCCTTCGTAAAGCGTTTCCTTGCCGCGCGTGCTAGTGAATGGCGGTTGAATGACGCTTCCGAGCGTGCCGTTGTCGCCGATGAAAATGATGTGCGTATTCGTGCGGTTCACGACGGTGAGCAATCGGCCGATCTCTGTGTCGAGCGCCTCGACTGCCGCCTCGAAATATGGACGCGGATGAGCGTTGATGTAGGTCTGCGCGGTGGGCAGCGACGCGTAGTGCGGACAGAGGTTGGTGGGCGGTAGATGATTCGGCGTGTGCGGCGCGTTGAATGCGGCCCAGACGAACCACGCATTCGTGCCGCGCGCAGAGATCCAGTTCGTCGCGTCGTTGACGAGATCGCTCGTCGCGTAGTTGGTGGTCGTGAAGGAAGCGCCGTTCGTGGTCTTGGTCCAGTTGTAATAATCAGCCACCTGCCCCGGAATGCATCCGAGAAAATTTGTCCAGCCGCCGACAGTGCGCGGTGAATTCAGCGGGTTCGCCAGATGCCATTTACCGAACTGCGAAAGGTTGTAACCGAGCGCTGCGTTCGTGAACGCCTCCGGCAACGTGAAGGCATTGGTCGTGAGTGCCACGCCCACGCCGACAACGTCACCCACGCCGGTGCGAAAACCGTATTGTCCGGTGAGGATGCACGAGCGCGAGGGCGAGCACAGCGGATTCGCGTAAAACCGGGTGAACACCACGCCGTTGCTGGCAAGCGAATTGATGTTGGGCGTCGGCGGCAGCGACGCGCCGTTGTTCGTCGAGTTGTAAAGCGAACTGCTGTCCACCCCGTAGTCATCGGCGATGATGAGTAGAATGTTTTGCTTGGCGGCATTCGCCGTGGCGCAAAACGCTAAGAGCAGAAACAGAAAAAAATGTTTCAAGGAGATGAAATTAATTTTGGTGTGGTCGTGCAGATCGGATCCACGGTCACCTTTGTGGTCTTCAGAGCTGCTGCTGCCGAAAAGCCCGTTATGACCGGATCGGGAATCACGGGCATAACCACTCGATAGAAACCACGCGATGCTGCCAGCCGCACGGCGTTGGTTTCGATGTAGGTCACCGATGTGCCGTCACTGGTCACGGAGGCGATGTCGTTCCAGGCTGGGGTTTCTAACGACGACGAGTTTTGCATGGTGTAGGTGGTTCCGGGAGTTGCGTTGAAACGTAGCGCGATTTGATTGTTCGTGCCCGTGCGCGTGAAGCTCGCGATGACGAGATTTTCCACGTTGGTGTTCACGACCAGAAATTGCGCCATCGTGCCTTCGTCCTCGTGATTGATCATGTGGCAGTGATACATGAACGGATTGTAGGTGCTGGCGAAATTATCGAACTTGGTGATGAACGTCACGCTGGAGTTTTGTTGAACGTAAACCGTGTCTTTCCAACCTTGCTCGTAGCTCTGGATGTTGGTCACCACGCCGGAACCGCCTAGGCGGGATATCAAACTGAACTGGATATCGTGGATGTGAAACGCATGGCTAAAAATAGAACTGTTGGTGATGGTCCATTTCTCGACCGCGTTGAGTTTGATGTTCTGACTTATGAGGCTGGCGCTGAAGGCAGTGTTGTCGAAAGTGAACGGTGAACCGGGAGGAGCGCCACCCACCAAGCGGACGGTGCGGTTGGAACTGGTCGCAGTGCCGCTGGTCCAATAAATGTTGGTCGCCAGAGTGGTTGGAATCGTCAAGATGGGATTGGCCGTGGCGTTGGTGACAACGATGTGGAGGATCTGAAAGTCTTTGTTGTTGAGCAAACTGCCGAACTGACCAGCCGTCCCAGCTTCGCCTCCGGGATAACCGAAGGCGAGTTTGGTTCCCAGCGCGGCGGATGAATTGAACGACATCAAGTCCAGCGAGGAGCCGATCTGGTTCGTGGAAAGATTCAGGACTAATTCCACGCGTTCGCCGGGCGCCATCACCAGACGCGTCAGCGGGACGTTGGAATTCATCAATCCGCCATCCGTGGCGATCTGGTAAAAAGTCACATTGCCACCGCTATTCGTAAAGCCGAGGTTGTAGACGCGTTCGATTTCTGCATTGAGAATGCGCAACCGGACGCATTGCTGCGGCAACATCACTTGCACATTCGTCGTGCCGAAATTCATCACGCCGTTGACGAGTTCGTAGTCGCCATAAGCCGAACCGGCGTTGCCATTGGTGACGTTGAATTGATTTAACAAAGCGGGCGTCGTGTAAAACCGGCGACTTGTCAGAACCAGCGGAATTTCATCCACGCCATAGGTTCGCGGCAAAGCCAAAGCGGCTTCCTCAGCGTCCCGGACAATAATAAAACCGCCGGCGCCATACCCCAGATGTTTCTGGGTGAGCATGTGCAAGTGCGGGTGATACCAGTAAGTGGCCGCCTGATTGAGGACATAAAAGCTCGGTGACCAAGTGGCACCTGGAGCAATGGTATTGTGCGGTCCGCCATCCATAATGGCGGGAATATGAAAGCCGTGCCAGTGCGTGGTCGTGGTGTCGGGTAGATTGTTGGTGAGATTGATCTGCACCACATCTCCTTTGTTCATGATCAGGGTCGGCCCCCAAAAATTCCCATCGTTGTAGGCATAAGTGATGGTGTTTGAGCCAGGCAAATAATACTTATTGGTCACGTGCAGATTAAGATTGAACGTGGTTCCTGTAAGTGCTGGCGGAATCCAAAGGTTGGAATAAGTGATCGCGCCGACATTGACGATGACACTACCGAACAGGACAAGGAATAACAATTTGGTTTTCATTTTAGGTAATTACCTTTCGGAGTTTCCGGCAGTGCCATTTGATTTTTCGATGAACGCCGTTCGGTCATACGTCACTTTTAATTGAGCGCTGTCGAGAATGGTGCCCTTGATCGCATTGAGAAACACGTTGCGGTTCACCTGCGACGGCGGCAGTGAAACTTCCACCGGGGCGGACAATGCATACACAGTGATGAAATACGTTTTCGCGCCCGGCCCCTTCGAGTGCGGCGGCGCGTAGCCCAGTTGGCGATTCACACTGTTGTTCCCGAGCGTGCCGACACCGCGAACATTTTTCGGCAAGCTGTGAACGTCCGCTGGAATATTGTAGAGGGTCCAATACCACTTCACGTCGCCCGGCCCGGGAAAATGATCCATGATCACGGCGAAATATTTTGTGCCCGCCGGCGCACCGCTCCATTCGAGCGGTGGCGAAGCGCTGGCGCCATCACCGGTGAATTCGACCGGCAACGCTCCACCGTTGGTCACCACCGAACTCGTCAGCAGAAAATTGCCGCTGCGCTTGGCGTTAATCATCACCGGAGCCACCATTGGCGGTTGATCACGACGTTGCGCTTGACCTTGTCCATTTGGCGGCGGGCGATTCCCATCGCGAAGCGGACGCTGGCCGTCGGAATCATTTCGCGGCGGTGGATTATTTTCGCGACCTCCGCGAAAATTGGTCGGATACGTTTTCGTCGTCGTCTGGCCGGACGGGTCGGTAAAGTAGAACTTCACTGCGCCAACTTCTGCGCCGTAGCGCAATTTCGCCGGTTTGCCATTGAGCGTGTATGTGAGCGTGTAGCTTTTGCCATCCGCCTCGGTTTGAAAATCTGTGATGACCGCTCCGCGCAACGGCCCGGTCGAAGGTCGCACCGGCTGCGCGTGTGGCTGTGGATCCACTTGGCTATCACGTTCGGTCACAGCTCCATGAAAGCCGCCATTGACGTAAGGATATTTGGTCGAGGCATGATAGTGGTAGCCGAGCTGCGGCGTTATGTGACCATCAAACGCGTCGAGATTTTTCGGCGCGGAACCATCTGGCTCGGTCAGACCGTAAATCGCATAGCCGTCGAGTGCGAAGGCAATGGGATTGTTCACCCCGACATATTGCTGCAAGTGCAACGGCGCGGCGTGATAGTGATAATCGTCCGCGCGTCCGGCATGACCACCAAAATAATCCAGCTCGCCGATTTCGGCGGAGATTTCCCCGCGATTGTTTTGCGGATTGAAAATCGGAATCCCATTCACCGCAATCGCGATAGCCCCGCGCAGAAAATTATTTTTGATACTCTGCGGCTGTTCAGAAGGAATAGGATTCAACGGAAACCGCCAGGCGTTATCACCGAAATATTTTTGCGGCAACGGCACCTGCTGCTGCCACGCCGTGATGCCCGCCATCATCGGATGTGCGGCCAGGCTATCCGACTCGATATAGAAGAACGCGTCGTCCCAACGGGTTTTCACCTTCGGAGCAAACGGCTGGAACATCGCCGCAATCGCTAGACCGCGATTGGTAATCGCAATCACCGCGTGCCCGGAGTTCAGCACGATGTTTGTCGGCGGAGTAACGGTGGCATCGTAATACGGCGGCTGGCCATCATGTGTTGGATCGCCGGTAAGATGCGCCCTGGCACTCGCGCCCCAAAGCAGACCGCCGGTGATGAGAACCGCGACCAGAAAATTTGGCTGGCATTGCATAAAACGTAAAACAGTTTCAGTTGTCCGGTTCAGCTTAAGTCCAGCAACCTTAATCTAAGGTGAAGCCTTCCGCGAATAATCAGGCAGCCAAGCGTTGCCGGTCATGGCCAGCAGGCACAGCAAATTGACGCTGTCCTCGTAGTAACCTTCCTTGCGATTCATTGCGTAGCTGAATGTCTGATTCAGCCACACCTGATTACTACAGGCCATTGCTGCCAAGCCAGTGGGCGAAACAAAACAAGCCGTGTCAAAGTCAGCGCTGCGTGGACTATTCCCGTCCAAACGATAGCCAGCCTTTAATTTCTCAGGACTGCCAACTTGCTTCGCCGTCCAGATCATGAGTCGCTCCAAAAGTTTGCGCGCGCGTTCGTCATGATTGCCGACAGCGGCCCAACCGATACGCCACGGCACGCGGCAGGCGTTGTAGCCAAACTCCCCGTCGTGTTCGCCTTCCAGAAACCTTGGTTTGGCCGGCTGCCATCGTCTGTTTGTGGCGACGGCGAAATCAGGGACCAGTCCCGTAGCTGCCGCGAAGTTGGTTTGCAACTCGTCCAGAATGGCGTAGCACTTTGCCGCGACGTTCGTCCACACACCATCGCCCGTCACGGCGTGAAAGGCGCGGAAATGCGTGGGCATGAAATCTGACGGACGCGATTGGCCTTCCGCCGAGTTCCAATCGCCGAGACGCAATGAGAAGTCCGCACGCACCAAACTTTGGCGGAGGTTGTGAATCAAATTCGTGGCCTCGACGAAATAGGTTTCATCGCCCCACTGCTTGTGCGCGAGCAGCAATGCGAAAGCCATATCGAGATCGCCGTCGGTGGCGCAATCATCGCGAACGGCCTTTTCATTCGCAGGAATTTGCCAGCACATCAACGCGGGATTGATGCTTGACGGATAGCGCTTGCGAAAACGGTTCAGGCCATCGAAACACCCTCTGGCATTGGTATCAGCACCGGCCATGTAAACTGTGAGCAACATCCCATAACCCATCGCCTCGGATACGGTCGTGCCTTTGCCGTCGAAGTCCACTTTGTAATCGCCGGGGACTTTGGCCGACGGAAGCAGATATTTTTCTTTCCAATAAAAATAATGGTTGCTGACGGCGGAGTTGATTTGCGGTTGAGATAATCCGTTTGGACGAAGTCCCATCTGCTTTCCTAAAGCGGATTGGGGAAAAGGTTTAGCAACTTCGGTAGAGACACCCTGCGCCCCAGCTTCACCTATTAAGATGAAAAAACACAGCGTTTTGAAAAATGACAATCGAGTCGTTTTCAAGGCGAGCGAAGTTGGTAAAACCGTTGTGTGTTGTTTGTCGCGGTTGAGTCAACAAACTCAAACACGCTGTTCGTGATTTGCGTGGCAATACCCAGCACCGTCCAATTGGCAAGCGGCGCGGCGAGATTGGTCGCGGTTAGCACGGTCTGGGTGAAATTGGAATTTCCCGTGAACTGGATGCGGAATTGTCTCGGCGTGCCGATCATTCCAAAGGACGTGACAACTGGCGGAACATTGTTACTAACCGCAACCAAGTTCGTGACGAACGAAGCTTGAATCGCCCGGCCCAGCGTGCCGCCGAAATACACCGACAAAATAATTTTTGGCGACAGTTGAACGACGCTCACTTCCGGGTCAGTCGAAACTACACTCGCGGCAGATTGATTCAAGGTCAGCGTTATAGTTCCGCCATTGTTATGTGTGGGGTCAGAGATTCCCACAGACAGCACGTTAGAATTTTGGAGTATGATGACGGAGGCCTTGTTGTTTACCGAAATCAAGCCCACCGCATTTGTTCCCGTCGTCCAAAAGTTTGCGGCGACGACACCGAGCGACGGCTTGCTCACCGCTTGCACGGTCGAGGTGTTGGTCAGCACGATCATATCTGGTGCGGCAGCGTAGTTGCTGACGCTGGCGGCGCTCATGTTGGGGAGGAGAACGTAGGCATAGGTCGCATTGGCAGGTCGCACGCCGTGCTTGAAATACAGTTTCAAATAATTATCTGTGTAGGTGGCCGCGTCGGAGGCAGTGGGGCGGATGTCAGTCCATTTAGCGGAATTAGACGTGAAGGTGGCGAGCAGATTATTCGCGCCACCGGGAAAATAATATCCGCCGACACCATCAAGTGCGCACCAAGTGGCGCTGGTGAGATTTGAGCTCCAGCCGATGTTCGGGGCGATTTGCACGCCGTTGACCCAGAAATTATTCGTAGGCGACGCACCGAGCAGGCGGCGGTTTTCCACGGTGGTGTCCACCGCGTTGGGGTCGTTGCAATTAATTCCTGCCCCGAGGCAAATGATTTCATTGTCCAGCATGAACCAAGATTTTTTGGCGTTCAGGGTGGAGTAAACGCCGTTCGTGCCGATGGGGTGCAAGGACATTCCTGCCACACCATAAGTATTCGCCACTTGCGCGCCGCCAACCCAGTCTTGATCGGTCGTGTTTGGCAATGCGTTCCAATTCGTCTCGGAAGTTGTCCCGGGCAGGTGATAATAATCCACGGTGGCCCAGTAGGTGT
>CAINDH010000260.1 GCA_903847285.1 uncultured Verrucomicrobia subdivision 3 bacterium | reverse complement strand
GGAACCGGGGATGGGCCGATCAACGCTTCGGCCGCCAACCTGCTGCAAATCGACGACATCGGCAACAGCGCGGCTGCAATAGGCCACCTGAATTCAAAAGCGGATGTCGACGGCGGAACGCGGACCGAACCGCTGGTGCTGCAGTTTTTTGATCAGTACTACCCGTCGCTGTCGATGATGCTGGTCGCGAAGAGCCTCAATCTCGGACCCGAAGACATCAAGGTTACGCTGGGCCAGGGGGTGCAGATCGGCAAACTGCGCATCGCGACCGATTCGGCCTTGCAGATGTTTACGTATTTTTACAAGGATCAGGACAACCGGCCGGCGTTCCGTGTTGATTCGTTCTTTGATGTGTACTCCGGGAAGATCAAGCCTGAGACCTTCCAGGACAAGATCGTCCTGATAGGCCCCACGGCGGCGGGCGTTGGCCAGACCTTGGTCACGCCCATATCCCCCGCGCTGCCGTCTGTACTGACTCTGGCCCATTCGGTATCGTCCATCCTGCAGGAGCATTTCTTTGTCGCGCCGACATGGGGGATATGGGTTGAGACAATGGTATTCATCCTTGTGGCGGCTTATCTGATTGCCCTTTTGCCAAGATTAAAGGCGGCTTTGGGTGCAGGCGTAACGCTTGGACTGGTCGCGGTACTCGTTGGCGCCCATTTCCTGTTGATGACGGGGCCGGGCATGTGGCTGCAGTTCATGCACGCCCTGACGCTGCTGGTCATCGGGCACGTGCTGCTTGTCACCAAACGGTTTGTCATGACCGAGGCCGGCAAGGCCAAGTCTGACCAGGAATCGGCGGCCTCGAACCGGATGCTGGGACTCGCATTTCAGGGGCAGGGTCAGTTGGACATGGCGTTCGATTACTTCCGCAAGACGCCGATGGAAGACGCTGTCATGGAAAACCTTTACAACCTTGCTCTTGATTTCGAGCGCAAGCGCCAGTTCAACAAGGCGGAATCCGTCTTCCGCTACATGTACGATTTCAATCCGAAATTCCGCGACCTGGAACAAAAGCTGGCGCGCTCGAAGCAACTGTCTGAAACCGTCATCCTTGGTGGTGGCAGCGGTGGCGGACGCACTAACGCCAGCATTCTCGATGGCGGCGGCGGTGCCGAGAAACCCATGCTCGGGCGATACCAGATCGAGAAGGAACTTGGCAAAGGCGCGATGGGTGTCGTTTACCTGGGCAAAGACCCAAAAATCGGTCGGGTGGTCGCGATCAAGACTATGGCGCTTGCCCAGGAATTCGAAGCTGATGAGTTGGTGGAGGTCAAGGAGCGGTTTTTCCGCGAAGCGGAAACCGCGGGCCGCCTGTCGCATCCCAATATCGTGACTATCTACGATTGTGGCGAGGAGCACGATCTCTGCTACATCGCCATGGAACTTCTCAAAGGCCAGGATCTGGCCCCTTATACCAAGCCGGACAATCTGCTTCCTATAGAAAAGTTGGTGTCGGTCTTCGCGCGCGTGGCAGACGCGCTGGGTTATGCGCATAAGCAGAACATCGTCCACCGCGATATCAAGCCGGCGAACGTCATGTTTGATCTCGAGTCGGATTCGGTCAAGGTTGCCGACTTCGGCATCGCACGGATAACCGATTCATCAAAAACCAAGACTGGCATGGTCCTTGGCACACCGTCATACATGTCGCCTGAGCAACTGTCGGGCAAAAAGGTCGACGGTAAGAGCGATCTGTTTTCGCTCGCGGTCAGTCTCTACCAGATGGCGTGCGGAAAACTGCCATTCGAGGGAGACTCCATGGCGCAATTGATGTATAAAATCGCCAATGAGCATGCGCCGGACATTTTGAGCATCAACCCGGCGCTGCCGCCTGCACTGGTCGCTTTTTTGGACAAGGCAATGGCAAAGGAAGCCGACCAGCGTTATCAGACCGGTGAGGAATTCGCCGCCGCACTTCGAGCAACCCTGAGCGGAACAGGTTCAGGCACGTCGAAGGCCGATAGTTCAGACGTTGATATCAGTTTGTAAGTGGAACACGCATGAGTCTTGCCCAAATGCTTGAAGTTGTCAGTGCCACCGATCCGGGAATGGTGCGGACGAACAATGAGGATTCGATCGCCTCAGACCCGTCACACGGATTGGCTGTCCTTGCGG
>CAINDH010000259.1 GCA_903847285.1 uncultured Verrucomicrobia subdivision 3 bacterium | reverse complement strand
GCAGAAAAATTCTGAAGACCAAAAAAAGCCCGAGGAGCAGAAAAAAGAAGACGAGCAGAAAGCCAAAGAACAGCCAAAGCCTGAAGAACAAAAGAAAGAAGGCGACCAACCAGACAAGCAGGAGGCTGAGGGGCAACCAGTCAAACCAGGCGAGATGACCCCGGAGGAAGCCAAGCGTTTGCTCGACGCGCAGAAGGGCCACGAGCAGTTGCTGCAACTCAAGCCGGACGCGAAGCCACGCAATAATTCCCGCCCGGTCAAGGATTGGTGAATTTTCTTCGTTTCCTTCGCGGCGTTTCCGCGACACAATCTGCCGGTGATCGGCGCATTTCTCAACGCCCTCGGCATCCTGCTTGGCGGGCTGTTCGGCCTGGCCGTCCGCGCTCCGTTATCCGCCCGCACGCAACATTTTTTCAAGCTGGCGATCGGCGTGGGCACGGTTTTTTTGGGGCTGAAGCTGGTGATAGAAAATCTCCACGGCAGTTTCACCGATGTGTTGAAGCAACTTTTCCTGACCGCACTTGCGGTGATTCTTGGCTATTGGCTCGGCAAACTGCTGCAATTGCAAAAAATTTCTAACCGCGTGGGCCACTTTGCGGCACAGTTATTGGCCGCCGCGCAAAAACATCCCCCCGGCAAGCCCGCTGACGGGTTTTTGGCGGGAACCATCCTGTTTTGCGCCGCGCCATTGGGAATTCTTGGTGCGGTGACAGACGGTCTTTCGGGGTTTTACCAATTGCTGGTGGTCAAGGCAGTGATGGACGGTCTGGCCATGGCCAGTTTCGTGAAAATGTTCCGCTGGCCGGCGGCACTGGCGGCGCTGCCTTTGTTTTTATTCCTAAACGGCATCACGCTAGGGGTGCATTCTGTTGCGCTGCCGTGGCTGGAAGGTCATTCACTGAGCGCTTCCGTGAACCTGGCTGCAGGCCTGTTGGCCTGCGTGGTGGCAATTGTCATCTTTGAAATCCGCCGGGTAGAACTAAATAGTTACTTGCCGGCAATAATTATTGCACCCGCATTGAAACTTTTTCTGGGGTAACTTACTCTCATAGGCATGGGCAATAAACGGCGGGCTACACCACATCAACGACAGATTAGATTTTTTACGATTCTGTGTGGCGTTATCATGATTGCCATCGTCATTGCCATCCTGCTGCTCGTCAACCGCCCACCTGGCGGCGGGGGTCAATGAATCAATCCGCGTTTTCTCAGCATCGCTTCCATGGCCTTGTCCATCAGGAAGTCCGCCAGCGGCTTTGTCACCTCGTCTAACGCGGCAACTGACGACTTCAATTGGTTCAAATCGCCCGCGCCACTAGCAGAGTCTTCCGTAGCGAGCGCGACCTCAACGACCCGCGCGGCGGCGGAAATTTTTTCAACATAATCTGCCTCCAACTCGGTCGCGCAACCGGCCAGCGCCGATTTCGTCGCGGCGAGCGCCTCGTTCGCTTTCAGCTTGGATTCAACCCAGCGGCGCGCGGCCAGATCGTCAAACGCGTGCTCGACGGATTCTTCCACCATCTTTTGCACAGCGGCATCGTCCACATCGACGGCGGACTTCATCTCCACTACTTTTTCTTTGCCGGTGCGCGTATCGCGGGCGAGAACGTGCAGGATCCCGTTCGCATCAATTTCAAATTGCACACCCACGCGCGGGACACCGCGAGGTGCAGCCTCGAATTCCAGCGTGAATTTGCCGAGGCTCCAGTTGTCCTTGGCGCGCTCTCGTTCGCCTTGCAGAACGTGGATAAGAATGGCGCGCTGCTGATCCATCGCCGTCGTGAACAACTCGCCGGCCTTCACCGGAATCGTGGAGTTGCGCGGGATGATGACATTCATCAATCCGCCAAAGGTTTCCAGGCCAAGCGAAAGCGGCGTGACATCCAGCAGCAAAACATTTTTGAAGCCTCCACTCAAAATTTCCGCCTGAATCGCTGCGCCGAGCGCCACCGCCTCGTCGGGATTCTGTGAGGTGTTCAATTGCGGGCCACTGGCCTTATGAAAATCCTGACCAAGCCGCAGGCTCCCGCGTGTCTCTTCAAAATCGGCGCAGCCGAAAAGTTCGCCGACAAATTGCCGCACTAGCGGCATCCGCGTCTGTCCCCCGACGAGTATGACCTGGTCCAAATCTTTCGTGTCCAGCTTCGCATCTGCCAGCGCACGCAGGCAATGTGGACGTGTGTGAGCGATGATTTCACGCGTTAGGTTTTCCAGTTCGGCACGCGTGAGCGTGTAGGTGAATGAAAAATCCGGTGTCAAAAATGGCAGCGTGATTTCCACCTCGGATTCCGTGGAGAGTTTAATTTTTGACCGCTCGGCAACTTCGCGCACGCGGGATAAAAACCCGAAAACATCGCGCGCCAAGGCGCCAAGGCGCGACGCTCCAACTTCCTCTATGCTTCTTTGCGCCCTTGCGTGAGAAAATTCGGCTTCAATTTTCGCCACCAAGAAATCGACGATTTTTTTGTCCAGGTCATCGCCGCCAAGTCTAGTATTGCCATTCGTGGCCAGCACTTGGAAGACGCCGGCGTTCAATTCAAGAATTGAAAGATCAAACGTGCCGCCGCCTAAATCAAAGACGGCGATTTTTGATTTTTCCTTGAGCTTGTCTAACCCATAGGCGAGCGCTGCCGCCGTTGGTTCGTTGACGATGCGCTCGACAGTGAAACCAGCGAGTTCGCCAGCGCGCTTGGTAGCGTTGCGCTGTGCGTCGTTGAAATACGCGGGCACGGTGATGACTGCGCGCGTAACGGCTTCGCCAAAATAATTTTCTGCATCGCGTTTCAGTTTAGCCAGCACTTCGGCAGAAATTTCCTCAGGCGAAAAGTTTTTGCCGTGGATAGGAATGGTGACCGCGCCGTTGTTGTCAGCCTTGACCGGATACGTCACCAGCATTTCTTCCTGTGCGATGTCCGAGCCGCGCCGCCCCATGAAACGTTTCACGGAATATACCGTCTCCGCTGGCTTGACCAGCCGCACGCGGTTCGCTTCATGGCCAACTATCGCCGCCGCATCCGCCGCCGCAAAATGCACGACGGATGGCGTGAGGCGCAAGCCGTTGGTATCAGCGATGACCAGCGGAATGCCCGAATCCACCGTGGCGACGAGGGAATTCGTGGTGCCGAGATCTATGCCGACAATTTTGCTCATGTGCGGCGGAGATTGAACCACGAAACGCGCGAAACACACGCCAAAAACCAATGGGCGGACGGGTAATAACTTGTATTCACCGCGCTAAAATCGGCCGCGCCTGAGGCTTTTTCTGGATTCAAACAGGCCGGACAATTATGATTTAAGGGTGAACGGAAAAATTAAATCAGTGGCTATTCTCGGCGGCGGCCCGGCGGCTTGCACACTCGCGATCATGTTGACGCGTGGCAGGGTCAAGGTTGCCATGTTTCATCTCTCCAAGCGGGCGCCGCTGATCGTCGGAGAATCGCTGGTGCCCGCCATCATCCCCATGCTCCGCGAGCTCGGCGTGGAAGACGAGATCAAGGCCTATTCCAAACTCAAACCCGGCGCGACCATCAACATCGGGCCGACCACAAATTTTCATTTTCAATTCAACAACATCCGCGGCGAACTCCCTCGCTACGCCTACAATGTCCCGCGCGACAAATTCGATGACTCGCTGCTCGCCGTCGCCCGCAAGGCTGGCGTGACAATTATCGAAACCACCGCGTCCGTGGAAAAAATTCCCGGCACGGACAACGTGAAGCTTGGCGATGATGCACTCGCCGCCTCCGGAAATTTTTTCAACGGCCAGCAGCCCGACCTCATCGTGGACGCCACCGGTCGCGTTCGTCTGCTGCCGAAACTTCTTGGCATCCAAGCAGTCGAAGGTGGACGCAAGGATACCGCTCTCTTCGCGCACGTAGACCAGAGCAAGGTAGATTACGATGGGCACGTTCACAGCACGCGTTTGGATCACGGCTGGAGTTGGCGCATACCGTTGGTTGACCGGATGTCACTTGGCATCGTCATCGGTTCGGAACATCTCGCAAAGTTTGGCGCGACGAAAGAAGAGCAATACGACAATTTGTTGAAACAGGATTCCGTATTGAGCAAAGTTGCGGGTGAATCCAAACGGCTCACGCCCGTGATGGCCTACACCAACTATCAACTCGTCTCCGACCGGATGTATGGCGGCAATTGGGCGCTCGTCGGCGACACAGCCGGCTTCATTGACCCCGTTTTTTCCAGTGGCTTGCTCATCGGGATGCAAGGTGGAATGCAGCTGGCCGAAGCCATTTTGAAAGGCACGCCCAAAGCCTTCGCCCACTATCAGGCCGAGTGTTCGCATCACCTGAAATGCTGGCATGAAATCGCGGACTGTTTTTACGACGGAAGGTTGTTCAACTCGGTCGTCGTCGGCGAAAAGATGCAAAAGAGATTTCCAATGATGCGGATGATGATGCCGTATTTCGAAAACCATTTTGCCCGCATCTTCACCGGCGCAGCGTCAAACTCCAACTTCAGCCTCGGGATGCTCCGCTGGGTCGTCAACTGGAGCGCCAAGAAGGAAAGCGGTGAGTCCTGCCGGATTCGGTGATATAAATTGCCTGCGTCGTCCTGAAAATCCAAGTTCTTGAATTACTAAGACGCGCACGAAACAAAATCCCCCGCCAGCTTCGCCGCCGCTTCGCCCGTCGCGAAGCAACAGCCCATCACGCGTGCGCTGCCGATAGCATCCGCGTCCGCACTGATGGTTTTGCCAGCCATAAAAAGATTTTTGACAGTTGCTGCGCACAACGCACGTGCCGGAATCTCGTAGCATTCATTCACCGGCAGGAAACGCACCTTGGTTTTCCCATTTGCACCCCACTGCTCCACCGGCCAGGCGCACCGCGCCATTGCATCGGGAAATTTTTTTGCGCTGAGAACATCTGCTCCCGTAATGACGTATTCGCCCACAATCATCCGCCCAGCGCGGCGCGAAATACGAAATTCGTTTTGCGGCGATGAACAGTTCTCAAAGCCGCGCACATGGGCGCGTAGAAATTCGATCAACGCTGGAACTTGCTCCGGAATGCCGGAAAACTTCAATGTCAACCCGCCTGGCTCCAAATCAGGATGAAAGTTCAGCGCCGGAAACCCGGCGCGGATGACCGGCAACAAAACTTGTGCGGCATTGGCGGGGGAATTGATTTCACGCGTTACACCGCGCAACGCGAATACCACCGCGGCCGCCTGCGTGGTTTCATCCGTGGCCAGACATTCCGCGCCGACCGCCTGCGCGACTTCTGCACTACCACTGCAATCAATCACTGCGCCCACCGCGAAGCCGTTTAAAGAAACAATGCGGTTGTTTTTTAGCACAACATTTTGCAAGCGCGCATTCCAAATCGTTCGCAACGACAGACACGCGGCAAAAAACTGTTCCGCCACTCTGCAGAATTTGTCTGGTCGATACGGCAACACCCAGAGCCGGCCTGATTTGTATGGCGGGGCTTCGGCGATGGCATCTGCAAATTCGCGGGGGAAGCCGAGGTTGAGAAGATGACCCGCATCGTCGTAAAGCCCGCAGAGCGTTGTCAGCCCGCTAAAACCGCCCGTGCCGCCGACACCGGAGTTTTTATCCAACAGCAGAGTCTTACGACCAGCACGCGCGGCAGTGACCGCAGCAGCGATGCCCGCCGCGCCGCTGCCGACAACCGCGATGTCGAAGTGTTCACTCATGTATACTGTTTGGCGCGACTTGCCTCACCGATATTTCACCCGTTCAGAAGTCGCTCGCGCAGACCTGCCGTAAACTCCGCCGCCTCAGCCTCGGTCAAAACCGTTCTGGCGTGGACGACCGAGACGCGCAGCTCGCCGCGAAAATAATAAAAGATCACGCCCAGCCCCGGCGACGGCGTGACGGCGGCGATGTGCGTGAAGTTTTCCACGGCCACGCCAAGAAAATTTTCCAGCTTGGGATTCACGTTCGCCGTGTCGCCAAAAAAGAGCGAGCAGATTTCGCCTTTCAAGCCGTGCTTCAGGACGCGGATGAAAATCGGCAGCGGCAAAAAGCTGAATATCTCCGCCAGCTTGCGACCGTAGCTGATGGAATTTTCCTTGAGCGCTTGCATGGCCTGCGACTTGAGCGCGGCCACCGCCTTCGCCACCGTCTCCAATTGCTCCGGCAAGAATTGCACCATGAGCATATCCACTTGGTTGCTGAATAATGGCTCAAGACGCCCTTTCGGACGCAGGCCAACGGGCATTGGCAGAAGGTAACTCTTCGTGATGACACCGATTTTTTGGTGAAGCCGATGAAGCTCCAGCGCGGCGGCAGCGGCGTGAAATTGCGCGCCGCCCAACGCGCCGCAAAGTTTTACGCCATTGGCACGGACGCACGCGGTTTCCTCGGCGGAAAATTTCTCTACCCGATACGCCAGCTCGCGCGGCGCAGCTGCGTGGCGCGTTTTCAAGGCACGTGGTTGCTGCTCGCAAAATTTATCAAGCTGCTCGACGGCTTTTTTCATCAGCTCCAATCGCGCGGGCCATTTCGCGGGAATGCCGGGCGACTGGGGACTTTCTTTTGGCAGGATAATTTTCTCGTCACTGACGGCGGTGAGAAAATGCTCTGCCGCCGTCGCATCCATGAGCAGGTGCGACCAGGTGAAAATCAAATCCATCTTTCCACCGTCCCGATGGACAAGGTCAAAGCGCATCTGGACCCCACGGTTGGTCCAAAGCGGATCGTTGAAAAGTTTTTGCCGCAAGCCGGGGGCATCGAGATGAACGAGAACCGGCACAACACTTTTCACCCGCTCCATGATTTTCCAGTGCGGGCGCCAGATTTTGCCCACGCGTGCATTAAAAACTGGGAACTCTTTTTGCAATACCGCAAGGCGAGCTTGTAAATCTTCGGGGGGAAATTTTCCGGCGAGTTCGAGGACAATCTGGCACTGATTGCCGGCGAAACCGTGGCGGCGCAGCTCGTAATCGAACGCGCGCATGATCTGATCTGAGCCGTTGAACGGCAGGCTACTTTTCATTCAGGATGCGGGCGACGGTCGCCGCGAAGGCGCGTGTGTTCGCCAGCGCGTCCCCGGTGATTTCGCCCTCAGGAATCCATTTGCCAAACTTTGTTTCGATGTGCAGCAGCGTCTTCACCAGCGACATGGAATCAAAGCCCGCGCCGACGAGATCGGTTTCCGGCGTGAGGTTCGTGTCGGCTGAAAAAATATCGCGGCGCAAAAACGCCAGCAGTTCGGTTTCGATGTCAGATGCTTGAATCATATCAAAATGTGGCGGCAACGCGCAGCAGCTTGCCAGTCACGGGCGTGCGCGGCAATGCCGGAACGGTATGGAAACGCGTCGGAATTTTGTAGGCGGCCAGATGCTCGCGGCAAAAATGGGAAAGATTTTCGA
The DNA here is from genome assembly GCA_903847285.1 of uncultured Verrucomicrobia subdivision 3 bacterium. The sequence continues at coordinate 19,228 of CAINDH010000259.1, read as the reverse complement.
TGCTTGCATCGGGCGCTTGCAGGACAATCTCCGCCTCCACAACCTCGCCAAGGTGCGGATGCACACGGCCAAACACGCGGGATTCCTTGATTGCCGGATGTTGGTCGAGAATGGCTTCAATCTCTTCCGGGAAAACTTTTCGTCCGGCAAGATTGATGACGGCGGTTTTGCGCGAGAGCAGAAAGAGAAATCCGTCCGCATCGAAACGGCCGAGGTCGCCGGTGATGAACCAGCCGTCGCGCAAAATATTTTCACGCGGCTGCCACGGCGCAGCGTAGGCATCGCAGATGCCGGGGCCGCGCACGGCGACTTCGCCCACGCCGTGTTCGTCGGGCGAAAGAATGTTCACCGCAAACGCCGCGATGGGTTTGCCCACGGAATTCCAACGGCCCAGCGGGTCGGCGACATTCAGTGCGACGAGTCCCAACTCGATGATGCCGAGTGCCGGCAGCAGCGTTTTACCAAACCGTTTATGAAATTGCGTGGCAACCTCTTGCGGCAACGCGCACGTCGTGGTGACAGCGAGACGGACGCTGTCGATTTGCGCGGGAGAATTATCACGCGCGAGCAGCGAGAAATGGAACGGCGCCGCGTAGAGGACTGTGCCACGCCACTTGTTGACTGCTTCGATAAACGGTTTGGCCGTGACGTGACGCGCGAGCACCACCGTCGCGCCGGCCTCGAGATACAACACGATGGTGATGAGAAAATGATGCGCCATCGGCAAGCACCAGATGATGGTATCGCTCTGTGAAATTTGAAATGCAGAGTTCGCCGCCATCACGCGGTCGCGGATAGTTTCGTGGCAGAGCACTACGCCCTTGCGCGCATTCGTAGTGCCAGAGGTGAAGCGGATAAAAGCGATGTTTAAGCCATGATTATCCGGCGTGGTGTTCAACGTCTGGCGCGTGAAGAAAATATCCGGCGCGAGCGGTTCGCTGTTCGCAAATGACTTAGGACTCAAAAGCGCGGCGAGCTCCATCGTCGCGGCAATCTCGCGCAGTTCTTCCGGCGGACACTCCGTGGGCACGGGAACAACAATGACTTGAATTTTCCAGAGCGCGTAAGTAAGCGCGACGTAGTTGATGCCGTTCGGAAAGCAAAGCCCGACGCGGGCGCCGGGCGTGAGCTGGAACGCGGATAATTTTCCCGCCAGCGCCGAAATTTTTTCTGCAAGCGTGGCGTAGGAAATCTCGGTGGCGTCCTCGACGAAAGCGATTTTCTGCGGCCAGCGGCGGGCAGAAATCTCAAGCGACTCAATCAAATTCATTTTGTGCGCCAGCGTAGGCCAACCCGCGTGGCCGGTCAATCACATGGCTTGCGATTCGCGCGTTGATGAGGCGCACGGCAACCGCTACGCTGTCCGCCGATGCCACGCAATTTGACCAACAGCCGCCTATGGGTCTGACCAAGCTCGGTTGGAACGCCGAGCGCGATGACCAATTCGCGCCGTATCTCGCCAAGGGTTTTATTCCGGCGCGCGTGGCGGTGGAGGATAAACATTTTTATCGCGTCTGGACCGTGGACGCAGAACTCACCGCGCAAGTCACCGGAAAATTTGTTCACGAAACGCGCCGCGACCACGCGAAACTCCCGAAGGTCGGCGATTGGGTCGCCATCAAAATGGTGCCGAACGAAGAGAAAGCGGCCATCCACGCCATCCTGCCGCGCTCCACACAAATCACCCGCAAGACGAGCGGCCGTAATACCGCCGCGCAAATTCTCGCCACGAACATCGAAACCGTTTTTCTTGTCACCGCTGCCGATCCGTCGTTTAACTCCGCGCGCCTAGAAAGGATGCTCGTCATGGGCCACGAAAGCGGCGCACGCCCCGTGGTCATTCTCAACAAAATTGATTTGTGCGACGACTTGGAAACCAAACTCGCTGATGCCACCCGCGCGGCGGGCGATGCATTGGTGCTGGCCGTCTGCGCACTCACCGGTCGCGGCATGAAAAAATTGGCCGCACTTATCAAACCAAGCGACACCGTTGCTTTCATCGGCACTTCCGGCGTTGGTAAATCCAGTCTGATCAACCAACTCTACGGCGAAGATTTGATGCCCACGCTCGAAGTCCGCGAGCGCGACGCCAAAGGTCGCCATACAACTTCGTGGCGCGAAATGATTTTTTTGCCGAAGGGCGGCGTGGTCATTGACACGCCCGGCATGAGAGAATTCCACCTCTGGGGCGCGAGCGAAGGCACAAAAGAAACGTTTCCTGAAATCGAAGCACTCGCTCCGGGCTGTCATTTCCGCGACTGCACGCACACGAAAGAAAAAGACTGCGCCGTCCTCGCAGCGCTCGTCGCCGGCACGCTCCCGCACGACCGCTACGAAAACTTTGTGAAGCTCCAGGAGGAAATCGGCTACCTCCGGGACGCTGAAAAACGCGCTGGCTGGCAGAACCGCCGCAAGGGCGACCGCGTGGCGCACCGCGTGTTTAATCGGTAAAATTTGGCCAGCAGCGCGCGCTCAAGCTAGCGCATCGCACTGTTTTGCCAGTGCAAAATCTTTTTCCGTCAGCCCGCCCACATCATGCGTGGTTAGTGTGAGCGTGACTTGTTTCCAACGAAGGTTCACCTCTGGATGATGCTGCACTACCTCGGCGATGGCGGAGACGGCATTGACGAATTTCAACGCGGCGGGGAAATCCGCGAATACAAACATGCGGGTGATGGTTTGACCTTCACGTTGCCATTGGGGCAAACCGGCAAGCGCGGAAACAATTTTTGACTCTTCCAACTTCACCGTGGCGGCGGCGAAAGTTTTTAGCATGGAAACTTCCTCCTGCTTGGCGGCACGGACGAGGCTTAAGCTCGTCACCAGCGACCAGATCCAAGCCACCGCAAAAATTCCGCCACCAAGAAACAAGCTTGTCAGCACCACTGGACGGTGCGTGGTTTCGTCGCCATACATCTGACCGTAGTAACTGGCCATCGTCTGGCAAAACCAGATGGCCACCAATGCGAACCCGGCAACGGCCAAGACTAGCTGACCGATACCAGACGCGATGCGTCCAGCCATGAGTGAGCCGAGACCGGGCGTGCCGAGCAGGTTCAGCAACGTGGCGTTGCGCGCCTTCGTCCGTTTAGTTTTTTCGTTCGCCGAAGATGGTTTCATACGCAAACATCAGCGCCGCAAATCCAATTGGAACCGTGAAGAGCAGACCGATGCAGCAGGCCAGCGCGCCCGCCACGTTCAGCAGGCCAACGAGAATCATTAGCCCGAAAACCTGCCACCAATGTTTGTTGACCATCTTCATGCTCGTCTTCATCGCCGTCCAAAAATCCATACCTTTGTCCATGACGAGCGGCAGGGAAAATTTCCAGCACGTTCCCAGATAAATCACCGGGATGAGGCACACGAGCAGCACGGGCAGCGTGGTCAGCAGTAGGGAAAAAATTCCGTCTATCATCTCGGTTGGAAACGTGGGTGACTCGCCAGGCTTGGGTTGAAACGCATGCGCGTCAAAATGAATGCCCGACGCGAGGAGTTTCCATATGAAGACCACAATGAACGGGGCCATGCACAGCAACATCAAAAGCGCCTGCATGAACGTCACCAAGAACAACTGGCCAAAGTGACGCTTGAAGCCGGCGAAAACATCGCCTACCTCCGCCGGCTCGCCGCGCACGCCACGCAGGAACAGCCAAAGCACGCCACCCATAAACGGCCCGCCGATGACAAAATTAGCGAGCGAAAAAACTGGGCCGATGTAGGGGATGTTGCCCAACATTCCGATCGCACCTTCCACGCAAAAATAAATCAGCGCGCCGACAAAGAACACACCGAGGTTGTTTTTCACCAACTCAAAACCCTGCGTGATACAGCCGCCCAAATCCAGTTCGTAGTCACGCTCCAGAAAATCAACTCCCGGCGAAGAGGCGTGACTGGAATAATTTTCCGAGGACGGCGGCGCGGCGATGGTCGGAGGAACCGCAAACGCGGCGGCGAATTCCGGAAACTCGCCAAGCGGACGCCAGTTCGGGTCAACATCGCTGCGCGTGGAAGTCTGGGGGTTGAGTCGTCCTTCCGCGAGCCACAGCCGCACATCGGCTTCGGTGATGGGGCCGTATTCCTTGCCGTCGCCGCCGATGATGAAATAGTTCGTCATAAATTTTCTCCGTTCGCCTGTTTCTAGTGCATTGCTGCGGCAGGGGCAAGTGATTTACAGAAGCCATAGGGATTGAAATTGCAAAGCCGCTGGGCTTCGCTAGAGTGAACCGCAGTCAAGGAAACGATTATGAAACAATATTTTGCCACACTCACCGCCCTCGGTGCGCTCGTTCTCAACGCCACCGCCTGGGATTACGAAGGCCATCATGCCGTCAATGAACTCGCGCTCGCCGCGCTGCCGACCAATTTCCCCGCGTTTGTGCTGACGCCCGAGGCGCGCGACCGTATCGCTTTCCTCGCCGGCGAGGCGGATCGCTGGCGCAACATCACCGATTTTAAATCTCAACGCGGGCTTGAACTGGGCCATTGCAGTGGCCCGGATCATTATCTCGACCTCGAGGAGATTGCCGAATACGACCTCACGCCCACCAACCTGCCGCCGTTCCGCTATCAGTTCGTGGCCGACATCGCCCTCGCGCGGCAGCAGCATCCCGAACGCTTCACCGCGATTGACCCCGCGAAAAACTCCGACCACACGCGCGAGCTGTGCGGCTTTCTCCCGTGGGCCATCAATGAAAATTTTCAGAAGCTCCAGTCCGGTTTCAGCACGCTCGCCGCGCTGGAAAACCATGGCGGCACACCGTCGGAAATCTCCAACGCCAAGCAGGACATCATCTACGTCATGGGCGTGATGGGACATTACGTGGGCGACGCCAGCCAGCCGCTCCACGCCACCAAACATCACCATGGCTGGGTGACCAACGCAGTGGACGGAAATCCAAACCACTACACGACTTCTTTCAAGTTTCACTCGTGGATCGACGGCGGATTTTTTAACAAGACCGGCGGCGTGGACGTTAAAAAAATGACCGCGCAAATTCAGCCCGCGACGGAAATTCCCCGCGCGTTGGATGCCGATGGAATTTTTCCTGAAGCCGTAGATTTTGTCGTGCAGGCGAACAAACTGGTAGAGCCGCTCTACATTTTGGACCGCGATGGCAAGCTCTCAAACAAGCCAGGACGTGGCGTCGAAGGCCGCGCCTTTCTGGAAACGCAAATGGTCAAGAGCGGGCAACTGCTCGGCAACATCTGGTTCACCGCGTATCGCACCGCACCGGAAGACACGTTCCTCATTAAAAATCTCGAGGAGCGCGCCGCCGCTGCCGCCACGAATGCGCCCACCGCTCCTTCTGCACTAAAAGTCATCACGAACGACGCCAAATGAATTCCAGCGCGTCGCGGGCCGCTGCGGCGATCGGATTTCTCGCGGTGTTGCTCGGTGCATTCGGCGCACACGGCCTGAAAGAGTTGCTCGGGCAGAACGGCACGGCAGCCATCTGGGACAAAGCCGTGCTCTACCACTTTATCCACGCTGGGATGCTGTTCGTGCTGGCGCAAATGAAGCCGTTTCCGCGGGTCGCGTGGTGGAGTTTGCTCGCAGGGATTTTATTTTTCTCCGGCTCGCTTTACTTGCTCGCCGTCACGAACGTCCGCTGGCTCGGCGCGATTACGCCGCTGGGAGGAGTTGCTTTTCTACTCGGCTGGGCGTGGCTGGTTTTCAAGCCGTCACGCGCCTGATTTTCAGCGCCGCATACCGCCCGCCATCTTCAAGCCGTGGCTCTCCGGCGAGTTGGTGCGTTTCTTGATGGCATCCACGCGCTGGTGCATGAGCTGTTTGTTCACGCTGTAGAGCAACGCGGTTTCGTCGGTGATCAGATCATCCTCGAACGCCTTCGCGAGCGATTGCTCAAAGCTGTGCCAACCCATCGTGCCGCCTGCCTCGATGATTTCCGAGAAACGGCGATTCTCACTTTCACCAAGTTGGATGGCTTCGCGGCTGCGGAGATTGCTGCCCATGAGTTCCGTGATCAGGAGCCGCCCGCCAGTTTTTTTCGGCACGAGCCGCTGGCTAACGACGTAACGCAAACTGCCCACAAGCCGTTCGCGCACCTGCTGCTCCTCGTCCTTGCTGAACATGCCAAGAATACGATTGATGGTCTGCCCCGCGCTGATGGTGTGCAACGTGGAGTAAACCACGTGCCCCGTCTCACCCGCAGTGAGAGCGATTTCCATCGTCTCGCGGTCACGGATTTCGCCGACGAGAATAATTTTTGGAGCCTGCCGCAACGCCGCACGCAAGCCGTCGGGGAAATTATAAAAATCGCGCCCCATTTCCCGTTGGCTGAAGGTGGACTTCAACTGCGGATGCAAAAATTCAATCGGGTCTTCCAACGTGACGACGTGACATTCATTGTTCAGATTCACCTCATTCAGCAAGGCCGCGAGCGTCGTTGTCTTGCCGCTACCCGTGCCGCCGGTCACAAAAATGAGACCGTTCTTCTCCTTGATGATCTCGTTGAACACCGGGGCGAGGCGTAATTTTTCCATCGAAGGGATTTGTGACGATAGTCGCCGCAGCACCATCGCGTATTTACCCGTCTGGCGGTAGATGTTCACACGAAAACGGCAGATGCCTTCAAGCGAATAACTGCAATCGCACGAGCCAGCCTTGGCGAGATCGCTGATGAGCCGCTCGTTACCACCGATGATCGCGCCCGCCAGACTTTCCGTGCGGTCGCCGGTCAACACCGGCTCCGTCACGCCCGGCGCCGGCCCCAGCCGCCCGTGAATTTCCACCTGTGGCGGCTTGCCCGCGACAAACAGTAAATCCGAAATCCCCTCTGCGCTTTGAATGAGGCTCGTGAGCAGTTGATTCAAGTCTTCAATCGTGGTCGTTTTCATGGTGACGGAAAAATTAGTTGGTGCGAGAGGCTATAGCTCAACGCGTCAGACCAACAAGCCGAAATGCTGTGGAATTTTTACCATCAGCCCGAACCTCGCAGCCCCGGACTTTGGTCAATCGTCGGCTGGCAAACTCAAAATCAATTCTCTAAACTCCGCCGTAATGTCATCTGCGTTCGCCGAACACTGGCCCGAAACTTTTCGCTATGCGAAAAAGTTTTCGCCATTCTACCGTGAACGATTTCGCCGTTTCAAAGGCATCCCGCGGCTCGAAGATTTGCCGACGGTGGATAAAACCGTTCTCTCCGAACGTAATTCTGATTTTCTCTGCGTCCCGCGCGCGCGCATCGCTGAAATCGTCACCACCAGCGGCACGACCGGCAAGCCATTGCTTTGGATGCTCACGGAATCAGACGTGCAACGGCTGGCGGTTAATGAAAAAATTTCTTTCGAGTGCGCCGGCCTTACGCCACGCGACACGGTGCTGGTCGCCGTCGCACTGGATCGTTGCTTTATCGCCGGCCTTGCGTATTGGCAGGGGCTGCGCGAACTGGGCTGTGCGGTCGTGCGCGTCGGGGCATCTTCACCGTTGCTCGTCCTGGAAATGATTGAGCGCGTGCAGCCAACGGCCATTGTCGCCGTGCCTTCGTTTCTGCGCGTCATCGCGGAGAAGGCGCGGGAAATAAAATTCAACCTCAAACGATGTTCGGTGAAAAAGGCCGTCTGCATCGGGGAACCGATCCGCGCTGGGAAATTTTTACTGAACACTTCCGGTCGCGCCATTGAAGCGGCCTGGGGCGTAAAAGTTTTTTCTACCTACGGCGTGACGGAGCTGGCGAACTCACTTTGCGAATGTGCCGCAGGTCGCGGCGGTCACTTGCATGAGCACCAGTTGCACATCGAGATTTTGGATGATGCGGGAAATCCCATGCCCAACGGCGAAGTTGGCGAAGTCGTCGCTACGACATTCGGCGTGGAGGCGATGCCGTTGATACGCTACCGCACCGGCGATTGTGCAACAATGTTCTCCCAAAAGTGCAAGTGTGGCCGGACCACGCCGCGCCTTGGCCCGGTTGTCGGGCGCAAAAATCAGAAGTTGAAATTCAAAGGCACGTCGCTGTTTCCCTCGATGCTGCAAGCAGTGCTGGAGGAATCCGGCGTTGAAAAATTTGTCATCATCGCGCGCCGTGAAAATGAATTGAGCGACGCGGTGGAAATTTTATTTCACGGCAGCGCTTCGGCGGCAACGTTGCGCGAGGCGGTTCAGGCGCGGGCAAAAATCACGCCGCCCATCCGCCGCGCCACGCGGACGGAGATTGAAAAATTACAACTCCCGCCGGATGCGCGGAAGCGGCGGACGTTCGTGGATCTGCGATGAACATGGCGACGAATACATTTCAAGGTGGAAGCTTTCGCGCTGCGAAAACTCCGTCGCCGAGCGGAGCGTCAGGCGACGGAATGGTTCTTACGCCGAGCCATGTGCCGCCTCAAAGCGCCCGCTACGCCGGCATGAGTTGTCGCAGCGCGACAACTCCCACCTTTGTTGCCGCATGAAGCCGTGCATCCTCATCCCGTGCTTCAACCACCCGACCACGGTCGCGTCGGTTGCCGCTGCCGCGCGAAAATTTACGGCGGTCATCGTGGTTGATGATGGTTCAACGCTGCCGCTGCCGGAATTGCCGGGCTGTGACTTGGTGAAGGTCGCGCAAAATGCCGGTAAGGGCGCGGCGTTGCGCGCGGGTTTTCAGCGCGCGCTGGGACTCGGCTTCACCCACGCGATCACGATGGACGCCGACGGCCAGCATTACGCAGAAGATTTATCGAAATTTTTGGAAGCGGCAAACGCACAACCGGAAAGCTTCATCGTCGGCGTGCGGGACTTGGTAGCCGCCGGTTGCCCGGGACACCGTCAGCGGTCGAACGCCGTCTCCAGCTTTTGGTTTCGTGTGGAGACCGGCGTGACTCTGCCCGACACACAATGCGGCTTCCGTTGTTACCCGCTCGCGCTGGTGAAAAAACTTTTCGTCAAGTCGCAGCGCTATGCTTACGAATTGGAATTCATGGTGCGTGCGGCGTGGGTCGGCACAGCCATCGTCGCCGTGCCGGTGAAATGCACTTACAACGACGGCATCCGCAACTCGCACTTCCGTCCGGTCGTTGACTTGTGGCGTATCACCAGCATGAACATCAAGCTTGTGCTGCAATCGTGGTTTGTGCCGCGCGGATTGCGGACGGAATGGTCATTCGGCGTGGAAACTTCGCGGCGGCAGACGTTGAAAGAAATTTTTTCAGAGAATGCCCATGAGCCGTCGCGACTGGCGTACGCGGTCGGGCTAGGATTGTTTATCGGCATCGCGCCGCTGTGGGGCATCCAGATGGCCACGGTCGCCGTGCTCGCGCACAAGCTGCGGTTGAACAAAGCCATCGCACTCGTCGCCAGCAACATCTCGTTCGGACCAGGCGCGATAGTCGTCACCGCCATGTCCATCGTGACCGGCCACTGGATTTTCACCGGTGAACGTCTGCCGATTCCACCGCCAGTGGATTACCACAAGATAAACGTCTACTTCAAGGAATGGGTCGTCGGCAGCGTGGTATTCGGGCTCATCGTCGGAATTTTTGGAACAGCAGTCGCGTATCTCGCCAGCCGGTGGGTAAAACGAAAATGAATCCTGATTTATACTCCCGTCTCTACCTCTGGCTCGTGGCCCGGCGAAGCAAGGTGCTAATCACGACATTGCTGCTGGCCGCGGTCGGTGCGGCGTTCTCCCTGCGGTTCGACATGGATGAAGATATCCTCGGCATCCTCTCACAGAACGACCCCATCGTCAGCGACTACAAATACTCGCTCAAAAAATTCCGCCAGATCGGCCGCGCTTACATGGACGTGAGTGCGCCCAGCGCCGAAGGCACGACGCTCGCACTCGCGGCGGATGAATTTTATTCACACCTCGCCACCAATGCCGGTCTGGGACAGATCAATTACCAGGTTGACCTCGGCAACCAGCGCGGCGTCATCAATTTTCTCACCGGCGCGCTGCCGAATCTCTTCACCGCCGAGGACGAAAAACTGCTCGGTGAAAAAATCACCACGAATTCCGTTCACGAATTTCTCACCGTGATGCGTCGCAAGCTAGCCGGGCCGGAGGGAATGGTTCTGAAGGATGTCGTCGCCGCCGATCCCATTGGCATGAGCGCGCTGGTGCTGCCAAAATTGTTGCCGCTGCAATCCGGTTTTGGCGGCGCGCACATCGAGGACGGCCGACTCACGAGCAGTAACGGCTTGCACGTTCTCATCGTAGCGGAACCAAAATTTGCCGCTGCCGATTTCAAAAACACTGCACCACTCATTGCGCAGATGGTCACGGCGGCCCGCACAGTCGAAACGAATTTCCCCGGTGCGCGCGTGGCCATCACGGGCGGCCATCGGATGTCGCTCGACAACGCCACGCAAATCCGTCGCGACTCCGTGCGCTGCGTCATCATCGCCTTCAACGCGATGTTCATCCTTTGCTTCATTGCGTATCGGCGGCACTGGCTGGCGGCGGTCACATTTTTGCCGTCGTTGTTCGGAACGATTGTCGCGGGCGCGGTGCTCGCGCTCGTGGACGAACACATCTCGGCCATCGCCATCGGTCTCGCGAGCATGGCGCTCGGCATCACGGTGGACTACGGCATCTACGTCGTCTATCACCTCGACAACGCCGCGACCGACCGCGACTCCGCCGGCAAAATCGCCGGGCGGCTCGTGCTACCGACCATCACCGGCGCGCTCACCATCGTCAGCGCGTTCGTGGTGCTGGCGTTCTCGCCGATGCACGGCTACCAGCAGCTCGGAATTTTTGGTGCCGTTGGCGTGCTGGCCTCAGCGGCGTTCGCGCTGATTGTCTTGCCGCTCCTCGTGCCGTTGCCGAAGAAAAAAACGGAAACGCTCGCGCCGCTGAGATTTTCTGGATGGATGGAAACTTTCCATGCGTGGCAAAAAAAGAAACGTCCGCTTTTGCTGCTCGGCGTGGCGGCGCTCACGGTCGTCGCCATCGTCGGCGTGAAAAAACTGCGCTTCGAGGGCGACATCGCCAAACTCAACGGCATCACCGCTAGCACCGCCGCCGATGACAAAATCATCAGCGATGCGTGGGGTGACGCGCTCGGCATGACGCTGGTCGTCGCGCGCGGCAAAACCGTGGAAGCCGCGCTCGCGTTGAACGACCGCGCCGCCACGCAGCTCGCGCAGCAGACAAACGTAGCGGGAGTTTATTCTATCGCACCCGTCTGTCCCTCGGCTGCGACGCAGCTGGAAAACATCCGGCGCTGGGAAAATTTCTGGACGGCGGAGCGGAAGGGAAATTTGCGCGTCACTTTGGAACAAACAGGCCGCGAACTCGGTTTCCGCCCGGACGCCTTTGCTCCGTTCTGGAAAACCCTCGGGGAAAAATCCGTGCCTTTCACTCCCGACCGCTTCAATGGCACACCGCTGGAAAATTCTTTTGCCGAGCGCGTAGCCGTGGGCACGAACGATGCAGCCATCAGCACGTTCGTCAAGCTGAACGACCGATCGCGCGTGGATGAACTACGCGCGGCACTGCCGGAGCTGATGGTGATTGATGGAAGAAATTTTTCGGATCACATCGCGTCCATCGCCGAGCGGGATATGGGCAAGTTCGCGCTCATCACGGCGTTCATCGTGGGTGGCATCGCTTACGCGGCGCTCGGCTCGCTGGAAGTCACGCTCGCCACGCTGCTGCCTATCGCGTTCGGTTTGCTGTGGACGCTTGGCCTGATGGGCTTATTCGGCGTGCCAATCAACATCATGAACAGCGTGTTTGTCATCTTCGTCATCGGCATGGGCGAGGATTACAGCGTGTTCCTCGCCACGAGCAAGTTGGACGTGTGGCGCGGTCATCCGCCACGTATCTCGCCAACGAGCGCATCCGTTTTGATTTCCGCCGCAACGACGATTTTTGGTTTCGCCGTGCTGGCGTTCGCGAAACATCCGATTTTATATTCGCTAGGCACGACGGTATTGCTCGGCATGGTTAGCACCTTCATCGCCACGCTCGTCATCACGCCAGCGTGCATGGATCTGCTGCTTTTCCGACGTCCGCCGACGGGCGCGCCACGCTGGTGGCATCTGCTCGGCACGCTGCAAGTCGCGGTTCACTTGGCTGCGCTGCAAATTATCACCTACTTCTTGTTGCGCCCGATCTGGCGCCTGCTAGGCGCGAAAAATATTCCCGACCGGCTGCGTTCGACTATTGCGTATCTCTCACGCGGAATGTTTTACGCGCTACCGACCGGAAAATTTCAGTTCAAAAACTTTTCGCGCGAAACGTTTTCGCCGCCATGCATCGTCATCAGTAACCACCAGTCGGCGGTGGATGTGATGATGTTCGTCGCGTGGGCGGAAACCGTGCGGCAGACGGCGAAGAAACGGGTGTTCGACGAACCATATCTGGGCAAGGGCTGCAAGCTGCTCGGCCATGTGCAGGTTGAGCCGGGCCGCCCAGAAATCACGCTGGAACGCTGCCGCAAAAAACTAGCCGAGGGCGCATCGGTGCATTTTTATCCCGAAGGAACGCGGTCAGAAGACGGCTGGGTGCAGCGTTTTCATCGCGGAGCGTTTGAACTTGCGATCGAATTGAATCAGGAAATTCAGCCGCTGATTTTGTGCGACACGGCGACGATGGTTCCCCGCGATGCATTTTGGATTGAGCCGTTCTACGTCGTCGCCAGCGGCCTGCCGCGCGTCACGCCGAAAAATTTCGATTATACGCTGGGAGCAACTGCGTTGATGAAACATTGCAAACAAATCGTCCGCAATGGCCTGCAAAAAGAACTCGACGCCGCGAACACACCAAAGATTTTGCGGCGAAAAGTGCGACGACTGTTTCGCTATCAAGGTCGCTACATCGAACAGTTCGTGATGTGGAAGCTGTGGCTGGACCGTATGTTTCCCGCGCTGGACAAAGTCGTCCCGCGTCAAGGACTCATCCTCGACCTTGGCTGCGGCTACGGCCTGGCGACACACTGGCTCGCGCAATGCACTGACACACGGACTTTCCTCGGCGTAGATTACGACGCGGACAAAATCCGTGTGGCGCAACAGACTGCGGCGGAACATCCGCGCATTCAGTTCCAACACTCAGATATTTTGGAGATGGATTTCCCTAAGTGTGATGCCGTGCTCTTGCTCGACGTGCTGCACTATTGGACACCGGAGAAACAACTGAAAATTTTAACTAAAGCACGGCAAGCGTTGTCTCCAGGTGGAAAATTAATTTTACGCGAAGCCGCCAAGGCAAGCGGCCAAGCCCACCGCCACACGCGCCTCTGGGAAATTTTTGCGACCGTGTTTGGACTGAATCGGACGAGTGAAGGCCTGCACTTCCGCACACTGGCGGAGTTGGAGGAATCACTGAAGTGCGCTGGTTTTACACAGTTTGAATTCATTCATGAGGCCGATAAAAATTCCAATGTGTTGCTGGTGGCGAAGACATCTGTGGCCACATAGCTTTGAAATTGTTTTCCCGCCTGCCCAAGTTTAGCCTCGCATCCTGAAATGAATGGAACCATCAAAACAATAGCCATCCTCGGCGGCGGACCGGCGGCAAGCGCGCTAGCTGTTCACTTGCGGAAGAAAAATTATTGCGTCGCCATTTTTTACACGCCAAAGCGCGCGCCACTCATCGTCGGAGAATCGCTGGTTCCGGCGATCATTCCCTTGCTGCGCGAACTCGGGGTGGAAGACGAGGTGAAGAGCTATAGCCAGTTCAAGCCGGGCGCGACGTTCAATATTGCCGAGGGCGAGAACTACACGTTTTATTTTGACCAACTCATCGGCACGGTGCGCTATTCCTACAACGTCCCACGTGACAAGTTTGACGAAACCATCCTCGCCGCCGCGAGGAAGGCGGGTGCAAAAATAATCGAGGTAGCGGCCGGCGTGGAAAAAGTTCTGGACACGGATAATGTAAAGCTGAGCGCTGAAACACTGGCAGCGGCGGGGGATTTTTTTAATGGCCAGCAGCCCGACCTTCTTGTGGATGCCACCGGACGCCTGCGGTTATTGCCGAAATTGCTCGGCATCGGCGCGGCAGAAGGCCCACGGAAAGACGCCGCGTTGCACGCGCACGTTGATAAAACTTTTCTGGATTTTGAAGGGCACGTTCACAGCACGCTGATGGATCGGGGCTGGAGCTGGCGCATTCCGTTGCCCGGGCGTGTTTCTGTCGGCATGGTCGTCCCCGCTGAACACGCAGCCAAGTTTGGCGCGACCAAAGAGGAGCGCTTCGACAATCTGCTCAAGCAAGATTCCGTGCTGCGAAAATATTGCGGTGAAGCCAAGCGCGTCACGCCGGTGATGGAATATTCCAACTACCAGCTTGTCTCCGACCGGATGTCTGGCGGGAACTGGGTGCTGGCCGGCGATTCGGCGGGCTTTATTGACCCGGTTTTTTCCAGCGGTTTGTTTTTGGGGATGTTCGGCGCGACGCTGCTGGCGGAAACGATTGAGAAAAACACACCCGCCGCCTATGCCGCCTATGAAAAAGAATTGAACCATCACCTCACCTGCTGGCACGAGATTGTGAGCTACTTTTACAATGGCCGGCTGTTCACTTTTTTCCGCGCGGGCGAGGCGTTGAAGGACAATCTTTTCATCAAACTTACGCGGCCACATCTAGCCAAGCATCTTGGCCGGATTTTCAGCGGTGCGGCTTCTACGTCGCACTACAGCCTCGGCCTGCTGCGCTTTGCGATGAAGCACGCCTTGCGCGGCGAAGACCCCGGCAAAGTGGCGGTAAAATAATTAACCACCACCAAAAACTTATGCCGTGAGTGCGGCGCGGGCGTTCTCGGCCATGCCGGTTTTCTCCAGAAAATATTCATAGCCGCCGACGTAAGGCGTGACAGTGCCAGCGTTGACGTGCAGAACTTTCGTCGCGAGCTGACGGATGAAATGCACATCGTGCGAAATGAAAACAAGCGTGCCTTCATAGCGTTCCAGCGCGAGGGTGAGCGATTCTACGGTGTGGATGTCCAAGTGCGTGGTCGGCTCATCCATCAGCAGGAGGTTCGGCGGATCCACGAGGAACTTCACTAGATTAAGCCGGCTCTTTTCACCACCGCTCAAAACTTTCGTGAGCTTGTAGATGTCGTCCTTGCGAAACATGAAGGAGCCAAGCACGCCGCGCGCTTCGTCTTCGCGCATGGCGGGAGCGCTGGCGAGAACTTCGTCGAGCACGGATTTCTCCGGGTCAAGCGTGGCGGCGCGATGCTGGCTGAAGTAACCAATCTTGGCATTGTGACCGAGGTCGCGTTCGCCGCGCTGAAACTCCAAAACGCCCGCGAGAATTTTCAGCAACGTGGATTTACCAGCGCCGTTTGGCCCGACGAGCACGGTGCGTTCACCGCGCTCAATCGTGAGGTCGAGGCCGGAATAAACTTTATTCGCGCCGTAGGCCATATGGATGCCCACCAGCGAAGCCGCGCGCTGGCCACCGCGCGGAGGCGTGGGGATTTGAAAACGGAACGGCTTGCGTGGCGCCATCGGTTTCTCGATAAGTTCGAGCCGCTCGATCTGCTTGAGCTTGCTCTGCGCCTGGGATGCTTTTGATGGAATGGAACGAAAGCGGTCGGCGAAGGCTTGCAGGTCGGAGATTTCCTTCTGCTGATTTTTGTAGGCGGTAAGCTGTTGCTCGTAACGCTCTTCGCGTTGCTTGAGGTAGCTGGAGTAGTTGCCGGTATAAGCAATCAGCTTGCGCTCGGAAATTTCGTGAACCTGCGTCACGACCTCGTCCATGAACTGGCGGTCGTGAGAAATCAGCAGCACAGCGCCGGAATAATTTTTTAGATAATTTTGCAGCCAAAGCAACGCGAGCAAATCCAGATGATTCGTCGGCTCGTCGAGCAGCAACAGATCCGGTTCCATCACCAGCAACCGCGCAAGACGAGCGCGCATGATCCAGCCGCCTGACATTTCGCCAGCCTTGCGGTCGAAATCGGCATCCTTGAAGCCGAGCCCGCGCAACATCTTCTTGGCCTTCGTTTCCACCTGCGCGTCGTTCAGCGCGTCGTGTTTGGCGTGGGCTTCGAGGTATTCGGGTGAGGAAACGTCGCCAGCCTTTTCCAGTTCGTGCAGGCGCTTTTCCAGACGCGGCAATTCCTCCACGCGACCCGTGGCCACGTCGAGGATGGTTTCGTTCGCTTGCGCCTCGGCCTCTTGTGGCAGATGGCCAACCATCGTCCATTCATCGCGCGCCACTTCGCCGGCGTCTGGTTCAAGCTGCTTGAGGATGATGGAAAACAGCGTCGTCTTGCCCGCACCGTTAGGGCCGACGAGCGCGACGCGGTCGCCGTAATTGACGCCAAACGACGCGTCTTCAAACAGCACACGTCCGCCAAAAGTCATTTTGAGATCTCGAATTGTAAGCATGAAATTTAAAATCCGCCGCCAGATGTCCGACGACGAACCTGAAAGACTAGGCATGGTTTGCGCCGCGTCAAGCATCGTGGCGCTCCCCGGATTGACAAAATTTTTGGCTGTCCGCAAACTCACGCTGGGCTTGGGAGCATCATGGGCTGATTCCGCAGCCGGGCCATCAACTAATCCATCATCATGAAATTAAAATCCATTGTCTTGCTGGCGCTTTTCATTTCCACCGCTGGACTTACCCGCGCACAGGAAACGACGAACAAAATTCCGCCACAAATCGCCAAACTGCTGAGTGGCCTCAAATATCAGTCCGGTGAAATTGATCTGCGCGGCGGCCTCGCGAAATTGACCGTGCCCAAGGAATTCAAATTTCTCGGTTCGGACGATGCCGACACGGTGCTGGTGAAACTATGGGGCAATCCCCCTTCCGAAACCAAGCCGCTTGGTCTGTTGATCCCGGCGGGCATGTCTCCCATCAGCTCCAACGTGTGGATTGTGACCATTGATTACAACGAGGACGGCTTCGTGAAGGACGACGACGCAGCGAAAATTAATTACGACGACTTGCTGAAGAAAATGCAATCGGGCATCGCGGAGAATAATAAGACACGAAAAGAAAATGGTTACCCCACCATCGCCCTCGTCGGCTGGGCCGCGCCGCCGCATTACGATTCCGCCACGCACAAACTTTACTGGGCCAAAGACCTCAAGTTCGAGGGCGAGGAACACGACACGCTCAATTACAGCATCCGCATGCTCGGTCGCAAAGGCGTGCTGGAACTCAACGCCATCGCCAGCGTGGAACAGTTCGCGGAGATCGACAAACAGACGCCGCAGATTCTTGCCATGGTGGATTTCAAGGAAGGCAGCCGCTACACCGACTTCGATTCCAAGACCGACAAGGTCGCCGAATACGGCATCGCCACGCTCGTGGCGGGCGGCGCGCTGGCGGCAGCGGCCAAGCTGGGACTATTCAAAGGACTGTGGATCGCCCTGCTGGCCGCGAAGAAATTCATCGTCATCGGCGTCATCGCCGTGGTGGCGTTCGTGAAAAAATTCTTCAAACGCGGTGACAATTCATCCGGCGGCACGACCAGTTGACGATGGAGGGAAAAACTAATCCTTCGCGATGCTGAATTTTTCCGCCACCTTCGCCGCGTCGCCGAAACGCACTGCGCAGCAGCCGTAATCCACCACGCCCGGCTGCCGACGATACTGCTCCGGCACATAAAACCAGCCCACGCGCTTGTCCTCGCCGAATTTCACCGCCACCGCGCCCGAAGCATAGAGCACATCCATGTCCTTGTGCACCGACTTGTAGCTGCGCTTCGTCGTCTCGACCAGCCCGTTGAGGGTCAACATCTCGCCGCGCGCCATCTGGGCGACCATCTGCCAGCGATTGATGTTCGCCAAAGCCGCCAGCACCGTCACCGCATCCAGAGTTGTGGGGGAATCGCTCATATTTTTGAGAAATAAACCTGATAAAAAGGCCAATCAAGCCTAAAAATTCACCAAAAAAGCAGAACAACTGCCGTTCAAAGCCTCATCATTCTCCAAACAAGTTCAACAACTCGACCTCCAAGCCTTACAGTTCTCCAATTTAGGTAAACAGATGGTGTCCAAAGCCTAGAAGTTCACCAAAATAGGTTAACGATTGGATTCCGAAGGTTCGCAGTTCACCTAATTTGGGAAGTGATTGCGGTAAAAAGTCTCGTGGATGGAGCAAAAAACCCCAATCAGCCACCGCGAAATACCCGAAATACGCGAACGGGATTTCTCTTTCGCGTCTTTGGCGTGGTTCGCGGTTCAATTTCGGATGGACAACCTGCGGCGGCGGGAGCAATGTCGAGCGCGTGACCAAAATCCGCGGCGGCGAAATTCAGAAAAGCATGTTGGAAAAAGTTAAAATCCCTGTGCGGGCATTCTTTCATTCTTTTGGAATAGCCGTTACCGTTGCTCTCTTCTTGCAGATTGGAACACAATTCATTCTCGCCCAGACCAACCTATACCTATTTAGCGGGACTGTTACGAATGTCACTCTGGAACCCGGTCTTTACGATATCACTGTCTATGGTGCTAAAGGCGGCAACGGTGGAACACTACGCGGTATCGGTGGCGGCTTAGGAACTAAGATGGGGGGCCGGTTTTACTTTTCCCTCCCAACTACACTCACCCTTCTGGTCGGCGGCAGTGGCTCTGATGGCGGTTCTTTAGACGGCTATTATTACCGCAGTGGCGGCGGAGGTGGCGGCAGTTTTGTCGTCAATGACACGATACCACTAGTCATTGCTGGCGGTGGCGGTGGCGGCGGTTTTGCTTATAACGCTGGGCTCGCCAGCACGGGAACGAGCGGGGGTGATGGCAACGGCAGCGACAGTGCCGCTGGTGGTAATGATGGTGGTGGTGGTGGCTTCTACTTTGGTTTTGCGGGCTTCACTGGCGGCAGTGGTGGTGGCGGTTACAGCGGTAATGGTAGCAGTGGCTATAACAGCGACTACAACGGCGGCGGCATCAGCTACTTGAACGGCGGTGATGGAGGTAGTGGAGTTGGTGGCGGTAGTGACGGCGGGTTTGGCGGTGGCGGCGGCGGTGACTTTGGTGGCGGTGGCGGTGGTGGTTACAGCGGCGGCGGTGGCGGTGGCCCTGGCGGTCTCGGCGGTGGTGGTGGTGGTGGCGGTTCCATCATTGACTCATCTACAGAAATGATTCTCGTCGAAGCTTCAGGTATAAAGAGTCCGGATGGTTTTCCTAACGGCGAGATAGTTATTAGCCACATTGCCGGGATTTCCAAACCGCCCAAGCCCATAGTTAATTGTCCAGAGCCATTGATTCTTGAATGCACAAATGGCACGGCGGTTGGCACGCTTCAGGTCGGAGTGGTGGATTCAAACGGATTTCCAGTGGAGGTCGTATGGACAGTGGATGGTGTTCCATATC
>CAINDH010000258.1 GCA_903847285.1 uncultured Verrucomicrobia subdivision 3 bacterium | reverse complement strand
GGTGTTATTCAAGACGTGGCCCATGTGGAGCATCCCAGTGACATTCGGCGGCGGGATGACGATGGAATACGCGGGCTTGGCGGACTTCGGATCGGCGGTGAAGCAACCCTGCTTCAGCCAGAAGTCATACCATTTGTCTTCGACAGACTGCGGCTCGTAGGCTTTAGGAATTTCGTTCATGGTTTAGTTAGCCACAAAGACACAGAGCGCACAGAAATAAGAATTTCAGGTTTCCCCTCTGTGTTCTCTGTGCCTCTGTGGCAAAAATTATTTTTTCAGCAGCGCGAATTCCATCGAATCCACCAGCGCCTGCAAGCTGGCTTCGATGATGTTCTCGCTAACGCCGACGGTGCCCCATTCGCGTTGACCATCGCTGGACGTGATGAGCACGCGCGTTTTGGCGGCAGTGCCCGTCTTGCCGTTGATGATGCGGACTTTGTAATCCGTCAATTGAATGGATCTTAGTTTTGGGAAAAAATTCACCAACGCGCGGCGCAGCGCGCCGTCGAGGGCATTCACCGGACCATCGCCTTCGGCAACCGTGTGGGCCACTTCATCGCCGACGCGCACACGCACGGTGGCTTCGCAGATGGATTCCTTTTGATCGCGGCGCATGGAGACGTGATAGGTCTCGATGCTGAAGCGCGGCACGTTTTTCGTATGCAACGCTGCGCGGATGAGCAGCGACATCGAAGCTTCGGCGGCCTCAAATTCATAACCATCGTGTTCGCGCTGCTTGACCGTTTCCAAAATCGCGCGCAACTCCGGGGTTTCGTTCGTCAGCTTGAAGCCGAGCGATTGCGCCTTCATCACGATGTTGCTGCGACCGGCGAGATCGCTGATGAGAATATTGCGCTCATTCCCGACCAATTCTGGATTGATGTGCTCGTAGCTCGACGCGAGTTTTTGCACCGCATTGACGTGCGTGCCGCCCTTGTGCGCGAATGCCGCTGAGCCGACCCACGGCAGGCGCGGGTTGTGACGGATGTTCGCGACCTCGTCGACGAACATGGAAAGTTCCTTGAGCTTCGCCATCGACTTCGCGGGAACGCAGCTCTTCTTCATCTTGAAATACACCAGCGGAATCACACTGATGAGATTGCAGTTGCCGGTGCGCTCGCCGTAACCGTTCACCGTGCCCTGCACATGAACTGCGCCGGCGTCAAGCGCCGCGAGGGCATTCGCCACGCCCACGCCGCTGTCGTCGTGCGTGTGGATGCCGATTTTGCAATTCAATTGGCCCAGCGCAATTTTTGTGATCGCCGCGATTTCCACCGGCAGACAACCGCCGTTCGTATCGCACAACACGACGAAATCCGCGCCCGCCTTTTCCGCCGCGCGCCAGGTATCGAGCGCGTATTCGGGATCGAGCTTGTAGCCATCAAAAGCGTGTTCGCAATCGTAGATGACGAACTTGCCGTGATCCTTGAGGTAGCGCACCGTGTCGCCGATCATCGCGAGATTTTCTTCCGGCGTGCAGCGCAATACTTCCTTCACGTGCAGCATGGAAGTCTTACCGTAGATCGTGACGACGGGTGTTCCCGCTTCAATGAGCAGTCGCACTTGATCGTCTTGTTCCACCGGCACACCTTTTTTGCGCGTCGAGCCAAAGGCCGCGAGGCGGGCGTTCTTGAATTTTTTCTTTTTGGCCTGCGCAAAAAATTCAATGTCCTTCGGATTGCTGCCCGGCCAGCCGCCTTCAATGTAATGAACCCCAAAAGCGTCCAGCTTCTCGGCAATTCGCAGCTTGTCGGCGACCGAAAAGTTGATGCCTTCGCCCTGCGAACCGTCGCGCAGGGTCGTGTCATAGATTTCGACTTGGGGTTTCATAAATTTCCGCAAAAAGCGGACGCGCAGTGTCGCTGAATTTTGCTTTCAGGGCAAACCGGAAAAACTTTGCCGGAACCATTGCACTTCCGCCGCGACTGATTACCTTGGCGGCATGGAAGAATTCGCCACCGTGCAATGCCCGTTCTGCGGCCAGTCGTTCGACGTGGGCGTGGACACCACCGTAGCCGACCAGCGTTTCACCACCGACTGCGAGGTTTGTTGACGTCCTTTTGAAGTGATGGTAGAATGTGCGGACGGCGAAATCTTAAACTGCTCGGTGGCTTCGTGAGCCGAGACACTGCCTTCGATTGCGACACCGGAAGCCAAAAATTCTGCTTCGGGATGCGCATGACGCTCGGTGCCAAGTCTGAATTCCTTCAGAAATCCAAGACATTTCGCCAGACTGCTGCTTTGATGGAATTGCTGGTGGCCAAGTTCATCTTTGGCACTGGCATTGCTAAAGTCCGGCAGGTGGATTCACCGATTTGAATTTGAAAACGATTTTTAAAACTCTGGCCGCAGTGGCGTTCGCTCAAGCGGCAGCAGCCACGCCCATCACCGGCGGCATTGCCTTTGACGGCACAGTGCAACTCGATTCCACCACCGTCGGAGCGGCCACCAAGGCGATTGGTTGGAGCAGCACATCGGTCAATGCGGCTTCCGGATCATTCGCGTCACTGGGTAATAATAGCGCCCTAACGCTCTCACCGATGTGGCTTTTCAATACCGGGCCGGTGCAAAAGTTCTGGTCGGTGGGAGGATTTAATTTCAACCTCTCCACCTCCGCAATTTTTTCCCAAGACATCTCCTGCATCGATGTGTTTCTCGCTGGCAACGTTTCTGGGAACGGCTATGAAAACACGGCCTTCACCGACATGTTTCAAATTGATCAACAGCCGGTGAATGGCGTGACGAAGTTCTCCCAAAAGTATGACTTCAACGGCGTCCCTGACAGTGGCTCAACGATTCTCCTACTCGGCGCGGCGATGTCCGGCTTAGTGCTAATCCGGCGCAAGCTGAACGCGTGATTGACGGGACCACTGGCGTCCCGCCAGTAAGTTGAGAACGCTCACAGCAGACTTCCTGGCAATAAAATTTACTGCGATACCTCCCCGTTTTTGACACGCTGGATGCGTTGTCCGATCACCGAAGCCATGAACACTGCCGTGCTCCTCGCCGCCACTAGCGCTTTGCTCGCGCTGGCCACGGCGTTTTTTGTGCTATGGCAACGGCGGCGCACGGCGGCGCATTATTCCTTTGCCGGCGGACTCATTCTGCTCGCGCTCGAAAGCATTGCGCACGGTTTTTCCCTCAAGGCTGGAAATACCGCGGACTTCGGCCTCTGGCAAAGATGGCGACTCATCGCCACCGCTTGCCTGCCGTCCGTGTGGCTGGTGTTCAGTCTGTCGTATGGACGCGGCAACTTCCGCGAATTCTTGGACCGTTGGAAACTAATCGTCCTCGCTTTTTTACTCTCAGCTCCGGTGCTCGGATTATTTGGGGAGTTGTTCAACGGTGTTGCCACTGAGTCAACCACGGGGGTGTGGATTTTCGGCCTGTCAAAAATCGGCAACGCGCTGAATCTGATTTTCCTCATCGGCGTGGTTTTAATCCTGATGAATCTCGAACGCACCTTCCGCGCCGCCGTCGGGACGATGCGCTGGCGGATCAAGTTCATGATTCTTGGCCTCGGCGTGCTGTTCATCGTGCGGGTCTACACCAGCACGCAGGCGCTGCTGTTTCACACCGTTGACCCCACGCTGCAAACGCTCGACTGCGGCGCGTTACTGGTGGCGTGCTTGCTGATCTTTCGTTCGCTCATGCGCGAAGGCCATTTTGAAATTGGTGTCTATCCCTCGCACGCCGTCCTGCAAAATTCCCTCACAGTTTTGCTCGCAGGAATTTATCTCGTCATCATCGGCCTGTTCGCCAAGTTCCTGACCTGGCTTAAGCCCGGCGGCGATCAGGCCACCTTTCCGCTCACTGCATTTTTAGTTCTGTGCGCGCTCGTCGCGCTGACCATAGTGCTGCTCTCCGACCGCGTGAAGGTGCAGATCAGCCGCTTCGTGAGTCGCCATTTTCAGCGCCCGATGTTTGACTACCGCACTGTCTGGCGCAAATTCACCGAGGCCACCGCCTCCTGCGTGAATCAGACCGAACTCTGTCAGGCGTCGGTGAAATCCGTGACAGATATTTTTCAAACCCTCTCAGTAAGCATCTGGCTCGTAGATGACAAAAAGGAACAACTCCTCTTCGCCGCCTCAACCTTTCTCTCGGAAACGAAAGCGACCGAACTTGTCCCGCCCAAGGCCGAACTCGCCGCCACCATCAGCCATCTCCAACAAAATCACGAGCCGGTGGACATTGATGCTTCCAAGGAAGATTGGGCCGAAGTTTTGCGCCGCTGCCATCCCGAAGAATTCCGCAAAGGCGGCGACCGCGTCTGTGTGCCGATGGTCGTGGGCGATGAAATTCTCGGCGTGATGATTCTCGGCGACCGCGTGGGTGGCGCGGCGTTCACTTGGCAGGATTTTGATCTGCTGAAATGTATCGGTGATCAGATCGCCGCTGGCCTGCTCAACACACGCCTTTCACAAAAGCTCGTTCAAGCCAAGGAACTCGAAGCATTTCAGACCATGTCCGCCTTCTTCGTGCACGACATGAAGAACACTGCGAACACGCTCAACCTGATGCTGCAAAATCTCCCCGTGCATTTCGACAACCCGGAGTTCCGCGCCGATGCCTTGCGTGGTGTCGGCAAAACCGTCGGGCGCATCAACCATCTTATCGGCCGCCTAGGGTCCATCCGTCACGAATTGCAGATCAAGCCCGTCGAAGCCGACTTGAACCACGTCATCGCCAAGGCGCTGGAAGGCTGGGAAGAAGTTGCCGGCATCAATCTCAAAAAAGATTTGGCCGCGCTGCCGAAATTTTTCTTCGACCCCGAACAGTTTTTGAAAGTGGCGACAAATTTAATTTTCAACGCCCGCGAAGCCGTTAGCGCCACCGGCCATGTGCAACTCACTACAAGCCAGAAAAACGGCCACGCCATCTTCACCGTCACCGACGATGGCTGCGGGATGAGCCGCGAATTTTTGGACCGCCAGTTGTTCCGCGCCTTCCAGACCACCAAGAAGAACGGCCTTGGCATCGGGATGTTTCAGAGCAAGATGATCGTCGAAGCGCACAAGGGCCGCATGGAAGTCGAGAGCGAACCCGGCAAAGGAACGACTTTCCGAGTAATTTTACCGCTGAAAACAAAATGAACCCCAAGCTGTTGATTGTTGATGACGACGAGGAGATCCGCACCCAGATGAAGTGGGCGCTGGCGAAGGATTACGACGTGGCCCTCGCGGAAAATCGCGCCACCGCCGTGGAGATGTTCCGCGCCGCGCAACCCATGGTGGTGCTGCTCGATCTCGGCCTGCCACCACACCCCAACACCGCCGAAGAAGGGCTAGCGACGTTGTCGGAATTACTCACCATCAATCCGCTGGTCAAAGTGGTTATTGTTTCCGGCCAGGGTGAAAAAGAAAACGCCCTGCGCGCCATCGGTGCGGGCGCGTATGATTTCTTGACCAAGCCGGTGGAGATGGAGGAATTGAAATTTCTTCTCAAGCGCAGCTTTCACACGGCTCAGTTGGAAAAAGAATTTGTCGAGATGCAGCGGCTCGTGCGCCCTGATGCGTTCGAGGGTGTGCTGGGCGAAAGCACGGCGATGCGAGCGATCTTTGAATCCATCCGCAAAGTCGCCACGAGCGATGCGCCGGTTTTGATTTTAGGTGAGAGCGGCACGGGCAAGGAAATGGCCGCAAAGGCGATCCATCAGCGCAGCAACCGCAAAGACGGAGCGTTCGTCGCTATCAACTGCGGCGCGATCCCTGAAACACTTTTGGAAAGTGAATTGTTCGGCCACGAGAAGGGTTCCTTCACCGGCGCGCACGTGCAGCGCAAGGGGCGTATCGAATCGGCGGAGGGTGGCACTTTATTTCTGGATGAAATCGGCGAGGTTCCCCTGCCCTTGCAGGTGAAGCTGCTGCGCTTTTTGCAAGAACAGACCATTGAACGCATCGGCGGGCGCCAATCCATCCAGATTAATACGCGCGTCGTCGCCGCGACTAATGTGGATCTGAAGAAGGCGATGGCGGCGGGCAAGTTTCGCGAGGATTTATTTTATCGCCTCGCCGTGGTGTCAGTTTCACTACCGCCGTTGCGCGAACGAGAGAGCGACATCCGCTTGCTGGCACAATATTTCCTGAACCGTTTCGCCGCCGAAGTTCATAAGCCGAACTTGACGTTTGAAGGCGAGGCGGTGAAAGCGTTGAATCGTCATTCGTGGCCGGGCAATGTTCGCGAGTTGGAAAATTGTGTGCGCCGTGCGGCCATCATGGCCGAAGGTAAGCGGGTGACGGCGAAAGATCTGGAGTTGGATAATTCCGTAGTGGGTTCCGGCGTGACGACACTCAAGGAAGCGCGCGAAGCCGTGGAGCGCCAGATGGTGCAGCAGGCGTTGAAAAAACACGGTGGCAAGATTGCTCCCGCCGCCGTGGAATTGGGAATGAGCCGCCCGACGCTTTACGAATTGATGGACAAACTGGGCATTGTCCGCGATTAGCCGTCCCTCAAAACATCTGAAAGCGTTCCGGCACAAACACAATATCACCGGGCTTAAGGTAGAACGGCTTGTCGCTCTTACCATCGAGCACAGCTTTCAAATTGACGACGTAGTTTTTTAAACTTCCGGCTTCGTTGCGGATGACTTTCACGGCCTTCAAGTTGGCGGTGTTCAAATCAAACCCGCCCGCTTCCATGATGGCTTCCAACGCGGTAATTGGATGATCAGAAAGAATTTTTCCAGGGCGCATCACTGAACCATTTACAAACACTGGGAAGGTGGAGGTTTGCAGGGCAACATTAACTTCCTTCGAGCCAATCTGCGGACTGATGAGCGCAACAAGTTTTTCACGCAAGCCATCCGGCGTCAGACCGACGGCATCTACCTCACCGACGAGTGATAGTGAAATTTTTCCATCGCGGCGTATTTGCTGGGTGGCATCGAGATTGGGCGCGCTGGGAAAAGAAATCTTCACCGTGTCGCCTTCGCGCAAAATGACCAAGTCGGAACCGCCTTTGCCGGCATTGGCGATGACCGACGGAGGCTCGGTGACGCAGCCGTTGAACGCCACAGCGGCGAGAACCAACAACCCCGCCACAAACATTCTAGATTTGATTTTCATACGATGATTTCCGACGTAAAAAGGATGTTCCAAAAACCTTGCTTGTAAAGTTCTGTTTGGCGGCGGTTACAAAAAAACCGGCAACGTGAGTTGCCGGTTTTCGGGTTGGCGGGTTAATTCATTTAGCCGGCTTGGATTCAAGTTGGCAGTGCGACAGACTTGGCGTGTGAAATATCATCGATTAAGTGTTGAGGAACGATATGAAATTGCTGCCATGCGGCAACAGAAAATGGGTGTTGCGGAGATGGCGGAGCATCTTGGGCGGCATC
>CAINDH010000257.1 GCA_903847285.1 uncultured Verrucomicrobia subdivision 3 bacterium | reverse complement strand
TCTTACAACAACAGCAAAACTATTAAGCAACGAGACAGGATTGATTTATTAAGAACAACCTTGATTTAACTAGAAAAAACTCACGAAGTGCAAACCGCCAAACTTCAAGAAAAGAATTAAGATTCACGCCACAGAAACGGGACAAACCAGGCCGGAAAAAAATTAAGATTTAGAGAAAACCCGTTTAAGAAACCGCGTCAGAATTAGACATCAAAACGGCAGTGCCTTCTTAGTCTTCGCCGTGACCGTTCGGGAGAGCGCTCCCAGGTAAGCCGTCAGATTCAGCGTCCCATCTTCATTGCGCGGCAGCCGGTTCTGGATCGCCACACAATACGCCAGCCCGCACCCTAGCCCGGCCAGCTCGTTTTCCAGCGCCGTGATCTGGGGCTGCAAGTTCGCCTCCGCATGCCGGTCCCGGCTGGTGTTTCCCCTGGGGTTTTTCGCTTCCCAATACCCCCGCTGCCGGAACACTGCATTCGGTTTGCAACTCGGCTGCAAGGTGCGCCCATCCACGGCCCGCCAATGGATCGCCTCGAAGAACGCCAGCAACAAGTCACAATGCCGATCCGTCAACCGCGCATCCGTGCTCGACAAACACCCCGGCATTCCGCTCACCGTCTCGATCGCCCCGCGATAATCAAAATCTGATATGCCCGCCTCCTGTTGGGCACGTTTCAAAAGGATCTGTTGCGCTCGGGAAAGGCTCATAAAAAACTCCCCTGCCGTTCCTTCACCACCTTGGCCGCCACCGGTGCCCGCCGCACCTGCCGTTTCTTCAAATCCTTATACAACAGCGCCAACGTCTCCACCGGCGACCTTTCCAGCGCCGCCGTCGTCACAATATCCTTCGTGGACCGCTGCACGATGTTCGGCAAGTGTTTTGCCGCCGCATTCAGATCCTCCGCCCGCATCCGGATATGCCGATCCACCGCCCCTTCCAGGTAAACCGGCAGATATTTGATGTCCGCGTTCTTCTCCCGGATCGACCGCAGCAGGCCGATCAGGTCGCGCCGGATGAAATCCACCTGAAAATTCCAACCCCGCCGATCACATTCCGCCCCGTAACGCGCGATTGCCCGCATGATCGCCCGTTCATCCCGCTTGAAATGGTGCACCGGACGGTCCGCATAGAAGCTGTTTCGCACCGCATTCGTCACCTCCGCTATGAGATCCGTGATCATGCCAACCTCCGTTTGATTCTGCCCAGGCTTTCCGCCAACGCCAGGCAACGCACCTTAACCTTCGGCGGCAACTCATGGAAAATCGCCGCGATCCCCGCCGCCGCATCCTCGATCTGCGCCTTGATAATCATATTCTCAATCCGCCATTCCGCCGGCGTCCGCTTCCGCGCTTCAAAAATAAACCCACCCGACTTTTTCGCCCGGCGCGCCCGCAACGTGCAGATGCGAATGCGCTCATTCCGCCGTTTAATCGGCGACAACCCATCCAGCTCCGGCCAGCGATAATTCTTGCGCGGCGTGCCATAAACCGTCAGCCCCTTTGCCACATTCGCCCGGTAACGAGCGCGCTGTGCCGCCAATGCTTTTGGGGTGTTCGTCATGACAGCAACAACGGCGCCCTAAACTCCACCACCGCCCGTTTTGCGCTTGAAATGGCGGAACTCACATTCTGCCAGCAACAACGCCGGCACACTGCCGGGTGGATGTGATATACGGAACTTTTCCATAGAATCAATGGTTATGCTTGAACCATCCGCCGACGTATTTTCGCAGGCTGCGGAGGTTGCTTTCAGTTGGATTGTGTCCCGGCGTGAGCGCGATGAGTTTGTTCCCGCGCTGAACCAGCTT
Organism: uncultured Verrucomicrobia subdivision 3 bacterium; assembly: GCA_903847285.1. The sequence continues at coordinate 26 of CAINDH010000257.1, read as the reverse complement.
TGCCTTCACGCACATTGGCGGGATGC
>CAINDH010000256.1 GCA_903847285.1 uncultured Verrucomicrobia subdivision 3 bacterium | reverse complement strand
GAGTTTGCCCCCCAACTGCGTCAGGCGGCGGTGGTCTATCAGGAGGCAAAGTATGAAAAAATTCTCGCCGCCCTTCCGGATGCCGCGCACGAACGTTATCAGCTTCTCAGCCCCGTGCCGGCAGGTAGAAAAATGGATGTGGGTGCGATTGACCGGGTGCGCATTTTGAAAACAGCAGACGTGGCGCTGACGCTTGAGCCGATCACCATCACGAAGTTTCACGCGGAGCACAGCGTCGGCGGGCCGAACGATTTTTATTCCAACGGCGATTACTGGTGGCCCGATCCTACCAAGACGAACGGCCTGCCTTACATCCAGCGCGACGGTGAAACGAATCCCGGAAATTTTAATGAGCACCGAATGGCGATGCGCGAGTTGCGCGACGCCGTGGCAGCTCTCGGCGCGGCTTACAAGATTTCCGGCAATGAAAAATACGCGACCAAGGCGGCGGCGTTGCTGAAAGTTTTCTTTCTCGATGACGCGACACGCATGAATCCAAATCTGCAATACACGCAGTCAATCCCCGGTCGCGACAACGGCAGCGGACGTAGCTTCGGCGTCATTGACGGCTTGCACCTCATTGAAATTCCGCCGGCGATCGTGGCGATGGAAAAATCTTCCGCATTCACGCCAGAACTGATGGCGGGTTTGAAAAAATGGTTTGCCGATCTGGCCGAGTGGATGGCCACGAGCAAGAACGGTCGCGAAGAAGCCAGCGCTAAGAACAATCACGCGGTCGCGTTTTGGTTGCAATTTGCGTGCTATGCCCGATTCACCGGTGATGAGGCGAAACTTGCGGATTGCCGCCATCAGTTCAAAGAAGTATTCGTGCCCAACCAGATGGCGACGAACGGAAGTTTCCCGCTCGAACTCAAACGCACCAAGCCTTACGCCTACTCCATTTTCCAGCTCGATAACATGACGACGCTGTGCCAGGTGCTTTCCACGCCGGACGAAAATCTTTGGAGATTTGAACTGTCCGACGGACGTGGCATCCACAAAGCCGTCGCGTATCTGTATCCGTATCTCTCCGACAAATCTCAATGGCCGCTCAAGCCGGACGTGATGGCGTGGGACGGCTGGCCATCGCGCCAATCCAATCTGCTTTTCGCCGGGCTAGCGTTCGACGAGTTCAAGTATCTTGAGCTTTGGAAAAAACTTTCACCCGACCCGACAAACGCCGAAGTCCGCCGGAACATCGCCATCACGCAGCCTATCCTTTGGGTTAAGGATGATGCGGTGGCAGGTGAACCTGGTTTGGTGAAATAATCTCCTCACACAAATGTCTATCTGCCTTAAACGTTTCAGGACGGCGTGCGTTTTGGTGGCGGCATTAAGCCTGATTCCCCGTGTTGCCTCAGCGATAGCCTACATAGCTACGAATAACGGAGTGGCGAATTGGAGTTCCGCCACAACCTGGTCACCGAATGGATTGCCAGGCCCAAACGATACAGTCGAAATCAGAAGTGGCGCGGTGGTGATCGTGGATACCAATGCATCTACCACCGTCTCTTGCGGCGGCTTGATTATTGATGCAGGTGGGGCATTGGAAAACGTGACCACTTCTGGGCAAAGCACG
>CAINDH010000255.1 GCA_903847285.1 uncultured Verrucomicrobia subdivision 3 bacterium | reverse complement strand
CGCACAAAACCGCACAGAATCTGGCCTGATTTTCTTACCGCACAAGTTCCGCACAGGCAGGCTTGGCGCACAGATTCGCACAGGTAATATTTCGCAGATTTACACGAACATGCGAATAATATGTTGATTTAGCAATATGATTATCGTATCAGTGCGTAAGGATATCCGTGGGTATCCGTGAAGATTTGCAAGTATGTGTAACACCGTGAAACCAGAAAACGCAGGTTCAAGTCCTGCTATGCGCACCATTTTTCCTACAAGATTCTCAATCTGTAAACCAGACCGCAAATTTTAAGCTTCTTTCTAGGTTGACCTTGAAAATCCGCTTTGCAAACTGATTTCACACTGAATCTGAGCATTTCAACTGCGCCTAATCCATGAGATGGCTCAAGAAAATCTTACGCAAACTACGCAAGCTGAAATATTTTGTCCTGCCGGCGGCGGCCATTGCGCTGCAGATTTTTAGCTGGCGCCGGGCGGAAATTCAGCATCGCGCCATTTATTGCTCGCTGACCATCATCGTCATTTTGCTGTCGTTCATGTGGTGGCAAACCAATCGCCGGCAGCACTCAAAGCGACAGTTGCAGCATAGGCATCGCCATCGTCGCGATGATTTTCGTTAAAACGGCAATGACTTTGCTGGGTTTTAAATCACCACCCGTTTGCCTGTGCTTGTCGCTTCGTAAATCGCTTCAATGATTTTCAAGTCGCGCCGCCCCATTTCACCGCCAACCTCCGACTCGCGTCCGGTGCGGAGGCAGTCCACGAAGTCATCCATCTGCAGAGCCTGTTGGTTGATTATAGGGAAATTCAACGAACCATTGCTCGTCTTTACTTCGCCGACGCGATAGCTGAAGGCATTATCCACAAATTCAATCCAGCCCTTTGCTCCCTCCGCGCGGAACGTGTTGGCGTGGTCGTTGTAGCTCGTTTTCGCATCGAGCATCGCGCTGTTAGGAAATTCCAGTTTGAAGCTGATGGCCTCCTCCACATCGAGAAAAAATTCCGGGCGCTCCTTTGGTTCTTCATGCGCTGTTACCGCCACCGGAGTTGCGCCAGCCGCCATGCACGCGGCCTGGATGACGTATACGCCCACATCCATTAACGGCCCGCCGCCGGAGAGTTTTTTTTCCACCCGCCAAGCCCGTTTGCCAAAGACAAAGCTAAAATTCCCTGTGAGCTTCATGAAATCACCATAATCCTTTTCACGTTGCAGTCTCATCATTTCTTTTACATACGGGTCAAAGTGCATCCGGTAGCCCACGGATAATTTTACCTTTGCCGCCTTACATGCGGCAATCATCGCGTCGCAGTCCGCCACCGATCCGCCCATGGGTTTCTCGCAGATGACATGTTTGCCAGCCTTCGCTGCGCGCTCCACGAAATCGCGGTGTAGCGTGTTCGGCGTCACTACATAGACGATGTCAATGTCGGGGTTGTTCGCGATGCGGTCAAAATTTTCATAGCTATAGCAATTTTTCTCCGGCAGAGAAAAATCCTTGGTCCACTTCGCAATTTTCTCCGGGTGTCCGCTGACCACTCCCGCGAGCCGACAGTTTTTGGTCACCTGTAACGCTGGCGCAAGCTGCGTTGTGGCGTAAGTGCCCAAGCCGAGCAACGCCACGCCGAGTTTTTTCTGGGCTGCCCCAGCAACAGCATTCGTTTGGCCGGGCGCAAAATTGGCGAAGCCAGCACCTACGGCGGCGGCGGAACTGAGTGAGATGCGGCGGAGAAATTCGCGGCGGGAGGAATAGGCGGCGGGGATTTTCATACGTGGATGAAAACCCCGTGCCGCAGCTTTGTCAATAAACGGGTTTTAGCGAGCTCACTTTCGCATTTCCATTTTCTGCGCTTCGTCTAATTTCTGCGCCACGAATTTCTATGGCTGAAAAATCGAAGAACATTTACGACGAAAGCAAAATCAAAACGCTGTCGTCGCTCGAACATATCCGCCTCCGCACCGGGATGTATATCGGGCGCATCGGCACAGGCGCGCATCCGGACGACGGCTGCTACGTTTTGCTCAAGGAGGTCGTGGACAATGCCGTTGATGAATTCATCATGGGCAACGGCAAAGAGGTCGAGATCACGCTCGATGGCAACAAGGTTTCCGTGCGCGATTACGGTCGCGGCATTCCGCTCGGCAAGGTCGTGGACTGTGTTTCCAAAATAAATACCGGCGCGAAATACAACGACGACGTCTTTCAATTCAGCGTCGGCTTGAACGGTGTCGGCACGAAGGCCGTCAATGCTCTTTCGAAAAACTTTTTTGTTCGAAGCCATCGCGATGGCGAATTTTCCGAGGCGAGCTTCAAGATCGGTAAATTAAAAAAAGAAGAGACCGGAAAAACGAAGGAGCCGAATGGCACGTTCATTGAGTTTGAGCCGGACGAGGAAATTTTCAAGAGCAGTGAATTCAAGATGGAATATGTTGAGCGGCGGCTGCGGCATTACAGCTATTTGAACACAGGGCTGAAGTTGATTCTCAACACGCCGACGTTTGCCGAGCCGAAAGTGTTTCAGTCCCGCCACGGCCTGATGGATTTGGTAATGGAAGAGCTGGGCGTGGACGGGAGCGAGCCATTGTATTCTCCGCTGCATTACTCCGGCAAGACGCTGGAGTTCTGCTTCACCCACAGCAATTCGCGCTATGGCGAAACATTTTTCTCATTCGTCAACGGCCAGTTCACCAGCGATGGCGGCACGCATTTGAGCGCATTTCGTGAAGGTTTGCTGAAAGCGGTGAACGAGTATTGTAACGGCAAGTTCGAAGGCGATGATGTGCGCGAGGCGATGGTTGGCGCGGTAGCGATTCGCCTGAAAGACCCGATGTTCGAGTCGCAGACAAAGAACAAATTGGGCAACACGGAAATCCGCACCGAACTCGTCAACAATGTGCGCGAGGAGTTGCTGCATTTTTTCCAACGCAATAAAACTATCGCCGAGACGATCATTGCGAAGGTCAAGGACACGCAGGAGTTGCGGAAGGAATTACAGAATGTGAAGAAGCTGGCGCGTGACCGTGCGAAGTCGATCACGCTGCGCATCCCCCAGTTGAAGGACTGCAAAAATCATTTCGACAAGAAGAAGGAAAAAGGCAAGGGCACGATGGTTTTCATCTGCGAAGGTCAGTCCGCCGCCGGTTCCATCACGAGCTGTCGCGACGTGAACAATCAGGCCGTGTTTGTGCTCAAGGGAAAGCCGCTCAACGTCTGGGATCTCAAGCGCGACGTGATGTATAAAAACGATGAGATGTATAATCTCATGCAGTCGCTGAACATCGAGGACAACACCGATGGGCTGCGTTTCGACAGGGTGATTCTCGCCACGGACGCGGACGTGGACGGCTTGCACATCCGCAACTTGATGATCACCTACTTCTTCAAATTTTTTGAGCAACTCGTCCACGACGGTCACGTTTATATTTTGGAAACGCCGTTGTTCCGTGTCCGCAACAAGTCTGAGACGATTTATTGCTACAGTGAAACCGAGCGCGACACAGCGGTGACAAAGCTCGGCGGCAAACCGGAGATCACCCGCTTCAAAGGTCTCGGGGAAATTTCACCGAAAGAATTCCAGCAATTCATCGGCAAAGAAATGCGGACGAGCAAAGTAGAATACGCCCCGCGCACTGAGTCCGGGCAGATTTTTGATTTCTACATGGGCAAGAACACGCCCGAGCGGAAAGATTACATCATGGATAGTCTTGTCGTGCCGGTGGAGGAGTGATTTCAATTTATCCCCAGAGCGCTCTCGCCGGTTTTTTTCATTTGAAACGGAGTTGCGCGCTGTTAAACCAATGCGATGACAGGTTCAACGCGCCGCTGGCGTATCGTCCATTCTGAAAGTTCCCTGGGCTGGGGCGGGCAGGAGCATCGAGTGATGGCCGAGTTAGTCGGTTTTCAAAAACGCGGTTGCGCGGTCTGGCTGATCGCCCCGCGGGAAAGCATTATTTTTCAACGCGCAGAAAAACTGGGTGTCCCGACCGTCGCCGTCAAATTCAAAAAGTTTTCTTTCCTGCCGAACATCATCCGCCTCGCGCGATGGCTCCGTCGCGAACGTATCGAGGTGCTCAACCCGCACAGCTCGCGCGATGGCTGGGTGCTGGGATTTGCCGGACGCCTGGCGCGCGTGCCGTTCATTGTGCGCACGCGGCACATTGATGTGGATTATCCGAACGCAATGACCAGCCGGATTGTTTTCACCAAGCTCGCCGACCATGTGCTGACCACGAGTGACAAGATCACACGCCACTTCCAAAAAATTTTCCAATTGCCTGACAACCGCATCACCACACAACCGACGGGGATTGATCTGGATTTATTCTCGCCCGCCGGCGCGCGCGCAGAATTGCCAGGGAAAACTTCCGACGCACCACTCATCGGCATGGTTTCGGTGCTGCGCTCGTGGAAGGGGCATCAGACCTTTCTCGAAGCCTCCGCGCACTTGAAAGCCGCTGGCTGCAACGCCCGCTTCGTCATCGTCGGCGAAGGACCATCCGGCCAACGCATCAAAGAGAAATGTGCCAGTCTCCTACTTGGCGACACCGTCACGTTTGCCGGCCATCGCGAAGACGTGCCCGCAGTGCTGCGCGCGCTCGACGTGTTGTGCATTCCATCCACTAAACACGAAGGCGTGCCGCAGATCGGTTTACAGGCGCTGGCGTGCAAGACCGCCGTCGTTGGCAGTGACGTGGGCGGCATCCCGGAAATTATCCGTCCCGGCGAGACCGGAAGAATTTTTCCCGCGAATGATGCCATTGCGCTGGCTAGCGCCATCCGCGCCGCGCTAGCGGAGACGGAATTCACTCGCACCCTGAAAGAAAGTGGCCGCGTGTTCGTAGAAAAAAATTCCAGCATCGAGCGGATGCTGGATCATCTGGATGCACTCTACGCGCGGCACATTCCGGCGGATTAATATCACGCGTGCTGCTTCAGCACGGCGAGCAGTTGCTGCATCCGGTGAACGTAGGTATGCTCACGATAGGCGCGGGCTTGGGCGGCAGCGGCCATCTGTGCGCGGCCAGCGTCGTCGGCCAACGCGGCGCGGATGACGGCGGGCAGCTCGGGCAGGGTTTGAAAGCTGCGAATTTCCGTTTGCAGGTCGAACAAATCAGGAATGTCTTGTTTCCAATCCACCAACTGAAAAGCGCGGCAGCCAGCGGTTTCAAACAAGCGTGGATTCGTGCCGGTGGAAAATTTGCCGTGCCAGGAATGCAGGTTCAAAACCACTTTGGTGCTCGCGAACATCCGCACCATTTCTTCCGGCGTGAAAAATCCATCCGTTAGTGCGGGCAGCAGCGGTGAGTCCGGGGGGAGGTGTTTTCGCCATGGGCCGAAAATTTTTACGTCAAATTTCCCAACTAGATCCGTGAGCGCATTGGCGCGTAGCGGATTCCAGTCGCCGGCAAAGCAGACCTCGCAGGCGTAATCTTTTTCCGGTCCGACCACTCGGTGCACGGCCGGCGCGCAGCCGACCGGCAGATGCCACGCGTTTTTAATTCCCGCCGCCGCATACGCTTTAACGCTGGCGGCGCAGTTGGAAAAAACAAAATCGTAGTGCGCCGCCCTTTTCAGCGAACGTTGGAATTGAAAGGGGTCGTTCAGCCACCAGCAAACTAACGGCACACCTTGCCGCCGCACCAGCGCGAGCGACTCCGGTGAAAGGTTGAAGCCGTAAATCGTTAGCACCAAATCTGGTTGCTGCGCAAAAAAGTCGCGACGGAAACGCCGGTTGACCAATGCCATTTGTTCGGAATTTATGAACGGCAAGCGCTGCCAGACACGGCCAAAAACTTTTTAGAATACGCCGGGGTCGAAGTCAAAAACTTCTACGGTGTGTCCCAATTCACGCAGCGCCGCCAACGTGAACCGGCCCATCGGCACGGTTTTGAAGTGGCCCGGCAAAGCGAGCAAGATACGCATATGAGAGGTAAGATTTTAGATTTGCGCCAGAACTTAGCAAGCTTAGGCAGTGCTTTGGTGGTCAACATTTTCGGGTATGCTTGTGTCGTCCTATTGCCGGAAAGCGCACAGTGAACCTCAGAATGAGAAGAATACCGACACGATTCGGTTATTTCCAAATCGGGTGCACTATCAAGCTGCGCTCCAATGTGCCGCGCTACGGCAAATTGAATTGCTTTGCCCATCGACTAAAAGAAAATAGACGCATGAAGCTCGCGCTCATCCGCCGACAGTTTACCGCCACCGGCGGCGCGGAGTTGTATCTCCAACGCCTGCTCGCCGCGCTCGCCGCGCGGGGGCATGAGTTGCACCTTTTCGCCGAGGCGTGGGATGGTGCGCCCGCGAATGCAGAATTGCATCGCGTTGCAATTTCGGCCAAACGCGCTTTGCGCTATCCGTATTTTGCGGCAGCGGTTAAGGAAAAAGTGGCGTGCGAAAAATTCGATTGCGTCTTTAGCCTCGAACGCACGGTGCAACAGGATGTCTATCGCGCGGGCGACGGCGTTCACCGTGTCTGGCTCCAACGCCGGAAACAATTTTCTACATGGTGGAAAAAGCCGTTGGTTGGAATGGGTGCCTTCCATAAAAATCTTCTCGCGCTGGAAGCGCAGACGTTTGATCTGAAAAATACCCGTCGCATCATCGTGAATTCTGAAATGGTGCGGCAGGAAATTTTGAAAAACTTTCAGTTTCCATCCGAGCGCATTCATCTCGTTCGCAACGGCGTAGATGTGGCGCGTTTCCAACGCGGCAACCGCGCCGCCACGCGCGTTCGACTGGGGGTGGCGGAAGATGAATTTCTCCTGCTCTTCGTCGGCTCCGGTTGGGAACGTAAAGGACTCCAATTCGTGTTGCGCGCCTTCGAACCGCTACGTGCAAAAAACTCTAAACTTAAACTCATCGTATTGGGCAAAGATCATCCGCCTGCGTCAATCCCGGCAGGCGTGATGTTTCCGGCGCAGGCGCGCGATTTAGAAAATTTTTACGCCGCTGCCGACTTGTTTGTGTTTCCGCCGATTTACGAGCCGTCTGCCAACGTCGTTATCGAGGCGCTCGCAGCGGGTTTGCCGGTGGTGACTTCCAGTAACAATGGCGCGGGTGAAGTTATTTCAGAAAATGTGACCGGAAACGTTGTCCGTGATTTCTGGCAGCCGGAAATCCTCGCGGCTACCATCCAGAAATGGATTGCCGCGCCTCGCCGCGTCACGCCAGACTTCGCCGCGTTACAGCTCGAACGAAATGTTTCCGAGACGCTCGCCGTGCTGGAACTGGCCGCGAAAGAAAAAGCCGGATGAAAATTTCCTTCTGCCTCATCACGCTCAACGAAGCGGAAAATCTGGCGCGTGCACTACACAGTTGCGCGGGGTTGGCAGATGAAATCGTGGTGCTGGATTCCGGCAGCACGGATGATACGGAAAAAATCGCCCGCAGTTACGGAGTGCGGTTCGAGCGTCAGGACTGGCTGGGCTACGTTGGGCAGAAAAATAAGGTGCTATCGCTTGCTACGCATGACTGGGTGTTCAGCCTGGATGCAGACGAGGAGCTTTCACCAGCGTTGCGCGAGGAGGTCTTGAAGTTGAAAAATTCCGCTGTCACAGCTGATAGCAAAAGCGGCTATTCGCTGCCACGGTGCGTCTTTTATGAAAGCCGCTGGATCCGGCACGGCGACTGGTATCCCGACCGCCTGGTCAGACTATTCCGTCGCGACCGTGCGAAGTTTGCCGGCGGTCGCGTGCACGAGCGGCTGGAAATTTCCGGCGATATCAATCCCTTGCGTGGTGATTTGCATCATTTTTCCTTCCGAGATGCCGCTGACCACCGCGCCCGCGGTGAAAAATATGCGCGGCTCTGGGCGGAGGACAAGCTGGCGGCTGGCAAAATAGTTTCGTCGCTTGCGCCTTACACCCACGCGGCATTCCGCTGGTTGCGCGGCTACGTTTTGCGCGCGGGATTTCTCGATGGCGCTCAAGGCTGGCGCATTGCGATCATTTCAGCGCGGGAAGTGTTTTTGAAATACCAACTCCTGCGGAAATTACAGAAGAAGTCGCGATCAGTCACCAAATAGCTTTTTCAGATTCGCTCGGGCAGCTTCTTCGCGGGAGAGCTTCACTTCTTTTGTCACCAAAACGCGGCGGGCGAATTCAAAATATTCGCAAAAATTTCCAGCCGCCTTGTCGTGGACGAGGTCGGCGCGACGTTCGCGGCATTGCTCGGCCACGCGTGGTTCGTAGCTTTGACAGTTGAGGCAGGCACGCAGGTCGGCGCGGCATTTCATGCAAACCTCGCCGCGTCCGGGATTGCCGGCAATGGTCCAGGGTTCGCCGCAGTGATGACAATGACGAGTCATAATGATTTACGATTGATGATTTACGATTTACGATTTTGCCCGGTTCCGCAAACCCATTCTGCTGATGAAAAAAATCTTCGCTTCCTTGTTTTGGTTCGCGCTGGCATTGCTTGGCGCATTCGCCTACGCCACGATTGCCTTCAAGCGTGGCGAGCCGGTCAACTCCGCCTATCTGCTCATCGCCGCGATCTGCACCTACACCATCGGCTACCGGTTTTACTCGAAATGGATTGCTCTGAAAGTGCTGTTGATCGACAACCGCCGCGCAACGCCGTGCGAAGTCCATGATGATGGCAAAGATTTTGTGCGCACGAATAAATATGTTTTGTTCGGCCACCATTTCGCGGCGATTGCCGGCCCTGGCCCGCTCGTCGGCCCGGTGCTCGCGGCACAATTCGGCTATTTGCCCGGCGCGTTGTGGATTTTGATTGGGGTGGTGCTCGGTGGCGCAGTGCAGGATTTTGTGATTCTGTTTTGCTCCATGCGGCGAAACGGCAAATCGCTCGGCGAAATGGTTAAGGAGGAATTGAATTCCCCCGCCGGGGCGATTGGCGTAGTGGCGATTCTTGCCATCCTGACGATTCTTCTCGCGGTGCTTGCGCTCGTCGTTGTCCGCGCGTTAGCGGAAAGTCCGTGGGGTGTTTTCACCGTTGGCGCGACAATTCCCATCGCGCTTTTCATGGGCGGCTATATGAGGTTTTTGCGCGTCGGCAAAGTTTTGGAGGCAACCGCCATCGGTGTCGCGCTACTGTTGCTGGCAGTCTGGGGCGGTAAACTGGTTTATGAAGACCCGCACTGGTCGCAGGTGTTCGGGCTACATGACATTTCGCTTGCTTGGATCATTGTTGTCTACGGCGTCATCTCCAGCAGCCTGCCGGTTTGGCTCATGCTAGCGCCGCGTGATTACTTAAGCACGTTCATGAAGCTCGGCACGATCCTATTGCTGGCGTTCGGAATTCTACTAACGCTCCCGCATTTGGCGATGCCGGCTCTCACGCAGTTCGTGGACGGCTCCGGCTTGGTGGTGGCGGGGAAATTATTCCCGTTCTGCTTCATCACCATTGCGTGCGGCGCGATTTCTGGCTTTCACTCGCTCATCGCCAGCGGCACCACACCCAAACTTATCACTCGGGAAAATTACGCGCGGCCGATTGGTTATGGCGCGATGTGCTTTGAATCGTTCGTTGCCATCATGGCTCTCATCGCCGCCTGCACGCTCGATCCGGGTGTTTATTTTAGCATGAATGTGAAAGGCGATCCCGCTGCGACTGCGGCAAAAATCAGCGCGCTGAATTTTCCCGTCACGGTGGCGCAGATGGATTCGCTAGCGCATGACTTGGGTGAGAAAACGCTATTCGGTCGCACCGGTGGCGCGGCGACGCTCGCGGTGGGCATGGCGCATATTTTTTCAAAAGTCGTCCACGGCCGATGGCTTGACCTTTGGTATCACTTCGCCGTGATGTTTGAGGCGCTGTTTATTTTGACGACTTTGGATGCCGGAACGCGGGTCGGGCGCTATTTGCTGCAAGGTGTGCTGGGCAAAGTGTGGGCACCGCTGGGCAACCCTAAAAACTTTTCCGCTACGCTCGCAGCCGCCGCGCTGATGGTCGGCGGTTGGGGATATTTTCTGATTCAGGGCGTTCGCGATCCGCTCGGCGGAATCAATTCGCTCTGGCCGCTCTTTGGCATCGCGAATCAGATGTTGGCTGCGATGGCTCTGTGTTTGGGCACGACAGTAATTTTGAAGATGGCGTTGGGAACGGCGGCCGCAGGCATTCCGAAGCGTTCGCCAGCCCTCGCGCTGATCACGCTGGTTCCGCTGGTGTGGCTGCTGGCGGTGACATTCACGGCGGGCTTAGAGAAAATTTTCCATCCCGACCCGCGCATTGGATTTTTGGCGCAGGCAAAAGTGCAGTCACAAAAAATCGAGGCGGCACATATTGCGCTCAACACTTCAGATGAATCCGCGCGCCAAATAGCTGCACATGATTTGAAGGTTGGTATTCAGCAATACACCAATCAGATCGTTGATGCCGTCGTGGCTGGGGCTTTTCTTGTGCTTGTTTCCATCATCATATTGTTGAGTGTGCGCGAATGGATTTTACTTTGGTCCAAGCGCAAGCCCGCCATCCTACATGAATCCGCGCCAGTCTATTTGCCTGATTACGCGCTCAAAGAAACCGGCCCCAATCTCCGCAGCGCGGCGGGGGCGGCGGCGATTGCGTTCGGCCTCGCCAAAGAGCTCTCCGGTGAAACGCAGTTTGAGCGCGCGAAAGAAAAAGTTTGCGCCTGTGAAGCGCGCAGCGACCAAAAAGTTTTCACCCAAGTCACGGAGGAAAAATTTAACGGCGTGCGCCGGTGCTGTTGACCCGTTGTAATTTTTTAAGTTTAAGTTTTTAGTTGGATTTCGCCTCTGACAACTTAAAACTAAAAATTAAGAATTAAAGATTGATGAAACTCGGCATCTACGGCGGTTCGTTTGACCCGGTTCACCTCGGCCATCTGCTGGTCGCGCAGGCGGCGGTGGAGGAGTTGGGGCTCGACAAAATTTTCTTCGTGCCTGCCGCGCAGTCACCTTTCAAGCCAGGCGCCAAACCAGCCCCGGACTCGGTGCGACTGCGGCTCCTCCGTCTCTCGCTCGCTGGGAAACCCAATTGCGACATTGACGAGCAGGAAATCAGACGCGGCGGCGTTTCTTACACGGTGGACACGCTGCGCGATTACGCTAAAAAATTTCCCGGCGCGGAATTATTTTATCTCATCGGCGCGGATAATGCGGCCAAGCTTAACGAGTGGCGCGAAGCGGCAGAACTGGCCACGCTCGCAGAATTCATTGCCGTGCCTCGACCACGCGCCGGAGGGGTGGCTGCAGCGTTCCCGCTGCCGTTTCGTGGGCGGATACTAAAAGGATTTCCCTTCGGCGTGTCATCTTCTGAAATCCGCGCTCGGGTCAAAAAGAACTTGCCGATTGAAAGCCTAGTTCCACCTGCGGTGGCGGAGGCAATTCAGACGGCTAAAATCTATTCCTAGAAATTTATTCGTGTGAATTTGTGTGAATTCGTGGTTTAATCTGCGAGTAATTATGGATTCTAAAACATTGGCGCAGCTCTGCCGCGATTTCGCGGACAATAAAAAGGCGGAAAACATCGCGGTGCTTGACGTGCGCAAGCTGTCTTCCATTGCGGACTATTTAGTCATCGCCTCCGGCACCAGCCAGCCACATCTGCGCGCCATCATCAGCGAAATTTCCGACCGATTGCGCGATGAACACGATGTGCGCCCGGCACGCACCGATGGCATGGCTGCTGGCGCATGGGCAGTGCTGGACTTCTTTGATGTCATTGTCCACGTCATGCATACCGAGACGCGGGCGCACTATGATCTTGAAGGCCTTTGGGGAGATGCCAAGCCACTCAAACCGGTTAAAGCAGTCAAGGCAAAGCCCGCCGCAGCCAAAAAAGCTCCGGCAAAAAAGAGAAAAACTCCGGCGAAATAATTCCGCCGGAGTTTTGAGGGACTCTAAAAATTACGCTTCAGGATTCGGTTGCTTTTCTGGAATGGCTTGATTGGCCTTCACCATTTCATCCACGACTTTTTTGAAATCAGCCAGGCCGGTAGAAGGAATGATGATAGTGTCTCGGCGACCACCGACGTCTTCGGTGATGCGGAGGAAACGTCCGCGCGGATTTTCTTTCAGGGTGAAAACAAAAAACTTCCGCTCAATCTGCACCTCGGCACTCTTTAGTGTGTCTTCCTGAACTGGCGGGCGCGGTTGCGCGTATTTGGACGCGCCGTAACCCGATTGTGAATTATAGCCAGAGCCTTGGGAGCCTTGATATGGCCGGCGACCATACGGCGATGGACGTTCATTTGATATCATAAATGACTTTTTCCTTAATTCGACACAAAGTTCCGTCACTTAAGGAAATTGTCAATCCACAAAATCATGCCAACCGGCATTTTCATATGCCCGCAAGACCGGCTCAAAGAATGTTCGCCGCCAGCTCAGCCAACTCGGAGCGTTCACCCTTTTGAAGTTCTATGTGCGCGGCAATGGGTTGGTCGCGAAACCGGCTGATGATGTAGTTAAAACCGTTCGAAGATGAATCAACATACGGGTTATCAATCTGGTAAGGATCGCCAGTGAAAATAATTTTCGTGCCGTGACCGACGCGCGTGATAATTGTCTTGGCTTCGAGCGGCGTGAGGTTTTGCGCCTCGTCAATGATCATAAACTGATTCGCGATGCTGCGACCGCGGATATAGCTCAAGGCCTCCACCACAATCGCGCCGCTTCGCATCAAATCACCGCTGCGGCGATGGTCTTGGCCCATATTCAAGTCGCTCAACATTTCCAGCGCGTCATGGATCGGCTGCATCCACGGCGCGAGTTTTTCCTCGAGTGAACCGGGAAGAAAACCAAGTTCCTTGCCCATGGTGATCGTCGGACGCGCGACGACCAGCCGGCGGAATTCCCGATCCAGCACTGTGCGTTTCAAGCCCGCCGCCATTGCCAACAAAGTTTTTCCTGTGCCCGCCTTACCCATCAGCGTGACGAGTTTCACGTTGTCATCCAGCAGCGCATCCAACGCGTAATGCTGTTCGCGGTTGCGCGGCTTGATGCCCCAAACACCTTCACGTGAATCAACAATGGGAACGAGCTTCGTGCCCGTCGCATCCACTTTCGTCAGCGCAGTTTTTTTCGGATTTGCCTCGTCAATGAGCGTGCAGAATTCGTTCGGAAAATATTTTTTCCCGCCGTTCAATTCCAATTCACCATCCGCGCGGAACTTCGCAAGTTTTTCGGCTGTAGCAGGCATATCTACCATGCCGGTGTAGAGATCGGTGATGAATACCCGATCCGTTTCGTAATCTTCCGCCGCGAGGCCAAGTGCATCGGCTTTAATCCGCAAGTTGATGTCTTTGGAAACGATGATGGTCGAATTCTTCGGCTCCGCCTTATGGATGCCTGCAGCGTAGGATAAAATCCGGTTATCTACCGAGTCCTTGGCTAATACCGCGTCGCCATTGCCATTCTTGTGGAAGCCAATTTTCAACTGGCCGCCATTTGGCAATTTCACTCCTGCGCTCAAGCTGCCGTCACCGCGAAAACCGTCGAGCATCCGCGACACTGTGCGCGCGTTGCGCCCCAGCTCGGTGGACTCGCGCTTGAAACGGTCGATTTCCTCAATGACCTCAATGGGCACGAGGACGTGGTTGTCTGAAAAATTCAGAATGGAGTTGGGGTCGTGGAGGAGGACGTTGGTGTCGAGGATATAGTTCTTCACGTTAGATATATACGGCAGGGGGTTTAAGCCGCGAGAGCGGCAGCGACTTCACTTGGCGGTTGAGAAACATCAAAGAGATTTTCGGCAACTGGCGAATGGTTTTCCCGCGCGTCGCTAGTGTCAATATAATTTCCCTGACAAATGAAAAATTTTCCACGGATGAAATTGCCCGCCAAATTGCAGTCTTCAAATCGCGACACTTTAATTGGGTTTGGGCTGGCTGGCGCCCGAGTCCGCCCGCAGAAGTCGCCAAGCTTAGCGCCGCCGCCGAGGCGCAATCGCAAGCGGACGAGCAGGCTTGCACGCGGGCAGCGGCTTTTTCCGGACCGGCTCCACATCCCAGCGTCCGAGCTTTTTTGCGGGAGCGGAAGCGACTGCGGAATTCCTTCCGGCGCGACCGGGATAAACACCATCGGCCTTGTCGCCGAAAACGCCCTGATACAGTGCGTCCACAAACGACGGAGCTTCCGTCGCGGATTTCAAAACGTCGTTAATACCGGAAATGATTTCATCGCGCCATTCGTCGGCTTTGGCGGTCGGCGTGATGTCCGTCTGTCCGAAGAAGCGGAATGCCTCTTCAATCGAACGCAGCGCACCGACGCGTCCGTCGGCGGTGATGGAGCCGCGTGAAAAAGCCTCGTCCGTGGAGGCCGTTGTGATGGCATCCACGCCGAGCGTCGAACACATCGCCGCGTGCAATGCCGTGGTTGCGGCGGATTGCTCCTTCTCTTCCGTGTGCGTCATGAAACCGATCGGTTCGCCCGGCCAGATAGGAAAATCTGTCAACAGTTGCAGCGCGCGGATTTTCGCGAAGTTGTAATCCACATAATTCTGCTCCATCAATTCGTTCACCATGATGTAAGGCCCGTGGCAGAGCAGTGGTTTCAAAATCGGTTGCGCGCCAAGCCGCTTGCCAAGCGCCGCCATTACGAGCATGCCGGCAAATGCTTTGTGCGGCGGCGAACCGGCGAGCTCTTCATTCGTCGGAATATCGAACGGCATATTGTAGCGCGCCGCGATGCGCATCGCATCCACGCCGTCCACGGTGAGACGCGCGGGGTCGGTGCCGCCGCAGATGGAGCCATAGACGATGTTGATTTTCGTCATGTCGGCACCAAGGAAGCCGGACAGCACCGCGATTTCCGGCGTGTTCAATCCGCGATGCGCACGCACCGTCCAGAGCGTGGCTTTATCGAGCGAACGTTTGATGAGCGACAAATTCGCGTAGGTGACGGGCGTGCCGTCCTCGGCGTTCGTGAGAAATCCATCCATCAAACCTTCCGTGCGCGCGCCCCATGCCGGATCAAAATGCAGCACGCCATCCGCGCCCCAACTCTCCGCGACCTTGATGTGCATGCCGTCCATCATCGGACAGCCCGTGCCGTATTGGACGAATACCAGTGGCTTGGTGCGTCCGTGCTGCAACACCCGCGGATGAAAGTTTTTCTTGGCTATGTCAATGCGCCGATGATACGCATCAATTTCTTTCTGCGTGATCTGCCGCACGCTTGAGGGACACGTGTTGCGCTGGAAAAAATCCACGATGTTCTCATCGCACTGCGCCAGATAATCTTTTGTGAACGGCAGCGCGGTGTAATTTTCCACCGAGCCGTGAACGTCCTGCAACTGCGACTCCGTGATGTGCGCCCGCACCACACCAGGCGACGTCTTGTTCGCCGTCCAATCAAGAATGCCATCCACAATTTCATCGAGCAGTTTTCGTGTGGTGGAATCCTTCACCTCGTTGCTGTGCGGAAACGGAAACTTCGGTTTGTCTTTGACCGGATGCGTGACGTGCCGCGCGAGTTCAGGATTCTTTTCGATCAGCGCGTGAATCTCTTCGATGCGCGTGTGTGGGCCGTAGCCAGCCTCGAAGCCGAGACTTTGCGCGAGTTCGTTCGTAACTGCCATCCCGCCGATGGCCACGCGGACTTTGCCAAAAATTCCCTGCGCCGTGAGCACCGTCCGCACGCGGCGAAATAATTGTTCCACGCCGTAACCGACTGTGCGCCCCACAAAAATCATGTCGATCTTCTCCGCCACCGCCGCCTCACCGATTTCCTCCACCGTGATGTCCGGCGGCAGTAGCACGCATTGGTAGCCGAGCACTTCCAGCTTGCGCTTGATGAGTTTCAGACCGGCGTCATGCACCGGGTCGAGGGGAGCGAGTAGGATTTTCATGGGATAATGCCAAAAACGCCGAGGAACGGCCTTTTTGTCTCAAAAATGGACAGCTCAAACCTTCGGGAACGCAAAAAACCCTTACAATGGTCGTTGTGGATTTCTCGGGTGGCTTCCGAACGCCTACGAAGGCTACTTTCGATTTCCAAGATGGCCTTCGAACGCTTACAAAGGTCACTTTGGATTTCTCGGGTAGCCTTCGAAGGCTTACAGCGGCCACCTCGGATTTCTGGGATGGCTTTTGCAAGCCTCTGGCAAGGCTGCTGGGGATGATACATGAACCGTTTCATTCCTTCAGCCAGGTGTAAGTGTCGCCGGGTTTGTTCATGTAAGCGCGCACGCGGAAATGCGCACCGGGGCCGTTGAAATCCAGCGAGACGATGACGTGCCGCGCGAGGCCGAGCGATTGCATCAGCTTGCCGACGAGTTCCTTCGCCTCCGCCTCGCTTTCGCACAGCACGAAGCTCTCGATGTCCAGCGCATCAACGATGGTGTCACGGGCGGTGGTCATAATTTGTGTGTGGTCACCAATTTTTTGAAAGTTCATAGTCCATAAATGAAAAGCACCATGAACGTTGATAAATAAAAAGCTACGAAAACTGAAACTGCCGCTAGAGTTGAAAACAAAACCTTTCGACTCAATTTAATCGGCGCAACCAGTGGTGCGGCAATTCCAACAACGAGGGCAAGTATAAGACATTCATCTATTATCCGGTCGGCTGAGCGTCCAAGCATTCCGTCACCGTGGTAGGCATACCACCAAGATGGCCCAAGCATAATCATCCATAACGCTCGACTTGCTGGCGCAAGAAGGATGGCAATGCTGAAGAGCACCCAACCAAGCCGTTTGGATGGCATTCCGATTGTCATGCGTTAAGTTTCGCGAACACTTTGTATTGATTTGCTTCTTTGTTCTTTTGTTCAAAGAACATTTGCCTGTTAAACCACCCCCGCATGTTTGCAGGTGATGTTCATCAGGCCGACCATCGCCTTGACTATCAGCCGGGTTTGCTTTTCCAGCAAGTTGCCGTCGGCGTCCAGCGTGCCGAGACCCATCGAGATGAAGATGTTTCCGTCGTAGGCGATCGTCGGGATGATGCCCATCTGCGCCATGCCGGCCTGGAAAATGTTCGTGCCGCCATACATGTCCTCGATGGAAAAGATCGGGATACCCTGCTGGCCGTCTTTCCACGTGTTCTCGTAATTGACCTCCACCGCGAGGGAATTTTTATTCGCGCTGATGACGATG
>CAINDH010000254.1 GCA_903847285.1 uncultured Verrucomicrobia subdivision 3 bacterium | reverse complement strand
TCCACCAGATCGAGGGGCTTTACGTGGACAAGCACGTCACCGTCGGCGACCTCAAGGGCACGGTGGAATTCGTCTTCCGCGAACTCATGGGCAGCGACGTGAAAATCCGTTTCCGGCCGCATTATTTCAGCTACACCGAGCCGAGCTACGAGATTGATTTCACCAATGCGATGGTCAAGAAGATGGGCAAGGACTGGCTGGAGATCGCCGGCTGCGGCATGGTGCATCCACAGGTGTTTGAGACCGTCGGCTACGACCCCGAAGTCTGGACCGGCTGGGCGTTCGGCTTCGGCATCGAACGCATCGCCATGCTCCGTTACGGCATCAACGACATCCGCCTCTTCTACGAAAACGACGTGCGGTTCTTGAAGCAGTTTTAGTCAGGGCTTTAATTTATGCCCGTCACTTTAAAAGACGTAGAACAGGCGCGGCGGCGTATTGCCGGCGGGGTCTGGCTCTCGCCTTGTCAGGAGTCCCACGAGCTCTCGAAGCTTATCGGCGCGAGGGTATTTTGCAAACTGGACAATCTCCAGCATACCGGCAGTTTCAAGGAACGCGGTGCGCGCAATGCGGTGTTGCTACTCTCGGCGGAACAGCGCCGACGCGGTGTCATCGCCGCTTCGGCGGGCAACCACGCGCTCGGTCTGGCATATCACGGCAGCCTCTTGAAAATTCCGGTGACGGTGGTCATGCCCAAGTTTGCGCCCTTGATCAAGAGCAGCACTTGCGCCCGGCTCGGCGCGCGCGTGATTTTGTTTGGCGATACTTTTGGTGCTGCCAAAGAGGAAGCCGGCCGCTTATGCAGCGAGCAGAACCTGACATATATCCACGGTTTTGACGATCCTGCTATCATCGCTGGTCAGGGCACGATGGGTTTGGAAATCCTAGATCAGGTGCGAGATGTCGATGCGGTTGTGCTGCCCATCGGCGGCGGCGGGCTTATCGCAGGCGTCGCGCTGGCAATAAAATCAAAACGGCCCAAGGTTCAAATCATCGGCGTCGAGACCGCCAAATGGCAGGGATTCAGCAAGTCATTGCGCGCCGGACATCCCGTGGCCGTGATTGGTTCTCCCACTTTGGCCGACGGTTTGGCGGTTTCCTTGATTGGCGCGAATGCTTTTGCGTTATCCCGTTCCCGCGTTGATGAAGTAGTGAGTGTAAATGAAAACCAAATCGCCTACGCCATCATGAAAGCGTTGGAGACGGAAAAAACCGTTGTGGAAGGTGCCGGGGCTACGGCACTGGCCGCCGGGCTGGCCGGGAAATTAAAATCCGTCCAAGGCAAACGCGTTGTGCTGGCGTTTTGTGGCGGTAACATTGACCCCAACATCCTCGGCGTGGTGATAGAAAAAGGTCTGGTCGTGGAAGGGCGTCTATCCCGTTTCACCGCTTGTATCAGAGACCGGCCCGGCGGGCTGGCCCGATTGTCGCACGTGCTGGCCGAGGCGGGCGCGAACGTCAAAGAAATCATCCACGAACGCGCGTTTGCCGGCACGGACGTTTCTGTGACTCATGTGACCTGCACCATTGAGACACGGGATCGCGCCCATGTCCGGGAAGTGCTACAAAGCCTACGCAAAAACGGCATCAAATTTTCCAACTCAACCCGCTAATTTTCTACAATGAAAGTCACCCTTAACTGGCTCAAACAATACGTTGATTTCAACTGGTCGCCCGAGGAATTGACCGAACGGCTCACCATGCTCGGCCTCGAAGTCGAAGGCGTGCAAAAAATTTCCGGCGCGTTCGACGGCATCGTCGTGGCGCAGGTCATCACGCGCGACAAACATCCGGGCGCGGACAAGCTCTCCGTCTGCCGCGTCAAGGATGGCACCGGCGAACGCCAGATCGTCTGCGGCGCGCAGAATTTCAAGGCCGGCGACAAAGTGCCGCTCATCCTGCCCGGCGCGTCGTTGCCCATGAAGGCGGGCGACAAGGAACCGTTCACCATCAAGGTCGGTAAGATTCGCGGTGTGGAATCCCACGGCATGATGTGCTCGCACGAGGAACTCGGTCTCGACCCCGAATCCATCGGCCACAAGAAGGAAAACGGTCTGCTCCTCCTGCGCGAAGACGCGAAGGTCGGCCAACCGTTCGGCGGATATCTCGGACGCAGCGGCAGCGACGTGGTCTATGATCTCGAAGTGACGCCGAACCGTCCGGACCTCAACAGCGTCATCGGAATCGCCCGCGAAATCGCGGCGGCGACGGGCAACGAACTCAAGATTCCCACGATCCAATTTCTCAACACGGAATCCGAACCGATCAACGGATTGGTCAGCGTGCAGAATGACGAACCGGAATTGTGTCCGCGCTACACGGCGCGCATCGTCCGCCAAGTCAAAGTCGGCCCCAGCCCGGATTGGTTGAAGAGCATTCTGGAAAAAGTCGGCCTTCGCAGCATCAACAACGTCGTGGACGTCACGAACTATGTGATGCTCGAAAGCGGCCAACCGCTGCACGCGTTTGATTATCATCTGCTCAAGGCCAGTGGAACAAATACGCCGAAGATTGTTGTCCGCCGTGCGAACGAGGGCGAAAAATTCACGACGCTTGACGGCAAAGAGCGCACGTTGACGAACCAGATGCTGCTCATCGCCGACGAGACGCAGGCCGTGGCGCTCGCGGGCGTGATGGGCGGAAAAAATTCCGAGATCAACGACCAGACGGTGGACGTGCTCATCGAGAGCGCGTATTTCAAACCGCAAAATATCCGCGCGACTTCAAAGAAACTGGAATTGCGCACGGATTCCTCGTATCGCTTTGAGCGCGGCGGCGATGTGGGCATCTGCGATTGGGCGAGCCGTCGCACAGCGCAATTGATTTGCGATTTGGCGAGCGGACAAGTGCTCGGCCACGCCATCGATCATTTTCCCAACCCGCCCACGCCCAAGCAGATCACGTTGCATTTCGCGAAGTCGAAAGATTTGCTGGGCATCGGCATTTCCCACTCAGAGCAGGTTTCCTCGCTCGTCAAATTGGGCATGGCGGCCGCCGAACAGTCGCCTGGCGTTTGCACGTTCACGATTCCGTCGTGGCGCGTGGACATGAAGCGTGAAGTGGATTTGATCGAGGAAGTCGGCCGGCTTTACGGCATCGAAAAGATTCCCAGCACGCCGCCGCGCGGGGCGCTTGGCGCGAATGAGTTTGATTCGGTCTATGACCAAATCGGTGACGTGCGCCGAATCCTCACCGGTCTGAGCCTGAATGAATCGCAAGGTCAGACGCTCGTAGCGAAGGAAGATTGCCGCGTCTCCCCCGAAAGTATCGTGGCACTGGCGAATCCTTTGAGCAGCGATATGGATGTGTTGCGCCCAAGTTTGCTGCCGGGCTTACTGAACATTCTGCGCCACAATGTCAGCCGGAAAAATACCGACATCGCGCTGTTCGAGATTGGCCGCGTGTTCACAAACGTGAACGGGCAGACGAAGGAAAATCGCAGCGTCGCCATCGCCATCACCGGCCAGCGCGCCCTGCCCTTCTGGAGCGGCGGCGAACGGGACGCGAAGTTTGACGCGTCTGACTTGAAAGGACTCGTCGAAGATTTGCTGGAGCAATTCGGTTTGCGCGGCATCGCCTTCGGTAAGCGCGTGGAAAGCACGGCTCTGTTTCTTGAATCGGCTGCGGTGACGCTGGGCGGAAAATTTCCACTGGGCGAACTCGGCCAATTGCTGCCCGCGTTGGCCAAGAAAAACGATTTGCGCGACGGCGTTTTTCTCGCGGAGTTCAACTTAGATTTGCTGCTCTCGAAACGCAGCGCGGGCAAGTCGTTTAGACAATTGCCGCAATTCCCCTCCAGCCGCCGCGATGTGGCCATGCTCGTCCCCGAGGCGACGACGCACGACGCCGTGTTGCAAACGGTGAAGCAATCAAAGGCAGCAAATCTGGAAAGCGTCGAACTCTTCGACGTGTTCCGTGGTCAAGGCGTGCCGGACGGTCAGAAGAGTTTGGCGTATGCCTTCACCTATCGGGCCGCCGATAAGACATTGACCGATGTGGACGTGAACGCGGCGCACGAAAAAATTGTAGCGAACTTGCAGCAACAATTGGCAGCGGTGATGCGTTGAAATTATTTTTTCGGCGGCCCGGTCACTTGGGCTTTGGCTTTGTGAAACATATTCCGGGCACGGCGAAGCCAGAGTCTGGCCCAGATAAATTCCGTAGCCAGCACCGCCAGTCCCAGCGGAATCACGACCACCGCCGGGCCGGGCAACACGATCATGGCGATGCCGATGACCAGGATTGTGCCGCCGATGACCGCCACGATCACGCGCCGGACGAGCGGTGGAACGCCATCAAGATGCAACGTTTTCCGCAGGTGAAGGCGCAGGCTGCCGGGTGGATTTTTATTCACGCGCTCCAATGTCCATCGGGATTGAAAATTGGCAAGTCAGTCTTGCCACATTTTCACGGATTGCTAGCTTGGTTCAAAATTCAAATACATCATGAACCACGGAAAAGTCTCTAAAGAAATCGCCGCCGGACTGGTGGCGTTGAAACAACGCATCACCGCCGCAAAAATTCCGCCATCGAAAATTGATTAAACGTTGAACATCGCAAGCTGGAACATCCGCGAGTTCGGTAAAACGCGTCGCAGTGAGGCCGCCGTGCATTACCTCTCGGAAATCATCGGCCAGTTTGATTTGGTAGGCTTGGTAGAGTTACGAGATGATCTCACTGATTTACAACGCGTCCTGCAAATCCATGGCCCGACGTGGCGCGCGGTTTATTCCGACATGATTCCCGACGCGGGTGGCAACCGCGAACGGCTTGGGTTTATTTATGACAAGCGCGCCGTTACTTTCAACGGTCTCGCAGCAGAAGCCAATCCGCCGCGCGTAAAAAAGGGACAGGAATATCTTACTGAAAATTCTTTCTGGCGCAGTCCTTACATGGCGTCCTTCAAGTCCGTCAGCTTTGATTTCGTCGTGCTGATCACGCACATTCGCTGGAGCGATAGCGACGCGGCGCGCACGGAAGAGATCGGCCGACTCGCAGATTGGATTGAGGCAAAAAGGATGGAAAAATCTGCCGAGGATAAAGACCTTATTTTGATGGGTGATTTCAATATCCCCTCGCGCACGGATGCGATGTTTAAGGCCATCACGAAACACGGACTGCAAATCCCGAAGGCGCTCGTCGGCGAAAAATTCGGCAGCAACTTGGAGAAAGATAAACGCTACGACCAGATTTTGCATCACCCCATCTACCCGGAGATTTTTTCCAATGCGGATGGCGTGCTGGATTTCTATCTTGATGAACAGCACATCAAGGAATTATTTCCGACAGGGATGACGAAAGAGAAGTTCACTTACCAGCTTTCCGATCATCTGCCTTTATGGTTGCAGATCAAGACGGACATCGAAGGCTTCAAGCTCGACGAAATTATTCAGGGCTGACGCGGTTATCGATCCAACCATGGTCAAGCCAGCGGGTTGCCTGCGCGCGCCGTGACGATTTGTTTTTAGAAGATGATTTTTCGGTGATTGATGCGATAATTTGGGCATTCCAGATATGCACCACATGGTCACCTTTTTTAAAAAGCAATCTCTTTGCGCGCTGTTGACCATTGGACTGATGTTGCCGCTGGCGGTCACAGCGGAAACACTGACGCTCACCAACGGCACAACAGTTTTTGCCACGCTCACGAACACGACTGTGACGATGAGCAACCGATGCGAATTGCGCGTGACGGCGACCGCAAATCCCATCCCTGGGTGCCTCATTAACCTGAATTCTGCCGACGCATTTTTCGTTCTGTCCGGCATCAAGCCTTCCTTGGCGGTCTCGACTTATCTACCGCAGGTGCGCGTCAACGGCTCAGTCGCGGTGGTGGATAGCAATTGTCGCGTGGTTCAATACGGGGTGGGAGCGGTCATCATTCCGCACGCGCCAGCATTTCAGCCACTACAACTTTTTACCGGACCGCATTTCACCGGGGTGGCGCTGAACCTCAGCCAATATGTTTATTACACGGGCACAGGGCTCGGAGCGCTGAACGCAACGGCCAGTTCGTTCAAATTGAAACGCGGTTACACGGCCACACTCGCGCAGAACGCCAGTGGGTCGGGCTTCAGCAGGAATTACGTCGCGGCGGACGGTGACATGGAAATCAGCCTGCTGCCGAGTGAGCTCGATGACAACGTGCGTTTCGTCTATATCACGCCATGGCGGTGGACGAGTAAGAAAGGTATCTCGGGGGATCCCGGCAACAGCCTCTTGAACCTCCAATGGTGGTATAACTGGAACATTGACCAGAACTCCTCCCGCGATTTTGAATACGTTCCTATCCGCCAGTTGCGCTGGTGGCCGGGCTTGGGCCAAGACTGGAAAGCGCGCGGCGCGTGTCAGGTGCTCGGCTACAATGAGCCGGATCACACGGACCAGGCAAACATCGCCGTGGGCGACGCGATTTACTCGTGGCCGGACCTGCTCGGGACGGGCTTGCGGGTCGGGGCGCCAGCGGTTTCCGATGGTGGGCGCAGCAGTTGGCTGTATCCGTTCATGACGCAGGCGGACGCAGCGGGTTTGCGCGTGGATTTTGTGCCGGTGCATTTTTACTGGTGCTTCAATCCCGCCGATCCCAACGGCGCGGCAAACCAGATGTATAATTTTCTCAAGGCAACCTACGACACAGTGAAGCGTCCTCTCTGGATCACCGAATGGAACAACGGCGCCAACTGGACCGGCTGCGGCGACCCTACTTACGCACAACAGCAGGCGTGCATCGCCGCCATGACTGCGATGCTCGACAGCACGCCGTTCGTGGAGCGCTACGCACTTTATAATTGGGTGGAGACCGTGCGGCAGGTGACGACCAACAACGTGCTCACTGGCGCGGGCATCGCCTACCGCGACGAGTATTCGCCGGTTGGATACTTGCAAGCCTTGGCGGACAATGGCACACGTAGCTTAGCGCAGCTTCGTTTCGACACGAATACACTCGACACTTCCGGATATGGCAACAACGGCATTACCAGCGGCAGCCCTGGCTACACGAATGGCCACAGCGGCCAGGCGATGGTGTTTGACGGCGCGAACACACGCGTCACGCTGCCGTCAAATGTCGCCACGGGCAGCGCGTTCACTTTCGCCGGCTGGATCAACTGGAACGGCGGCGCGAACTGGCAGCGCATCTTTGATTTCGGCAACAGCTCCACGCATTATATGTTTCTCACGCCGAGCGCCACTGGCGGGTTCCTGCGTTTTGCGATTCGCAATGGCGGCAGCGAACAGACCGTCCAAACCACCGCGCCCGCCACCGGTTCGTGGCAGCACGTCGCCGTCACTTTGAGCGGCACGACTGCAAAAATCTACGTCAACGGCGCGCTTGCTGCGCAAAACACCGGCATGAGCATCACGCCCGCAAACTTTTCGCCGCGCTTGAATTATCTCGGCAAAAGCCAGTATCCCGCGGATCCGCTGTTCAACGGCTTGATGGACGACGTGCTCATCACCGACTACGCGCTTTCTGCCGCACAAATTGCCGCGCTGCAAACCAACACACCGCCGCAATTCACAAACAATATCATCGCGCGCGGTTCGGCCACCGAGGGAATTCTTTATTCCAACACGCTCGCCGGCTCGGCCACCGACGCCGATCCCGGCGACACGTTTGTTTACACCAAAGCAATTGGCCCCGCGTGGCTCACGATTTCCACCAATGGCATCATGACCGGCATACCGACATCCGGCGATGGCGGCACAAATTATTTCACCATGCGCGCGACCGATGCCGCCGGGCAAAGTGGTTTCACCCTCGTCACCATTGCCGTGACCGTGCTTACCGCTCCCGGAACTTGGACGGCGGATGCGAGTGCGAATTGGGGCGAGACGGCTCGCTGGAGCGGCAGCATCGTCGCCACGGGCGCGGGACAAACGGCGGACTTCAGCACCATCAATCCAACCGCCAACCGCACCGTCACGCTCAACAGCCCGCGCACCATCGGCAACCTCAAGTTCAGCGACACGTCCGGCGCGCAGACGTGGACCATCGCGGGCACGGACGTTAACTCCCTCACTTTAAGTTCCGGTTCTGCCACGTCGCCGCTGCTTTCCGTCACCAACACAGCCACGATTTCCGCGCCGCTCGCTGGCACGAACGGCTTCACCAAAAACGGCACGGGCACGCTCATAGTCAGCGGCAACAACTCGCTCTCTGGCACTGTCAATCTAGACACCGGCGGCAGTTCTGGCAGCGATGGCATCGTCCGCGTCGTTGGCCCGAACGCGCTGGCGAACGCCTCACTCATCACCATCAACAAAAACAACAGCGGCACCTCCACCCTGCAAATTGATGGCTCCACCGGCAACGTCACCATTGACGCAAATTTCACCGTGACCTACCGCCTCGCCACCGCCGTCACGATTCAAAACCTCGCCGGCACGAATATTTTCAACGGCAACTTTGCCATGTTTCAGGGCGGCAACTCCCACAGCATCCAATGTGATTCTGGCCTGATTGTTTTCACCGGAACCAACCAATACGTCGGCGGCCTGGTGGGCGGACGCACGAATTATTTCACCGGCGCGGGAAATCACCTCGTCATCGGCCCAATGCTCGAGTCAACCAATGGCTCCACGATTTTCCTGACGAAAAATGGAACTGGAAAATTGACACTTGCCGGGCCAAACACCTACGGAACCGTCAACGCCAGTGGCACCCTCCTCAACGCCGGCTCGTTATTTGTGGATGGCATCCTGCCGCCCGCGCCGCTGGGCATTGCCAGCGGAACTACGCTCGGGGGCAATGGCGTCATCCGCCCGGCCGTCACCGTGCCCTCCGGTGCCACGCTCGCGCCCGGCGACAATTTTGGAACGCTCACCATAAGCAACAACCTCACCCTGTCTGCCGGCAGCACCACGCGCATTGAAATCGATAAAAATTCCGGCTCGAATGACCTGTTGCGCGTCACCGGCTCGTTTGCACTCGGTGGAACTTTGGTCGTGACGAATCTCGCTGGCACGTTGTGGGCGGGCGATACCTTCCAGATTTTCAGCAACAGCGTCGCCCCGACGGGCGTATTTGCCGCCACGAATTTCCCCGCGCTGCCCAACGGGTTCAAATGGCAGTGGTCGCCCGCCCTCGGCACGTTGAGCATCACCTCCACTGTCGCGCTGAATCCCACGGAGGTTGCGCCCAGTGTCAGCGGCAATACGCTCACACTCGCCTGGCCAGCAGACCACATCGGATGGCGATTGCAGACACAGACAAATGATTTACTCACCGGCATTGGCACGAACTGGCTGGATGTGGCCGGCTCCACGTTGACAAACCAGATGGATTTCCAGATGGATACCGCCGCTGGAAATGTTTTCTACCGGATGATTTTTCCGTGAAGTGAATTCCTGTTACGCCAGCCAAACTTTTCCCGGCGCAGTTTTAATTTTCGCCAGCGCATTGCGCGTGTCCACGATGAGCGGCGACCAGTCGGCGAGTTGCTGATAATTTACCGCCGCGTGCGCGGTGGAAATCAAAATCACATCGTAGCATCCAATAATTTTTCGGTTCCACTTCACGGATTTCATCCCCGCCCAATGCGGATGTTCGCGAGTGGGCTTGATGACAGGAACGTGCGGGTCGTAGTAAGCCACCTTCGCGCCGCGCACCTTCAGCAAATCCAGCAACACATAACTCGGCGATTCGCGGTCGTCCTCCACGTTCGCCTTGTAAGCTAAACCCAACACTAAAACTGTTGCACCACGCAACGACTTTTTCTGCGACGAAAGTGCTTTCTCTACGTGCGCGACAACTTTCTGCGGCATGGCTCGGTTGATTTCTCCGGCCAATTCCACAAAACGTGTCTCCTGCCCTACCTGCCGCGCCTTCCACGCCAGATAAAATGGATCAATCGGGATGCAATGTCCGCCGAGTCCGGGTCCCGGATAAAATGGCATGAACCCGAAAGGCTTCGTCCGCGCGGCGGCAATGACATCCCAGATATCAATATCCATCGCGGCATAAACGCCCTTAAGTTCGTTGACGAGCGCAATGTTCACACCACGAAAAACATTTTCCAGCAGCTTCGTCGCCTCAGCCGTGCGGCAGTTCGCCACGGGAACTAAGGTGCGGATGGCGCGGGCGTAAACTTTCTCCGCAGCCGCGAGACATTCTGGCGTATAGCCGCCGATGACTTTTGGAATCGCGGCGACTTTGCTTTTGGGATTACCTGGATCTTCGCGCTCCGGTGAAAATGCGAGGTGAAAATCTTTACCTGCCTTCAGCCCGGAGCCGAGTTCCAGCACGGCGCGCAATTCGTTTTCGGTCGTGCCCGGATATGTGGTGGATTCAAGAACAACCAACTGCCCGCGCTGCAAATGCGCCGCTATGCATTTGCCAGTTTTTATGACAAACGACAAATCCGGCGAGCGATTTTTTTTAAGCGGCGTTGGAACGCAGATTAAAACCGCTCTGACATTTTTGATTTTTGAAAAATCGCTGGAAGCGGAAAGTTTTTTGGCGCGAACGAGCTTTTGGATTTCACCGGCGGGAATGTGTTTGATGTAGCTACGACCGGCACTGAGCGCGGAAACTTTCTTGGCGTCAATATCCAGTCCCAGCACGCATACGCCGCTGCGCGCGAATTGCAAGCATAGCGGCAGTCCCACATAACCGAGTCCAATGATGGCAATGTTCATTCCGTTCACGCCAGCTTGCCGCAGTTACTCGGACTGCAAAAGAAGTTTCTGGTTTGCGTTTCTGCGAGCCGTGCCGCAGCTTCAACAACTATGAAATGTATTACCCACCAAGTAGAGGCCATCGCCATCTGCGCCTACTGTGGCCGCGCACTCTGCGAAAACTGCACCAAGCCGAATAGCACTCCTCGCATGGTATGTTCGGAAAATTGCGCCGCCGCGTTAACGCGCACTGATCGTGCACTGGAACTAGTCTTGGAGAAGAGTCTGCAAAGTGCCCGCGCCAGCGCGTTCTATTCCTACCTCTGCTGCGGCGGACTTTCTGCCGTCGGCGCCGTCGGCGCAAAGTTTTATCTCCCCTCTCCGTTTCTGATCTGGTTCTGCGCCGGTTGCAGCTTCGTCTTCATCGCTTCGGGCATCTGGTATGGTAGGATTGCGCGGAAAAACCCGGCCGCGTAACCGTTTAAAACTTCATTAGCCGACACGCCACAGATAACTCTTGCAGTGAGATCATCTGCCTGCGAATCTATTTCGTTGTTTGGCGAAATGTATATATGCGAGAATTCATGGCCATCACCAAAGCGTTGTCGGACCCGAACCGGGTGCGGATCCTTCTCGCGTTGCGCGGCGGTGAGTTATGCGTCTGCCAAATAACCGAACTGTTCGGCTTCGCACCGTCCACGGTTTCCAAGCATCTTTCCATTTTGCATCACGCACACCTCATCCTATCGCGCAAGTCGGAGCGATGGGTGTATTACCGCCTGACGGATAAGACCGCGCCCGTCGCCGTGCGCGAGGCGCTCGACTGGGTTCACAAATCGCTCGCCCGCTCAACTGAAACCAAGTTGGACGCCAAAAAATTGAAACAGATTTTAAAAACCGACCTAGCGGTGATTTGTCGCCGACAGAAATGTTGCTGAGCTATGAAACTGCACGAACTTAAGACCATTCTCGCTCAACACCCGTGGGCATTGGTGCGTTTCCAACTTCCTAACGGTGAGTTTGCGCCCGCCCATAGTCATGTCACCGAGGTGGCGCGGATTGACAAACGGTTCATTGACTGCGGCGGCTCGCTGCGGACAGATTCGCACTGCCGACTGCAAACCTGGTCCGCCAACGATGTGGAGCACCGGCTGACGTCCGGCAAGCTGTTGAAAATTTTTGGAAAGGCGGAAAGCGTGCTACTGACGGACGATCTGGACGTGGATGTGGAACACGAACTGAGTCACATCACCCAATTCCCACTTGGCTCGATTGATGTCGTCAACGGCGAACTTATTTTTCAGCTAACGGAACGTCACACAGCCTGTCTCGCGATGGACAAATGCCTGCCTCCCACCCCCGCCCCTTCAGAGTTCAGCCCGATGAAATTTGTTTTTACAGATACGCCGCCCGAAACCAGGTGCTGCTCTTAAACATCCGAAACGATGAATCATCCAACCGCACCCAAACGCCTCGCGTTCTTTGAACGCTACCTGACGCTCTGGGTTTTTCTCTGCATGGTGGTCGGCGTGCTGTTCGGTAAATTTGCGCCGGGCTTCACGGCAGACTTGAGCAAAATCGAGTTTGTCAGCGGCTCGCATGTCAACGCACCCATTGCCGTGCTTATCTGGCTAATGATTTATCCGATGATGTTAAAAGTAGATTTCCGCGCTGTCGGCGGTGTGGCCAAACGGCCCAAAGGTCTTGCTGTCACCCTCTTCATCAACTGGCTGGTGAAACCGTTCAGCATGGCGTTCCTTGGCTGGCTGTTCATGTCACACATTTTTAGCGCGTGGATATCACCGGAACTAGCAAAAGAGTATACAGCCGGCCTTATCATCCTCGCCGCCGCGCCGTGCACGGCGATGGTATTTGTGTGGAGTTATCTCACCGACGGTGACCCGGTCTATACGCTCGTGCAAGTGGCCGTGAACGATCTCATCATGCTGGTAGCGTTCGCACCTATTGTGATGTTCCTTTGTGGGGTGGCGAATGTGGTCGTGCCGTCAAAAGTGCTTGTGACCAGTGTTGTCATTTTTATCGTCATTCCACTCACAGCTGGATGGCTAACGCGAACAGCGTTTCTAAAACTGCGCGGCCAGGACTGGTTTGACCAACAATTTCTACCGAAGTTTCAACCCGTGACCGTCTTTGCGCTATTGATGACGCTCGTCTTGATCTTCGCATTTCAGGCGGAAAATTTAACCACGCGGTGGCTGGCCGTGCTTCTGCTGGCCGTGCCGATAGTGATTCAAGTCTATTTTAATTCCACCCTGGCCTATTTGCTGATGCGCAAGCTGCGCGTGCCTCACAACGTGGCTTCGCCCGGCACCCTGATTGGCGCGAGCAACTTCTTTGAGCTAGCCGTGGCCGTGGCCATCACGCTATTCGGCGCGAGTTCAGGCGCGGCGCTGGCGACCGTCGTCGGAGTGCTCGTTGAAGTGCCGGTGATGTTGTCCGTCTGCAACCTCTGCAACCAGTCGCGCGGCTGGTATCAGGAAAAACTAAATTGAATTTATGCCCACGAATTCCAAACCAACCATCCTCATTCTCTGCACCGGCAATTCCTGCCGCAGCCATATTGGCGAAGGCTTTTTGCGAACTACACTTGGCGACCGCGCGAATGTCCAGAGCGCCGGTTCCAAACCAGCGGGCTACGTGCATCCGCTCGCCATCAAAGTCATGGCAGAAGTCGGTATAGATATTTCCAACCACCGCTCAAAGCCGCTCACAGAATTTTTGCAGCAACCCATCGCCACCGTGATCACCGTCTGCGGCAACGCGGATCAAGCGTGCCCAATTTTTCCTGGCCAGTTAAACCGCCATCACTGGCCGTTCCTCGACCCCGCGCACGCCACCGGCAGCGATGACGAAATCTTGAATTGTTTTCGCACTGTGCGCGACGAGATGCGCCGCGTGTTCGAAGCCTACGCCGCCGGACTACGCGATGCGGAGATCCCCCGATAGGATCAAAAACGACAAACTAAACGCCATTGCACGGCGCAGCGGATACTGTTTCAATTCCGCATCAAAAAAGTTGCGATCATCGGCGGTGGCCCGGCGGGCTTGCGCGCGGCGGAAGTGGCGGCGGCGGGCGGCGCATCCGTGACCCTCTTCGATTCCAAGCCATCAGTAGGCCGGAAATTTCTCGTAGCTGGTCGCGGCGGACTCAATCTCACCCACGCCGAACCGCGTGAACGTTTTGTCACCCGCTACACCGGCCCTGAACAGCCATCTGAAGCATGGGCGTCACTCCTTATGGAATTCGATGCAGCGGCGTTGCGGCAATGGGCGGCTGACCTCGGCGTGGAAACATTTGCCGCGACAAGCGGCCGCATTTATCCGCTCGAACTCAAGGCCGCGCCATTGTTGCGACGCTGGGTGCACCAGTTGCGCGCTGCTGGTGTAACGTTTGCATTGCGTCATCGCTGGACAGGGCTGCGCCCGGGTGCGCCATTGCAAATCGATTTTCAAGTCGAAGGTGAAGTTCACACTATCGAAGCCGACACCGTGATTCTCGCGCTTGGCGGTGGTTCGTGGCCGGAGACCGGTTCCAATGGTGTGTGGACTTCGGTGCTGGAAAAACTGGGCATGTCCGTCGCTCCACTGATGGCCGCCAATTGCGGCTGGGAAATTTCTTGGCCAACCGCATTGCTAGCACAGGCGGAAGGCAAACCGTTGAAAAACATTAGTGCTCGCGCTGGTTCAACAACGGCGTCCGGTGAACTGTTGGTGACGAAATACGGATTGGAGGGCGGCGTGATTTACCAGCTTGGCCCGGCGTTGCGCGCACAGCCGGAGCCTGAAATTGTCATTGATTTCAAACCCGCCCATACCGCCGAGCAACTCGTCAAAAAACTGGGCAACTGCCCACGTAACTTTCTTGGCGAAGCGCGTTCTCGGTGGAAGTTGAGCGATGCGGCGTTTGCCATTTTAGAAAATCTTTCGGGACAAATCCCGTTCGCCTCCGCCAAGTCACTTGCCGCCACAGTAAAAAGTTGCACGTTGAAACTCACTCGTCCGCGTCCACTGGCCGAGGCGATCTCCTCCGCCGGCGGCGTGCGCTGGCGTGATCTAGATTCCGCGCTCATGGTGCGGCGACTGCCAGGCGTGTTCGTAGCCGGTGAAATGATTGACTGGGACGCGCCGACAGGCGGCTACTTGATGCAGGGCTGTTTCGCGACGGGCACACGCGCCGCACGCAGTGCTCTTGCGTGGCGACCACCGATATAATATCGAGCATAACGACCGCGTTACCAATCCCACAGCGCGCTTGAAAAACTTCTTCACTTCTCCTTAATGTGCCTTCGCTTAAAGTCGCCGCATGAAAACTATCTACTCGGCCATCTTTTTGGCACTGGCCTCAAACTTACAGGCTGAACCACAACTCACGTCGTGGTTCACGGCCAACTCCGGCAAGGTGGCGCAAATCTACCGCACCGCTGCGGAAAAAAATTCCAGCCAGTCGGTGACAACCTGGAGCAACGGACGCAACGCACAATCGCAACCAGCCTTCTGCGGCGTGCAAGAAATCTTATCGTCGTCCAACTGGATTTACATCCGCAGCACCGGTCTCGGCAGCCAGATCATGGGGCCGTGGCAGAACGGACGTTTTCCAAACCTTCCGGTGGACCAGCATTTCATTTTTGCGATGTGCCGCCATCCGGTCGAACAGAAGGGAAATAATTTCAACCACCTCGGCGAGATCGGGATGTTCGTGGACGGCGTGCGGATGTTTGATTCGGGAGATGCGTGGTCTTACTCCAGTGCGGCGAGCCGCGATTTCGGCCCCGGCGGCGGTGGCGGCAACGGTGACCGCATCTGGAACCGCGACGCGTTTCTGAACGAGAGCCGGACATTCGATGCCGCCTACGCGCATCAGCAGAATCGCGGAACTTATCATTACCACGCGGAACCCATCGCGCTGCGTTACCTGCTTGGCGACTACGTGGATTTTGATTCCGCGACAAAAACTTACCGCGAGAGCAGCAGCGCACCGGTAAAACATTCACCCATCATTGGCTGGATGCAGGATGGTTATCCGCTCTACGGGCCTTACGGTTATTCCAACCCGACGAATCCCGCAAGCGGCCTGCGCCGGATGGTGTCGGGCTTCGCAGCGCGCAACGGCGGGAATGGCACGGACAATCTCGCTCAAAACGGCCGCACCGCCCTGCCCGCCTGGGCGGTGCGCGAACAATCTATGAATGCGAAACAAACCGGCCCAGCGGTGAATCAAAACCGTCCGTTGGGATATTACATCGAGGACTTCGCCTATCTCGGCGACTGCGGAAAAATATTGGGCAAAGATTTTGATCTCGACGAACTGAACGGCCGCTGGTGCGTGACGCCGGAATTTCCCAAGGGCACATTCGCCTACTTCACGACGATTGATGCAAGCGGCACGCCCGTTTATCCTTACAACATGGGCCGGCGCTATCATGGGTATCCGAATGGACGACTCGTCTCTGCGATTCACGAAGCGGTGACGAAGAACTTCGTAGCGCATCCGGCGGCGGTAGTAAAAACGGCGAGCACGCTGAACGCAAAAACCACAGCCTTGACGTGGAGCATCAACGGCTACGAATCAAAATGACCCAGACGCGAACAATCGCATTTGGCCTCGCCATTTTCAGCGGCGTAACACTAGCCGCCGCCACGCTGCAACTTGAAATCACGCCAAAAGTTTCCGGCGAAGCGTTGCAACCGGCGTCACTTCGCTACCAGACTTCGACGGACGAAACATTTTCCATCACCCGCGTCAGCTACCTCGCCAGCGAGTTCGCCCTGCAAAAAAACGATGGTTCATGGCTAGAGCTCTCTAATTCTGTCGCGTGGCTAGACTTTGAGGCGAAACACAACTCAGTTTTCTTGGAAAGTATTCCGGCGGGTGAATTCCGCGCGGTGCGCTTTCTGGTCGGGTTGAACACAAAATTGAATCATGCGGACATCGCTCAATTTCCAGCAAATCATCCACTGAATCCCAACTTGAACGGTCTGCACTGGAGTTGGCAGGGCGGCTATATTTTTCTCGCGCTCGAAGGTTTATGGCGCAACGCGAATGGCGAACTGGACGGCTGGTCGTATCACTTGGCGCGCGACACTAACGCCATGCGCATCACACTCGCCACGCCGCTCGAAATCACCAACGAGACGAAGATAGAACTGGATTTTGATCTGGCTACGCTGCTGCACGCGCCTCGTCCGTTGTCTCTTGCGAAGGACGGCTCCTCCACGCACTCGCGTGATGGCGACCCAATCTCCGCTGCGCTCGCGGCGAACCTTCCAGGGGCATTCCGCGTGCATCGCATCACGCAGTTAAGCGCGACGGAAATCGCCATCGCTCATCCCAAGCCGCTATATCTGCCGGCGAAATTCACGCCGTATGAATTCCAGATGAGCGCGACGTTCCCCATTCCTGATTTGCCGCGTGACAACCCCCTAATTGTTGAACGCGTCGAACTCGGCAAGAAATTATTTTTCGACAAGCGCATTTCTATCAACGACCAGCAGTCTTGCGCCGATTGTCACGCGCCGGAAAAAGCCTTCAGCGATGGCCGCCGCACAGCGCGCGGCGCGGAAGGCGCGTTCGGCGAACGCAATTCGATGCCGCTCTTCAACCTGGCTTGGAAAAAAGAATTCTTCTGGGATGGCCGCGCAAAAAGTTTACGGGAACAAGTGTTGCAGCCGATTCAAAATCCGGTCGAGATGCACCAGTCGCTGACAAATCTGGTTGTAAAACTTGGCGGTCACCGACGGGAAGAGTCGGCAACTAAAAAACCAGAAAACGAACCAAGCTTTACTGCGCCGGCCGCCATCAAAGAAGATTATGCGTCACTATTCACCGCTGCCTATGGTTCACCGGAAATCACTGCGGAAAAAGTTTCGCTGGCGTTGGAAAATTATTTACTCACGCTCACCTCGTTCAACGCCAAATTTGACCGGATGCTGCGCGGCGATGAATCCTTCACTGCCCAAGAACAGCGCGGCTTTGAATTGTTTTCCACAGAATACGATCCACGTCGCGGACAGTTTGGCGCCGATTGTTTTCATTGCCACGGCGGGCCGCTCTTTCAGAGCCAGGCTTTTGCAAACAATGGTTCCGACACCTCGTTGGCAGACCTCGGCCGCGAGAAAGTTACAGGCAAGGCTAGCGATCGTGGGAAATTTGCCACCCCGAGCCTGCGCAACGTCGCGCTTACCGCGCCGTATATGCACGATGGCCGTTTCCAGACGCTGGAAGATGTCCTCCAGCACTATTCCACAGGCATCCGGCGCAGCCCAACGCTCGACCCCAATCTCGCAAAGCATCCCGATGGCGGCGTGCCATTAAACGACGAGGACACACGCGCGCTAGTGGCGTTTCTGAACACACTCACGGACGGGCAATTCAATAGCGCTGCAAATAAATAAACAAGGGGGGGACAACGACGTTTTGGATTTGCGTTTGAAATCCGAGTCGATTGCCGCTTTACTTCCATTCACAATGTTCCGGCATCCTTCAAAAGTTTTCCTGCTCGCCGCCACAATACTGTCGGCTGCCCATACTTCCACCAAAGCAGCGGACACCAATTTGGTCACGCTGCTCTGGCGGGCGACACTGCCGGATCAGGGCAGTGAATCGTCGGCGGCCATCGCGCTGGATGGGACAATTTACCAAGGCACGTTTCATGGCTGGCTGCTGGCCATCGCGCCGGAAGGTCGGCTTAATTGGAAATTTAAGGCCGGACTTGAGATCAAATCCTCACCGGCCGTGGCGGACGACGGCACAATCTATTTCGGTTCACGCGACCGTAAACTTTATGCGCTCACGCCCAAGGGAAAAC
The DNA here is from genome assembly GCA_903847285.1 of uncultured Verrucomicrobia subdivision 3 bacterium. The sequence continues at coordinate 2,881 of CAINDH010000254.1, read as the reverse complement.
TAAAGTGGACCTTTGCCACTGGGGCTTGGGTGGATTCTTCGCCCGCCATCGCGGGGGATGGTTCGGTATATTTTGGTTCGTGGGACGGGAGTTTTTACGCGCTGGATGCAGACGGGAAATTGAAATGGAAATTTGCCACCAGTAATTTGGTGACATCATCACCCGCCATCGCTCGCGACGGAACGATTTATTTCGGCTCGCACGATAAGATTTTTTACGCGCTCACTTTGGCGGGGAAACTGAAGTGGAAATTTTTGACCGGTGCAGAGGTGGACGGCTCGCCCGCCATCGGCGCAGATGGAACTGTTTATTTCAGTTCCACGGATGGGAACCTCTACGCGTTGCGACCTGATGGCTCGGAACGTTGGCGTTTTCGCACGGGCGGCTACACCGAATCGTCCCCCGTTCTGGATGCAGACGGGAATCTTTATCTGTCGTCCGGGAAAAAAGATTTCTGCCTTGGGGCTGATGGTAAAATGCGATGGTGGCATCCGTGCGAAGTGCCCATGGATATGTCGCCTGCGGTCGCGGCGAATGGACAGGTTTATTTTTCGGTTCCTTGGCTCAATATCAGCAGTCTAAACGCCACAAACTGCTGGCCGCCGGTGTGGAATTACCAGATGTATTTCAACCTGAACTCATCGCCGAATGTCAGCCCGCAGGGCATCATCTACGCGAATGATCAGGCTCGCCTTTATGCTCTCAAACCTGCTGATGCCTCTCCACCGGCGAAAAGTGCGTGGCCTTTGTGGCGAGCCAACGCGCAACATACCGGCCGAGTGCAGAAAGGAAATTGAACCTCACAGAAGCTTTTCGCGCCCGGTAAAGCCGGTTTCCAAGTCATGCCAGAATTCTATGTCATCCTCGTCTTTTTCCCAGCAGAGAAAAACCTCACGCCCACCGATAATGGCTGGAAAATCAACCAGCCCGCGTGACACGTCCTTGATAAAAATTTGACGGCGTTGGAATTCAGCAAGCAATGCCTGCATCCCCGCCAACGCGCGAATCCAACTATTGACCGTCTCGCCCCCGATGTCGTTGCCCTGCTCCGCCAGACCGGTCAACCGTTTTTCATAACGCTGCATTTCCTCGCGCTGATAGTTGAGGTCCACGAGCCACTGGCGGACTTGCGGTAACAATTGTCGCGCTTCTTCGCGGGTGTAATGCTTGTCGAAACGATAGGGCATAAAAAAGACCGTTCGCGGTAGCTGCACAAGACAACGACCGCGAACGGTTGAAAGAAAAACAGAGTCCAGCAGTTTACTTCTGCCAGGTGCGCTTCTTGTGACGATTCAAGCGCAGCTTCTTGCGCCGTTTGTGTTTATTGATTTTTGCCTTACGGCGTTTTTTGAGTGATCCCATAAATTGATGTGTAACTGGTTAACAAATTGCGGTGGACAAGCCAATCAAAATTTCTCGACCGAGCTGGATTCCCCATAAAAAGCGCATTTGAAATGCACCGATTTGACAGGAAAAGCCATCAGTTTCTGCGGCGACGTTTCACGTGCAACTGCGTCAGTGCGTGCATCAAGGTTGCCTGAACGGTAGCCGTTTCCTCATCGCCTAATTTTTGCGCGAGCCGGGCTTCGGCTTTTTGACGCGCCTCTTCGGCTTTAACTTCGTCAATGTCATCCGCCTTGATCGCCATATCCGTCAAAACGGAAACCGTCTGGCCGGTGACCTGCACAAAACCGTCGCCGACGGCGAGAAAAATATTTTCCGAACCCTTTTTGGCGATGATTTCGCCAGCCGCAAGCTGGGTCATGATCGGCATATGTTGGGGAAAAATCCCCATCTCACCATCAATACCAGTGAGCGTGACCATCTCCACGTCGCCAGAGAAAATGGTCGCCGAGGGAGTGACGATTTCGAGTTTTAAGGTTGCAGCCATTTCGTTTTTTCACGTTTCACGCTTCACGCTTCACAGAAATGTGAGGCGTGACACGCGAACAATTCCTCAAGCTTCCTTGATTTCGTCGATGCCACCCTTCATGTAGAAGTTCTGTTCGGCCACGTCGTCGTGTTTGCCTTCGAGAATTTCTTTGAAGGCGCGGACGGTTTCGGCGACGGGAACCTGCTTGCCTTCGCGACCGGTGAAAATCTGCGCGACGGTGAACGGCTGGCTCAGGAAACGTTGGATCTTGCGGGCGCGATAAACGGTGGTCTTATCGTCAGCGGAAAGTTCGTCCATGCCCAAGATCGCGATGATGTCCTGCAAATCTTTGTAGCGCTGGAGCACTTTCTGCACGCCACGAGCGACGTCGTAATGTTCCTGGCCAACGAATTCCGGCGCGAGCGCGCGGGAGCTGGAAGCCAGCGGATCGACGGCCGGGAAAATACCCAACTCAGCGATGGAACGTTCCAAGACGATGGTCGCATCCAAGTGAGCGAACGTGGTCGCGGGTGCGGGGTCGGTCAAATCGTCCGCCGGCACATACACGGCCTGGAAGGAAGTGATGGAGCCTTTCTTGGTCGAGGTGATGCGTTCCTGCAAGTCGCCCATTTCGGCGGCGAGCGTCGGCTGGTAACCGACCGCCGACGGCGTGCGGCCGAGGAGCGCGGACACTTCGGAACCGGCCTGGGAGAAGCGGAAAATGTTGTCGACGAACAGGAGCACGTCCTGATTTTTTTCGTCACGGAAATATTCCGTCACGGCGAGCGCGGAGAGCGCCACGCGAAGACGCGCGCCCGGGGGTTCGTTCATCTGACCGTAAACGAGACCGATCTTGGAACCTTCGACAATCTGCGGCAAACCGTTTTCGCCTTTAATCGGATGACCTTTGGCGTCTTTCTTCACCTTGATGACATCGGCTTCGATCATTTCGTTGTAGAGATCGTTCCCTTCGCGGGTGCGTTCACCGACGCCGGCGAACATCGAAAC
>CAINDH010000253.1 GCA_903847285.1 uncultured Verrucomicrobia subdivision 3 bacterium | reverse complement strand
GCTAATCACGAAATTCCGCAACACCGGCCAGTCGTGCATCGCGTCAAATCGTATTTTTGTGCAGCGCTCCATTTACGAAAAGTTTCTCGCGAAGTTTGTCGAAAAAACCCTTGCGCTGAAAACCGGCGACGGATTTGAAGATGGCGTGGCCGTTGGTCCGCTCATCAATGAAGAAGGATTGAACAAGGCGCTGGAGCACATTCAGGATGCGACGAAACGCGGCGCACGTTTACTGTGCGGCGGAAAAAGAATTGCGCGCAATGGATTTTTTCTCGAACCGACAATTCTCGCTGACGTGCCCACAGATGCTCTGTGCATGAGCGAGGAAACGTTTGCGCCCGTCGCACCGGTGGTGCCATTTGATACCGATGACGAAGCGATCGAGCGCGCGAATCAATCGCAGTATGGCTTGAGCGCGTATGCATTCACGCGCGATCTTTCACGCACCTTTCGCCTGATGGAAAAATTGGACGCCGGCACGCTCGGCATCAACGACGGCGTGCCGACGACGAGCAATTGTCCGTTTGGCGGCGTCAAGCAAAGCGGCTGGGGCCGCGAACTCGGCGTCGAAGGCATGGACGCGTTTCTCGAAACCAAACACGTTTCGTTGGGACTTGGAATTTAATGATGATATTCGCCACATCATCAGCCCGCTTGCAAACCAGCGTCAGCACTATCGCTTTTCGCGGTTGGGAAAATAATCTTCGCCTAACGAATGATTCCGTGGAGTTGGTTGCCACGTTGGATGTCGGGCCGCGCATTTTGGCCTATCGCAAACACGGCGGCTTCAATCCGCTAAATATTTTCGAGGATCAAGCCGGAACGAGCGGTGAAACGGTTTGGCGCAATCGCGGCGGGCACCGGCTGTGGACGGCACCGGAACACAAGGTGAAAACTTATTTTCCCGACAACGCTCCGGTGCAGTGGGAACAACTGGGCGAGTGCCATGTGAAATTGCGTCCGCCGCCGGAAACTTCCAACGGCTTGCAAAAAGAAATTGAAATTCAACTCGATCCGGTCGGCACCGGCGTGACTTTAGTGCATCGTGTGACCCGGATCGGAAAAACGCCGATGACGCTCGCGCCGTGGGCGCTTTCAGTCATGGCTGCCGGCGGCGTGGCCGTGGTCCCGCAACCGGAAATGGGCGAGCACCCGCGAGATCTGTTACCGAATCGCAACCTTGTTCTCTGGCCCTATACCGAAATGAGCGATCCGCGGTGCTATTTCGGGAAGAAATATATTCTGCTGCGTCAAGACGCCACGCGCTGTCCGACCAAAATCGGCTTGTCGCATCAAATCGGCTGGTCCGGATATTTGGTGGGTGGAGTGTTTTTTCTGAAACGTTACTCTTGGGATCCAGAGGCAAACTATCCGGACAACGGTTGCAATCTGGAAATTTTCACCAACGCGCGGATGCTCGAACTCGAAAGCCTCGGCCCGCTCACGGAGTTAGGCAGCGGGGAAAGTCTGGAACACGTCGAACGCTGGGAGTTGCACGACGTGCTCGGAACTTTTGATGCGAAATCAGAACAACAGATTCACGAATTGTTGCAGCCAATACTGTCTGCGCCTGGTTCTTGTTTTGCCAAGGTGAATGGCCAATTGAGTTGATATGAACACAGCAAATTTAAAAATCAAAGTCGGTATCGTCTTTCTTGGTCGCCGCCGCCCCGGTTTCGACATGGAGTGGGGCAAGCAAATGGAGGCGCGCGTTCGTGGGTCACTTGCGAAAAGTGGTTTTGAATTTTTCGAGCCATCTGAAAAAGCCGTTGACGATCCGTCGCTACGCCGCGTGATAGCCGAATGTGAAGCGCAAAAAATTGACGCGCTGGTTTTGCTGCAAACCACGATGGGCGACGCGCGTCTGTCCCAGACGCTCGCGCAGCTTTGGCCTGATCCGTTGATTTTGTGGGCCACGCCCGAAAAGCCG
>CAINDH010000252.1 GCA_903847285.1 uncultured Verrucomicrobia subdivision 3 bacterium | reverse complement strand
TCGCCCGCGTCAGTTCCACGAGGTAATGACACACTTCGGGGCTCACAGAAATTTCCCGCACACCACGCTGGCATTTGATGATGTCGTCGCCGGACGTGATGGCTTTGAGATTTTCGATGGGATGTTGCTGCTGCGCGCGGATGCACATCTCTTTTTCCTGCGCCGCGTCGGGATAGCCGAGGCTCAAGCGGATGAGGAAACGATCCATCTGCGCCTCAGGCAGGCGGAACGTGCCTTCCTGCTCGATGGGATTTTGCGTAGCCATGACCATGAACGGTTTCTCCAGCTTGTAGGAAATACGATCCATCGTCACGGCGCCTTCACCCATCGCTTCGAGTAGTGCGGATTGCGTTTGTGGAGACGCGCGGTTGATTTCATCCACTAGCACCATCTGCGAAAAGATTGGGCCGAAGCGGAAATCGCGCTTACCCGTTTCCGGGTCTTGATAAAAATCGCCGACGACTTGCTCGGGTTTCAGATCCGGCGTGCATTGGATGCGCCGGAACGAGCAGCCCACGCTCTGCGCGACGGCGCGTGACAACATTGTCTTCGCCACGCCGGGAACGTCCTCCAGCAGGATGTGTCCCTCGGCGAACAGCGCCGCAACCGCGAGCGTCACCTGTTCCGGCTTGCCGACGATGACGCGCTGGATGTTGGCGATGATCTGCTGCGCGAGGTCGGCGAGTTTGGCGGCGGAATAGATTTCATCCGGCGGCGGCGTGACGACGAGTTTAATTTTCTCGTTCGGCGCACGCATCTGGCGCGGCGACAAAATACTTTTGCCGCAGCTCGGGCATGGGAGGTCATCACCGATTTGCGAATCAGAAATCTCGAACGGAACTCCGCAGTGCTGACAGACACGTTTTGGCATTTGTCGGAAAGCAGAACTCTGCGGCGTCGGTGAAGCAAGCAGAAAACGAGCGTTGCCACAGCCTGTTCACTTCAACTGATTTTGCGGTTTGACCGGAATCATTGTGATTGTTAGTCTCACCTTCCGTTTCCAAACGGTTTTTATGCGACACACCATTTCAGTTTTAGTTGAGAACAAGTTCGGCGTGCTCACGCGCGTGGCTGGGCTGTTCAGCGGACGCGGCTACAACATTGACTCGCTCAACGTCGCGCCCACGCACGACGCGACCGCGTCGCGCATGACCATCGTCACGCATGGCGATGAATCCACCGTGGAGCAGATCGTCAAGCAGCTCAACAAACTGCCGGACGTGCTCAAGGTGCAGGAATTCAGCGCCACGGATTCTGTGGATCGCGAACTGGTGCTCGTGAAAGTCGCCGTGGATTCCAAGTCGCGCGCCGAGGTGATGCAGATCACGGATATTTTTCGCGCGAAGATCGTGGATGTGCAGCCGAAGTCGCTCACCATCGAGATCACCGGCAACGAGAGCAAGGTGGAGAAATTCATCGGCCTCATGCAACCGTTCGGGGTTTTGGATTTGACCCGCACCGGCAAAGCCGCGATGCCGCGCAAATAATTCCGCCGGCTATCAACTCTCAACTAAAATCTATCAACTAACTTTATGTCCAAAGTCTATACCGACAAAGACGCCGATCTCGGCGTGTTCAAAAACAAAACGCTCGCGATCCTCGGCTTCGGCTCGCAGGGTCACGCGCACGCGCTCAACCTCAAAGACAGCGGCCTCAAGGTCATCATCGGCCTTTACGAAGGCAGCAAATCCATCGCGGTCGCGAAGGAAAAAGGTTTCAAGGTCGTCACGACTGCCGAAGCCGTGAAGCTGGCCGACGTTATCATGGTCGCGTTGCCCGACACCAAGCAGGCCGCCGCTTACAAGAAGGACATTGAACC
>CAINDH010000251.1 GCA_903847285.1 uncultured Verrucomicrobia subdivision 3 bacterium | reverse complement strand
TGGCTGTGCGTGCCGTTCGCGGTGTTTGGCGTGCTGACGTTTCAAACGCCCGACCTCGGACATACGGCAAAAGTCTGGTATGCCGCCGTCACTTACATCATTTGCAACATCCTCTATACTGGCATCAACATACCCGTCACGAGCATCCTCACCGGCCTAACCTCTAACCCGCAGGAGCGCGTCACGCTGACGTGCTTTCGGATGTTCGGCTCCAAACTCGGCGTGCTGATTGTAAACTTGACCGCTTTAAAAATGGTGGCGTGGCTCGGAGGCGGCGACGACAAAAAAGGTTTCATGCTCACGCTGCCGATTTACGCCGCTGGTTCAATTTTCTTTTACCTGCTCGCTTTCAAGAATCTGAAAGAAGTCATCCCTGTCGAAAAAAAATCTGAGCCCGTTCTCGGCACGTTTCGCGCGCTCAAGGGCAACTGGCCGTGGCTGATAATTTTTTCCAGCAGCCTGATGTTTTGGATTGGCTTCATCGCGCGCGTTTCCATCGTGCCATATTATTTTGAATACGTCCTGCACCGGAAAGACCTCGTTGCACTGGCCTACAGCCTGGATTTTGTTTCGCTTGCCACCGCGTTTGCGCTGCCGTGGTTTTGCAAATGGACGAGCAAGCGCACCGCTTGGGCGTTGGGACTTTTGGGAATGGTCATCGGCCAGATCATTTTGTTCGCCGGCGTGAGCCAGGACCACTCCATTAACCTCATCATGGTCGGTTGGACGATTGGTTTCCTTGCCAGCGGCATGGCCATGGCGATGCCGTTCTCTATCCTCTCCGACAGCGTGGACTATGGCGAATGGAAGACCGGCGTGCGTGCCGCCGGCCTGCTGACCGCCGTGGGCGCGGCGTTTTGCTTGAAAGCTGGCGCGGGACTCGGCGGAGCAATTCCGTTGTGGATCATGGGCAACAGCGGCTACGTTGCGAACGTGGAGCAAACCGCTGCCGCCTTGCGTGGCATTGAATTCAGTTTCATCTGGCTGCCGGCGATATGCCTCACGTTGAGCGTCATCCCAGTTCTGTTTTACAAAAAATTCGAGCTGCTTGAGCCGCAAATCCACGCGGAACTTGAAGCGCGGCGAGCGGTGAAAAGTTAAAGCGCCATGTTTGCACTTAAAAGCAACGCTGGCGCAGTGGTTTTGGCAGTAGGAAAAACCTGGCTGCGCATTACGTTCGTCTCGGAGAGTATAGCGCGCATTACGGTCACGGAGGCAAAAGAATTTCAGACGAAGCCGAGTCTGATTGTTACGGCGACTTCAATGTTATCCGGCTACGCGATTAGCGACACGGCGGAGGCGTTTGAAGTTTCCACGCCTGCACTCAGACTCATCGTCAACAAGTCGACTGGCGCAATCCAGTATTTCGATTCCGCCGGCAAGCTGCTGCTGCGCGAGTCGGAGCGTGGTGGAAAAAATCTCTTGTCGAAAAAAGTTTTCCGCAATGTTTTCAAATCCGGCACGGAGACGGCGGCTAGCCAGAGCATTGACGGCGCGCGCGCAGCCGCGACAGGTTTTGAAACCGTCTTTGACCGCGATGCATTTGAGGCGAAGCTGGAATTTAAATTCGAGGATGACGAAGCCATCTTCGGTCTTGGCTCGCACGAAGAAGGCTACGGGAATCTGCGTGGCAAAACACAACATCTCTACCAGCAGAACATGAAGATCGTCGTGCCATATTTCGTCTCTACGCGAGGCTACGGCGTGTTGTTGAATTGTGGTTCGTTGATGACATTCCAAGACGGCCCGGATGGTGTGTGTTGGTGGGCGGACGTGGTGGACGAACTGGATTTTTATTTCATCGGTGGTGGCTCATTTGACGCCGTCACAAAAAACCTGCACACACTCACCGGCAAGACGCCGATGTTGCCGAAGTGGGCCTTTGGTTTCGCGCAATCGAAAGAGCGCTACGTCAATGCCCGTGAACTGGTTGAGGTCGTGCGCGAATATCGCCGTCGCAAAATTCCGCTCGACCTCATCGTGCTGGACTGGAAATCGTGGCCGAACGGGGCAGGGTGGGGGCAAAAGAATTTTGATCCGATTCGTTTTCCTGACCCGAAGGCTTTGACCGGGGAACTTCACTCGCTCGGCGCACGGCTGATGGTTTCTATCTGGCCGATCGTGACCGGTGATTGTCCGAATCAACGTGAGCTTTCGGAGCGTGGACTGATGCTCGGCAACCAATCCACCTACGACGCCTTTTCGTTGGAGGCACGCGAAGTCTATTGGTCGCAGGTTGAGCGCGGGCTTTTTGCGCAAGGCGTGGACGCTTGGTGGTGCGATTGCACCGAGCCGTTTGAGGCCGACTGGTCAGGTGAAACCAAACCTGAGCTCCACGCGCGTCTGCTGCTCAACACCGAGGCTTCAAAAAAATATTTGGACGCGGGGCAAATCAATTCCTACTCGCTGCTGCATTCACAGGGGATTTACGAAGGCCAGCGCCGCGCCGCTTCTGCCAAGCGTGTTGTGAACCTCACGCGCTCCGGCTACGCGGGACAACATCGCTACGCTACAATTTGTTGGAACGGCGACATCTGCGCGACGTGGGAGACACTCAGGAATTGCATTCCCGAGGGCGTGAATTTTTGCGCCACGGGCGAGCCGTTTTGGACGGTGGACATCGGTGGCTTCTTCATTAACAACGACCCGAAGCTTTGGTTCTGGCGCGGTGACTATGCAGAGGGCTGTCGCGGACTCACGGACATGAACGCTCTAGAACCCGATGCGCGGGACACTGGCTGCCGCGACCTCGGTTTCTGGGAGCTCTACACGCGCTGGCTGCAATACGCGGTGTTCCTGCCCATGTTCCGCTCTCACGGCACGGACGCCGCGCGCGAAATCTGGCGCTTCGGTGACGAAGGAAATCTTTTCTACGACACCATCGCGAAATTCATCCGCCTGCGCTACGCATTGCTGCCTTACATCTATTCGCTCGCCGCGCAAGTCACGCTGGATGGCCGCGCGATGCTCCGCGCCGTGGCGCTCGATTTTCCGAACGATACGGCGACGCACTATCTCACGGATCAATTTCTTTTTGGCTCCGCGCTGCTTGTCTGCCCCGTGACGACCCCGATGTATTTTGGGAAAAATTCACAGCCTATCACCGACGTTGCCAAGAGCCGGCCTGTTTATCTGCCAGCCGGGACTGGATGGTATGATTTCTGGAGTGAAGAATTTTTTGCTGGCAGACAAACCATCGCCGCCGTGGCTCCGCTGGAAAAATTACCGCTGTTCGTGCGCGCCGGTTCGATCCTGCCGCTCACGGAGCCGATGCAATTCGTAGATGAACTTCCTGCCGCGCCTTACGAAATTAGAATTTATCTAGGGGCGGACGGCACGTTTACGCTCTACGAAGATGCGGGCGACGGTTACGACTACGAGCGGGGTGAGTTTTCGTTGGTGAACTTTTCGTGGAACGAAGCGCACCACGAGCTTTTCATTTCCGCGCGTCAGGGCAGGTTTGCCGGGCTGGTGGCGGAGCGCTTTTTGAAAATTATTTTTATTTCACCCACGGTGCGGCTGGTGCACGAGATTTTATATCAGGGCAGGGAGGCTAGGATATCAGCAACCACCAAAGAATGATTGGTGGGCCTGCTCGGACTTGAACCGAGAACCAAAGGATTATGAGTCCTCTGCTCTAACCATTGAGCTACAGGCCCGCGAAGGGAGTTATTTTGCTGCGTCGCGGCGGGGCGACAAGTTTATTCCGCCGTCAACTCGTTGCCATGCCTTCGGTGTCGAGGAAGCCGTTCAACTGCTTGAGTCGTGTGGGATGGCGCATTTTTCGGAGTGCCTTGGCCTCAATCTGCCGGATGCGTTCGCGGGTGACGCGGAATTGCTGGCCAACTTCTTCAAGGGTGCGCGCGTTGCCATCGACGATGCCAAAACGCATTTCTAAAACCTGACGCTCGCGTTCATTCAGGCTGCACAGCACATCGCCGATGCGGGCTTTTAACAGGCTGAAGCTCGTCAAATCGAGTGGATTTTCCGCCGCCTTGTCCTCGATGAAATCGCCAAAGCTCGCGTCATCGCCATCGCCCACAGGTGTCTGCAAAGACACTGGTTGCTGCGCCATCTTTAGAATGGCGGCGACCCTTGCGGCGGGTAATTGCATTTCGTCGCCGATTTCCTCCGGCGTCGCTTCGCGCCCCAACTCCTGCAATAATTTTTTCTGGGCGCGCAGGAGCTTGTTGATGATCTCAATCATGTGCACCGGGATGCGGATGGTGCGCGCCTGGTCAGCGATGCATCGGGTGATGGCCTGCCGGATCCACCACGTCGAGTAAGTGGAAAATTTGTAACCGCGCCGGTATTCAAATTTTTCCACAGCCTTCATCAAGCCGATGTTGCCTTCCTGAATCAAGTCGAGAAAGGAGAGTCCGCGGTTGGTGTATCTTTTGGCTATGGAGATGACGAGGCGCAAGTTGGCCTCCACCATTTCTGTCTTGGCCTGCAAGGCGCGTGCCGCGGCGTCCCGCAAATGGTCAAACTGGATGAGGAAATCCTCGTGTGGCAGGCGCACAAATTCTTCCAGTGCGCGGAGCGTCTGGCGTTCCGCGACGACGAGGTGTTTCTGCGCGGGGGATTCGCGTTGTGCCTCCGCGTCGACGATAGCGTGCAGGCTGTATTGGATTTTTTCGTGGATGTTCTCGGCGACCTGCGCCATTTCTTCCACCACCTTGTTTTTGAAAAAAAACTTCGGAAAAAGCGTCTGTAATTTTTTGTCCAGCTTCTCGAACTCATCGTGCTCGCGCGTGCGCTTGGCCTGCTGTTGCGCGTCACGCCACAGATTAAAATGTTTATCCACGTCCGCATCTAACTCGCGTAGGCGGGCGCAAAGCCGGGTCATAGTTTTCAGGTGCGCGTCGCGGCTCGCCACTTTTTTGTCGAGGATGACGCGGTCAAAACGTTCGCGCGGCGGGTTGGCTAGTAATTTTTCTGCGAGTGCAAGATGTTCCTTGGCGGTGAAGCCCAGCCCATAAACAATCCGGCGCAAATCCGTTTCCGCATCCTCGATGCGTTTGGAAATGGTGATTTCCTGTTCGCGTGTGAGCAGCGGAACCGCGCCCATCTGTTTGAGATACATCCGCACCGGGTCGTCGAGCGAATCCATCCGGCGGTCTTCCTCCTCGGGATCTTCCTTGTCCACGGGCTTGACCACATCCACTTCGGCGGCATCAATGACTTCAATTTCCAACTCACGCAGCTTGGCGAAAACATCGTCGAGATTCGCGGGTGTGGAAAATTCTTCCGTGAGGATTTCGCTGAGGTCATCAAAGGTGACCTGTCCCTGTTCCTTGTGTAGGCGGACAAGTTCTTTGATTTTATCGGCGAGCGCGAAGCCGGGGGCGCTGTGACTGGCAACCTTGGCCACGGCGGTGGCTGGGACGGGTGGTTGAGACTTCGGCTTGGGCATGGGTGCGGCGCGCTTCGGGTGCAACCGAGCTGGGCGAATATGAAAAGCAGATGCCGCCGCGTCAAGCTGCGAAATGTTACGTGTTGTTTTTCGGCATCACTTTGATGCCACGCTTGGCGAGCGCAGGCAAAATCATCTCCACCGTTCGTTCCACCGCTCCGAGATTTTCAGCCACGACTTCCAACGCGTGCTGGCCAAGTTCGGCGCGGCGCTTGGGGTTTTCCAGCAGCGTGGCGATGGCGGCTTCAAGCGCGTCCGGGTCTTTCGCCTCCACCGCTGCATCCTTCAGCAAAAAGCTGCGCGTGATGTCTGCAAAATTTTGCATGTTCGGCCCAAACACAATTGCTTTGCCCAGCGCGCCCGGCTCGATCGGGTTTTGGCCGCCCAGCGCCGTCATGCTCTTGCCGATAAAAACCACATTCGCTGGCTCGTAGAAGAAGCGCAGTTCGCCAGTCGTGTTGACAACGAGGCAATCGACTTCTCCTGAGGTCATTTTCGTGCGGCCAAAAATTTCGTTGCGGTAAACAAGCTTCACTCCGCGTGAACGAAGTTTCTGGCCAAGGTCTTTGCAGCGCTCAAAATGGCGCGGCACGAGGATTAAGAATAATTTTGGAAATCGCTGACGCAAGCGCACGGCCATGTCCACGAGCAACAACTCCTCTCCGTCGTGCGTGCTGCCGCCAATGAGGATTGGGGCGTCATCCGGCACGCCAATCTGCCGCAGCAGCCCGCGGACATCGAGTTTGCTCCGTTCGGAAAGTTTCGCCGCATCAAATTTTAAGTTGCCGACCACCTGCACATTACCAGGTTTACAGCCCAGGGCGGCGAGCCTATGCGCATCTTCCTCGTTTTGGCAGCCCACGCCAGCGAATGAGTGAAAGATTTCGCGGAATAGCCAGCCAAATTTTTTATAGCGCGGAAATGAACGATCCGAGAGCCTGGCGTTGGCGAGATAGACAGGAATTTTCAAGTCGCGCGCGCGCCAGAGAAAGTTCGGCCAGATTTCCGCCTCCACCATGACAATCGCCTGCGGATTAATCGTTGCCAATGCATGCCGCACGTATTTCCGGCGGTCTACCGGGAAATAAATTTTACTCACGTGCGTGGGTAGCTGCTTGCGGAGTTGTTCCATGCCGGTGGTGGTCGTGCAGGAGACCACGAGCTTGGCGTTCGGGATGCGCGGTTCGAGCGACCGGATAATCTGGGTGCAGAGGTTGACTTCGCCCACGCTGACCGCGTGAATCCAGACCGTGTGCCGGTTGGTCAACGCCTGTTTCAGCGATGGGTCATAGTTTGCAAACCGCTGGCCGAAACCTTGCAGCCAGTTTCCGCGCCGCCGCAGCCGCCAGAAATAATACGGCGCCGCCAGCGTGAAAAAGATGAGGAATAAAATGTTGTAAAGTGTGCGCACTCAAAAACCCAAGGCTGATTGGCTTAAAATATCCAGATTAAGACTCTCGAGATGTTAGAATGTTTCACAACCGCAACACTTTTTCAATCCGCGATTTTCACCGCCGGAAAAATAGCAGCCAAACGGTGAGCAATACCGGCAGGAGAAACGGCAGCGAATATTTCAGGATGAATTCCATGAACGACGGCATCCGCACGCCGTTTTGCTCCGCCACCGCTTTGACCATGAAGTTCGGACCGTTGCCGATGTAGGTCGCAGCACCAAAAAATACCGCGCCTACGCTGATGGCGACCAGCTGGCCGCCATAAGTATGAAGCAGCGTCTGAATGTCTGCCTCGCCTGCCGCCCCCGCCAAGGCGCTCAAGAAACCTAGATACGTCGGCGCGTTGTCAAGCACGGCGGACAGCACGCCCGTGCCAAAATAAAAAACTCCCGCCGTGGGATTTTGGCCGAGTAGCGATCCGGCGTTGGCATTGAGCCACCCCAGCGCCGGCGTCATCGTCGCAAAAATTCCGGCGAATAATACTGTTACCTCGATGGCCGGGTGAAAATTAAATCCGTTCGCCGCATGGACCGATTTTTTGGTAGAGAACCACGAGCCGAGCGCGGCAGCAATCATCAAACCCTCGCGCAAAAATAACGGCGTGGTCACAAACACCGCGCCAAGGATGACGGCGAGAAAAAATAAATTTCCCAGCCCGTCAAACCTCCAAGTTTCTGGCGCGGTTTCTTTTTCACGCACAGCTTTAGGCGCACGCTTAAAATTTATAATCTCCACGACATAGAAAATTGTCAGCAATAGGCCGGTGGCCACGGCCCACATCGGCCAGCAATTTTTCGCCACCCACCAGAACGGCACGCCCTGCAGGAAGCCGAGGAACAGCGGAGGATCGCCAATGGGCGTGAGGCAGCCGCCGACGTTGGCGACCACAAAAATGAAGAACACGATGTGATGCGGCGTGACGCGGTATCGGTTCATGCGAATCCACGGACGAATCAGCAGCATAGCCGCGCCGGTGGTTCCGAGGACGTTGGCGAGCAGCGCGCCAATAAAAAGAAAAATTACATTCTTAAACGGGGTGGCTTCCCCCTTCACGCCGATGTGAATCCCGCCGCTCACCACGAACAGCGAACCAACCAGTGTAATGAAACCAAAATATTCCTGCGCTGCGTGAGCCAAGCTGTGGGCATCGCGCAAAACAAATAGATAAGCTCCCGCCGTTACCGCGCCCAGTCCGAGGGCGATTTTTGGATAGTGCCGCTCCCACCAGCTCGGCGCGAGCGCGGGCGCCAGCGCCATGGCTGTGAGTAACAGCGCGAAGGGCAGGATTAAAATAGGATGCGGTGGAGCCATTACAAAAATTTTCACGGACGCGTGCTATCAGGTCAACTGAATCCGGCGGTTGCTTCGCAACGCAGATGTTTTACCGCCGTCTTAATTACAGATTTCAAGTTGAATTCACCGCCGCAATTTCGTCCAATCCGGCGCATGAAATTCAGATTGCTCTGGCTGGTGGCGCTGCTCGTCGTGTCGGCGGCGGTCGGATTGCATCTGCACTTCGTTGGCCATGCTTGCGGATTTTGGCGTGACGAAGTCAACACCATCAACGTTGCCAGCCATGATTCGCTGGACGAATTTAGAAAAGATTCCTTTCCAGTTTTGTTTCCGATGATCGTCCACGGCTGGCTCGCCGGTTTTGGTGAAGGCTCGTTACGAATGCTCGGTCTGCTCATCGGTGTCGGTATATTGGCCACGCTGCTCGTGGGTGGCTGGAGAATTTCCCGCACGCCGCCGTTGATATCGCTGGTGCTTTTTGCCTTCAATCCCACACTCGTGGTCGTGGGTGATTCCCTGCGTGCCTACGGGTTGGGGACGTGGCTCATCGCGGTCGTGATGTTTGCCGCCGCGTGGTTTTTGCTGCGCCCAGATTGGAAACGTTTTGGCTGGCTGACGCTCGCGTGCGTATTGAGCGTGCAGGTGCTCTATCACAATGCCGTGTTCGTTGGCGCCATCTGTCTTGGCGCCATGGCCGTCTGCTGGCGGCGGAAAAATTTTCTATCGGTGGCGCAAATCTTTGGCGCGGGTTTGCTGGCGGCGATTTCATTGCTGCCGTATTGGGCGGGCGTGGCGGCGGGGCGCGCGGACTCGGCAGCGCTGCGGACCGGTCTGGATCCCATCCGCCTGCTCAATGGTTTGGGCGACACGTTCGGTTTTCCGATGTTGGAATTTAGCGCCGTCTGGTTGCTTCTGTTTGTTGGGCTACTGGTTCACGCTGGCTGGCTTTGGCGCACCAATAACGAAGCATCTGATCCGGAAAATTTCCCCCGCGATCTGCCGATTTTTGCGGCGGTAATGGTGACGGTTTCAATTTTTGGTTTCGTCGCGTTTCTCTGGCTGGCGGCGTTGCCGTCGCAGGGCTGGTATTTCCTACCACTGCTAGCGGTGTCGGCGGTCGGATTGGATTTGGCGTGGCCGCAGTGGCCGGAAAAAATCCGGCTCGCGCTGGTGACGTTTCTGGTTTTATCGGCAGTGGTCATGGTTCCGCTGGCGTGGCGTATTTTGGAAACGCGTTTTACGAATGTGGATGTGTGGACGCGGCAGTTGGAGAAATCAATCGCGCCCGGCGATTATGTCATCGTAGATCCGTGGTATTGCGGCATCACCTTCGCACATTATTTCAAGCCGACGAATAGTTGGGATACGTTGCCGCCGCTGGCTGACCACGCAACTCACCGTTATGACTTGGTGAAATTACAGTTGCAGAACACCAACGCCATTGTGCCTGTGCTGGAAAAAATTTCCAACGCGCTGTCCTCTGGCCACCGTGTTTGGATCGTGGCTTTGTGGGGATGGATGGACATTCCCGAAACAAACACTGTTGTCGCGCCGACGTTGCCGCCCGCGCCGCTAGGTCAATATGGCTGGTCGGAAGTGCCCTACACATATTCGTGGGTCTCGCAGGTGGCGCACCGCATCGGCGACCAGAGCGTGACGTTTGAGCGCGTAAAAAATCCGGATGCCACCGGACGGTTCATGGAAGAAACGGAGTTGTTCATGGCCGAAGGCTGGCGAGGAAAAACGAACCCGGCGGCGAAATAATTCTTCCGCCAGCCACAAAGTAGTTTCAGGTTCGGTTGTCGGGCACGACGTGAGGAGCGCATGCCCCGACGGCTCATTACCGCGTCGCCTACCGATGAAGGCACGACCGTATTTATCCCCAGCTTGACGGCGTGAGGTTTGGCTGCGAATTTCCCCGCGCTTGGCGTCGAACGAAACTTCGTCAGCGGCAGGCCCATCGTTCGCTGACATCTTGAAAACTCCCGCCGTGCAGTCCCTCATCCGGCGCGTGGAGTCGGGCGGAGCGCAGACTTTTTCCGGCATCACCACGAGCGCGCAGCCTTTTTTTGCCGCGCTGCTCCAAAGAAAATTTCCGAAGTGCCCAGTCGTCGTTGTTACTGAAAATTTGAAACAGCAGGAAAGTTTTCAACAGGATCTCGAAACGTGGACTGCGGAGTTCGAAGTGCAGAATGAAATCGCCACGCTGTTGTTCTACCCCGCGTGGGAAATGCTGCCGCACGAAGACAAACTGCCGCACGCCGACGTTATCAGCGACCGACTGCAAACGCTGGTTTCACTTTCTGACAACTCAAAATTCAAAGCTCAAAATTCAAAACTGATTGTCACGAGCGTCACGGCGTTGTTGCAAAAAACGTTTCCGCCGGGAGAAATTCAAAGCCGCACGCGCATGCTGGAACGCGGCAGCAAAATCGCGCCACTCGACCTGATCGAATTTCTGGAGGAGCAGGGCTACGAACCGGAGGCACAGGTTACACAGAAAGGCGAAATCGCATTGCGTGGCGGCATTGTGGATATTTTTCCGCCGACGAGCCCGTGGCCGGTGCGTTTGGATTTTTTTGGAGATGAACTGGAATCGCTCCGTGAGTTCGATCCGCTCACACAAGTCTCGCGTGGAGAAATTGCCTCCATCACCCTGCCTCCAGCGGGTGAATTGGGAATTCTAAAATCCGGAATCCAGAATCCAAAAGCCAAGGTTTCAGAATTGGCCACGCTGCTCAACTATCTGCCGCGCAACACTGTTTTTCTTTTGTGCGAGCCAGAATCATTAGCTGTCCACGCGGACGGTTACGAGCAGCAGGTTCAGAAAGACGATCCGTTCTTCATTTCGTGGCCGGATTTTTTAACCGAGCTGCACCGGCGCGGTTTTACGGCGGTGGATCTAACGGGTGGCGAACTGGATGGAGCGCCGGACACCAACTCGGCAATTGCAACTGGGGCAGACGATGAACAAGCTGAACTAGCGATCGGCGTTCCGTTGTTCAGCTCGCTTGACGCATTCCGCCCGCTCGCGGAACGTCCGCAGGAACCGCAGATCGCCGAGGCGCAGCGACGGGAGTTTTTCCAACAGCTTCACCGCTGGCTGCGACAAGACTATGCCGTTCACATTTTCTGCAACAACGACGGCGAGCGGCAGCGGTTTGAAGAAATCTGGAAGGAACTGGTAGAGGCAGGAAGTGAGGCGGTTGAGGGACGGGAATCTACCCGCGCTTCGGACTTAACACGTCGTCCTTCAATCCATCTCGGTTCGTTGGCGCGCGGTTTCATCTGCGATGAGGCGAGGCTGGTCGTGGTCACGGACGCAGAAATTTTCGGGCGCTACAAAATCCAGCGGCCTCGTCGGCAAAAAAATTCCCACGCACAGGCCGCGCGTTCAGCATTGGACATTGATTTTACGGATTTGACTGAAGGAGACCTCGTGGTGCATTTGCAGCACGGCATTGGAAAATTTCTCGGGCTGAAAAATTTGCCTGCGACCGCCTCGCGCCATAACTCAGTCGCCCCGCTGCAAGAAATGGAATGTTTGGTGCTCGAATTTGCGCCTAGCGGCGACGCGGTGGAGCCGCCGAAACTTTACGTCCCCGTCAGCGAGGCGCATCTGGTCAGCAAATACGTCGGCGCGGGCAAGGCCAATCCGCCGCTCAACCAGCTCGGCGGCACGCGCTGGGCCAAGGCGAAGGAGCATACGGAAAAAGCCGTGCGCGACATTGCCGCGGAAATGCTCCGTATCCAGGCCGTGCGCGAATCGCAGCCCGGCCATCCTTGTAAGCCGGACAACCAGTGGCAGCGCGAGTTCGAGAGTGCTTTTATCTACGAGGAGACGCCCGACCAAGTCACCGCAATCGTAGCGACAAAAGCGGATCAGGAGCGTGCCAAGCCAATGGATCGATTGATTTGCGGCGACGTTGGATTTGGAAAAACTGAAGTGGCGATTCGCGCGGCGTTCAAGTGCGTGATGGATGGAAAGCAAGTTGCCATCCTCGTGCCGACGACGGTTTTGGCGCAGCAGCATTTTAACAATTTCCGCGAACGCATGGCGGATTATCCAATTCGTGTTGAATTGCTCTCGCGTTTCCGCACGAAGCGTGAACAGTCGAAAGTCGTTCAGGAGTTGGCGGCGGGCGCGGTGGACATCGTCATCGGCACGCACCGCATCGTGCAGGAAGACATTGCGTTTAAGGATTTGGGGCTAGTGGTGATTGACGAGGAACAGCGCTTTGGTGTGGCGCACAAGGAAAAGTTCAAGCGGCTACGGACTATGGTGGACGTGTTGACGTTGAGCGCCACGCCGATTCCACGCACGCTTTATCTTGCACTAACCGGCGCGCGCGACATGAGCACGATCCAGACGCCTCCGCACGACCGGTTGCCAGTGGAGACGATAGCCACGCCTTACGACGAGCGCGTGATTCGCGATGCTATCAAACGTGAGTTGGGTCGCGGTGGCCAAGTTTTCTTTTTGCACAATCGAGTGACGACGATTGAAGTGATGCGCGCCAAGCTGCAATCGCTTGTGCCCGACGCGCGCATCGTCGTCGGCCACGGGCAAATGGACGCCGACGATTTGGAAGTGGTGATGACGAGGTTCGTGAATGGCGAGGCGGACGTTTTGCTTTCCACGACGATCATCGAGAGCGGCTTGGATATTCCGAACGCGAACACCATCATCATTGACCGGGCGGATCGGTTTGGCTTGAGCCAGCTTTACCAGTTGCGCGGCCGAGTCGGGCGTTACAAGCATCAGGCTTACGCGTATCTGCTGCTGCCACGCCACGCACGTCTGCTCACGGATGTTCGCAAGCGCATCAGCGCGATGAAACAATACGCCACGCTCGGCAGCGGTTTTAAGATTGCGATGCGCGATCTGGAAATTCGTGGCGCAGGAAATCTGCTAGGCGCGGAACAAAGCGGGCACATCACCGCCGTTGGGTTTGAGCTCTACTGCCAATTGCTGAAACAAAGCGTTGGCGCACTGAAGGGTGAAAAAGTGAAGCCGCGTGTCGAAGTTCGGGTGACACTGGATTTTTTGAGCGAATCAGCCGCCAGGAGAGAGTCATCGGTTTCAACGGCTCCCGAGTTACTGGCTGCGAGTTTGCCCCCGACCTACGTCACCGAGCCGCAGCATCGCATTGAGATTTACCGCAAACTAGCGCAGGCCACAGACAAACTGACGCTGGACGCGCTGCAAAAGGAATTGCGCGACCGCTTTGGCCCGCTGCCACCGCCGGTGGAATTGCTGCTGGCCGTGGGCGAACTGAAAATTCTCGCGAGCGAAAAGAACGTGACGAGCATCGAAGTTGAAGACGATAAGTTAAAAGTCACCCGCCAGAATGAGTTCGTCACACTCGGTGGCAAATTCCCGCGCCTGACTAAGAAGGATACGAAGGCGCGGTTGAAGGAGATTAAGCGCCTATTGCTAGCGCTTTGAATCGTTTTTGCCCCGGTTTTCGACCGAAGATAGTTGGAGATAGGTGTTGCTATCCGGATGAAACCTGTCAGGTTTGCTCCGTCTGATAGACGGCTGGCCTCTTTCAAGGCATGGTAAATCTTCAAGTGAACGAGTTTCAGTGATGATTTGAAATCCGATTAACGGAAACAGTCTGTAAAAGTAAAGTTAAGTCTAGGACAGTAAAACATCACATGAGCAACAAATTATTCGTCGGGAATCTTTCCTTCGACACCACTGAAAACGATTTGCAGGACGCGTTTGCCGCGTTCGGCTCCGTTCAAGAAACCAACCTGATGATGGATCGCATGACGAACCGCCCGCGCGGTTTCGGCTTCGTGACCATGAGCACGGCTGATGAAGCCCAGGCGGCGATCGCTGGCCTGCACGGCAAAGACCTCGGTGGTCGCGCTTTGACGGTCAACGTGGCTCGCCCGCGTGAAGAACGTCCGGCTGGCGGCGGCGGCGGCGCTCGTCGTTCCTTCGGCGGCGGCGGCGGCGACCGTGGCGGTCAGGGCGGTGGTCGTGGCCGTTACTAATCTGCTTTAGCAGAATTTCATGGCGGGGTTCGGGTGAACCGAACCCCGCCTTTTTTATTTTCCCCGTCCGTTTTCTGTCCGTTACATGAAGAATTCCCAAGTCAAAGAAGAACACATTGAAGTTGAAGGCAAAGTCACCACCGTGCTGCCTGGCACGATGTTTCGTGTCGAACTCGACAATAAACATGTGGTGCTCGCCACGGTCTGCGGCAAGATGCGTAAACGCTGGGTGCGTCTGACGATTGGCGACCGCGTGAAGATGGAGATGTCGCCCTACGATTTGAACAAAGCGCGTATTACTTGGCGTCTGAAATGATTTTGGCTCCGTTCGCAATTTCCAGTTTTCCCCTCGGCATTTTCCTCAAAGAAAAAATGACAAACTTCATTGACGTCGAAGGCACGGTCGCCGAACCTTTGTTATGCAACCGTCCATGAAACCTTCTCTTACTTTGCACGCCCGCACGAAGGCGTATGCCAAGGATTCCCCACTGAAAAGTTGGTGGTGCATTTTTACCTCCACTTTTTATCTAGCCGCAGGTTTGACCGCTACTTTGCCGTGGCAGTCCATGCCTTTGGGGGCGCGCCTTGCATTCAGCATTGTCTCCGGATTATTGATCGTCCGCCTCTTCGTGATTTACCACGACCAACAGCACCGTGCCATTCTGCCGCGCTCCCGCCCGGCGGAACTTTACATGCGGATTTTCGGCATCTGGGTGCTTTGCCCCAGCAGCATCTGGCGCAGTTCGCATGATTACCACCACGCACACAATTCCAAGCTCCGTAGCGCCTACATTGGTTCGTATCCCGTAATGACCACGGAGCAATACGCTATCACCGGCCGCTGGGATCGTTTCAAATATCTTTTCATACGCCATCCGCTCACGATTCTCTTTGGCTACGTTTTTGTATTCCTGTTTAGCATGGTAATTCTCCCGGTGTTCAAATCGCCCCGAAAACACTACGATTGCATTCTCTCCTTCTTGCTCCACCTCGCCATCGGGGCCACGCTGGTGATGATGTCCGGCTGGGTTACGCTGTTGCTCACGCTTATCTTGCCGCTAGCTATTGCCAGCGCGTTGGGAGCATATCTGTTTTATGCCCAGCACAATTTCCCCACCGTTACCTACAAGGACAAATGCGGCTGGACGTATGAAGGTGCCGCGCTCGAGTCTTCCAGCTACTTGAAGACCAACCCCGTGATGGCTTGGTTCACGGCCAATATCGGCTATCACCACATTCACCATTTGAATCATCGCATTCCGTTCTATCGCCTGCCGGAAATTTACCGGGATATACCAGAATTACAGGCTGCGAAAACCACCACCCTCTCACCGTTGGAAATAATTCGCTGCTTGCGCCTGAAGGTGTGGGACGTGGAAACCCAACGCATGGTTGGCGTGCGTGGGTTATAAGTGCTTTGGAAAAGTTTCGTCTTTGCGTTCTTTGCGGTTCAATATTGAACGCAGTTTAGGCCAGCATTACTGAATGCTGAACCACGCCGTTTTCAGATACGCAGGCTCTTCACGGTTCACCGGAAAATCCGGTGGCTGTGGAACATAGTGCTGCTTCATAATTTTCCGCTTCGCCGCGCGCACCGCCGCTTCCACATCCGCGAGAAAGTTTTCCGGCGTAAACTCCGCTGCATTTGTCGAGGCCAACAAGATGCCGCCGGGTTTTAGGACGGGCAGGGCGGCCGTCACCAACTTGCCGTAATCTTTTTCCGCACGAAAAGTTCCGTATTCTTTCGACTGCGAAAACGTTGGCGGATCGAGCACGATACCGTCGAACGTGCGCCCCTTCTTCGCCAGCCGCCGCAACCAGTCGAAGGTGTCGCCGTAGATGAACTCATGCTGCGCCGCGTCGAGTCCGTTCAGCGCAAAGTTGCGTTTGCCCCATTCTAAATATTTTTTTGAGAGGTCCAGGCTCGTTGTCCGCGCGCCCGCCTTCGCCGCACAAACCGAGAAACCACAGGTGTAGGCAAAGCAATTTAAGATTTCAGATTTGCCAAACGGAAAATCCGCTGCGACGTGGTTGGTGAGGAGTCGGCGGCGGTTGTCGCGTTGATCCAAAAACAAACCAACGGAATAACCTTCGTTAAAACTCATTTCGTAGCGAACACCATTCTCAAAAATTTCAAACCGTTCCGGCGCGGTCTCTCCAAGGACAAGCTGCGGCGAGGCATCTGACACGTTGGATTTGCGGATGTGGCGTGATAGAATTTTATGATAAGCACCGCGCGTGCCGAAAACTTTTGCCAGTCGGGAAAGTTCCTCGGTTTGTTTTGCGGCCAATCCGGTGTCGGCTTGCGAGAGCAAAAATTCACCAAACCGCTCAACAAACCAGCTCGGCCAGCCATCGCTAGCGCCGTGAATCAGTCGGAAGGCGTTCGTTTCTTCCGGCTCCACGGCTGCAGTGCGGAGGGCAAGTCGCGTCTCGGTCTCGAAGTTGACCGGCGCGAAAAATTTCACCGGCTTATTTGTGGCTGGATGTATGAACGAAATCTCTCCCGCGTGTAGAAAAACGCGTGACGATGCCGTGCCGCCGTAAAGCGTGTCACCCAGAATTGGAAAGCCGCTCTCTGCCGCGTGAACCCGAATCTGGTGCGTGCGACCGGTCAGTGGCTCGGCGGAAACCATTTTCAATCTTCTATTCCCGAATTTGGCGTCATGAATCGGGGTGAATTTTGTTTCCGCCAATTCTCCGCCCGGACGGCTGGTGTATTTCTCACCAGTTCGGAGCAATGAAGTCTTCACCGTAAAATCTTTTGCCGGCACGGCGCGGTCGGTGAGCAATAGATATTGTTTGTGGACACGGCGCTGCGTGAATTGTTCCGTCAGCGATTTATTGGCCAATGGTGTCTTGCCGAACACGAGCACACCGCTGGTTTCCTTGTCCAGCCGGTGCAGAATCGAGAGCGATGCCCAGCGCGGCTCACGCTGGCGCAGCCAGTCGTATATCCCTTCGCCCGCGTAAGGCGATGGCGCGTGCGTGTTCCAGCCTGCGGGTTTGGAAACCACCAGCAGATGCTCGTCTTCAAAAATCATGCACGGAACCATGCCGTATGAAAACATTTTTGCGCCCGGGAATGAAGTCCGTAATATGCGAGGCTCGCGTGCAGCTCATGCGGCAAGTAGAACGACGACAGCCTGCTGCTGGCGATGCCAAACAAAACCGTCCCAAATCTCGGCGGTAAATTGGTGGTGTGAGTGAAGGAGTCTGCTAGCACCAATAGTTGTTTGGCATACCGGAAGCGCTGGCTTCCAGCCATTGCTTCAGTTCAACTGACAACAAGCGTTGCCATTTTTAAATTTTTCGCCAAGATTGGGCGGCCTTAAGGAACAGCCATGAACAAAGTCATCGGAGTCATTCTGCTGGTAGTTGGCGCGTATCTTTTGATGCGCGGACATGAGATTTCGCAGTCCGTCGGCGGCCAACTACAGAACGTTGCCAGCCGGATCACTGGCACCACCAATGGCAAGTCTGCGCAATATTATCTCGGTGGAGCCGTTTGCTGCGCAGTTGGTTTTGTGGTCGCATTCTTTCTGTCGTCGAAAAAATAATTTTTATGAGCACTCGCCTTGACGTCAAAAAAACCTACAAACTTTACATTGGCGGAAAATTTCCGCGCAGCGAGAGCGGACGCTACCTGCCTGCGAAATCCTCAAAGGGCGAGCCGCTCGATAATTTTGCCCACGCTTCGCGCAAAGATTTCCGAGATGCTGTCGTCGCCGCGCGGGCTGCGGTTGGTGGCTGGGGCAAGGCCAGTGCTTATAATCGCGGACAGATTCTTTATCGCGCCGCTGAGATGTTGCAGAACCGTTCCGCTGAACTCGTCGCGGAAATCGCGCGCTCCACTGATGTCAACGCGGCGAAGGCCAAGCGCGAAGTGACGCTCGCGGTTGACCGGCTTGTGCATTTCGCGGGCTGGACGGACAAATATCCGCAGGTGTTCGGCAGCGTGAATCCGGTGGCGTCTTCCCACTTTAATTTCACCACGCCGGAACCGCAGGGTGTGGTCGTGGTGCTCGCGCCGGATGAGCCGTCGTTGCTCGCGCTCGTGTCGCTGGTCGCGCCAGTGATCTTGAGCGGCAACACGGCGATTGTCGTCGCTTCCGAAAAATTTCCGCTGCCGGCCGCGACGTTTGCAGAAATTCTGGCGACGAGCGATCTGCCTGGCGGTGTGGTCAATATCCTCACCGGCAAGCGTGCTGAACTCATCCCGCACATCGCCTCGCACATGGACGTGAATGCGATTGTGGACGGGGCAGGGGAGTCCGAGGCTAGCGCGAAGCTGCAAGCTGGGGTCGCGACGAATCTAAAGCGTTACGCGAATCACGCTGCGACGGATTGGTATAGCGCGAAGGTGGAAGACCCATATTGGATTCTCGACACGGTGGAATTCAAAACCGCGTGGCATCCCATCGGTGTATAGCGGCTTCTTGGCAGAGCAGGGAAATTTTAGAAATATCCATGCGTCTATTCGTCGCAGAGCCACTATGCTGCACTTTCCAACCTTCCTTAATCCGCTAGACTGCGCGCTTCATGGATGACCGTCTGCCCATTTACGAAATTGAAAATGAACTCATCGCGCGGCTCAAAGTTGACCGGCGCTTGATTCTTTCCTCGCCGACTGGCTCAGGCAAATCCACGCAGGTTCCGCAGATGTTGCTAAAGCATGGATTACTCGGTGATGGGCAAGTGGTCGTGCTGCAGCCGCGTCGGCTCGCAGCACGCTTGCTCGCGACGCGCGTGGCGCAGGAACTCGGTGTTAAGCTGGGGCAGGAGGTGGGATATCAAATCCGTTTTGAGAACGTCACGTCGGCGAAAACTAAAATCCGCTTCGTTACGGAAGGCGTGTTGTTGCGGCAGATGATTGACGACCCGCAACTGCGAGGTGTTTCAGCAATCCTCTTCGATGAATTTCATGAGCGGCATCTTTACGGCGACATCACGTTGGCGCAAGCATTGGAACAGCAGGAGCAACATCGGCCTGACTTGATGCTCGCGGTGATGTCCGCAACGCTGAACGCGGGGGAGTTGGAGCGATATCTGAATGAATGTAGGAGTCGAGGTGACGAGACTCATTCTAAAAAAGAAAATCGGGAGGGACTGCTCACGCCGTCTCCTGCAAGTGTTTTTCGCTGCTCCGTCCTTGCTTCCCAAGGCCGCACGTTTCCGGTGGAGGTGGAATACTTGCCGCGTCGTCTCGGTCTGAACGCGCCGCCGGTTTGGGAGCTGGCGGCGGAGGAATTCTCCCGATTCGTCAATGGCGGCGGGCAGGGCGATGTGCTGGTGTTCATGCCTGGAGGATTTGAGATTTCGCAGACCATCGAAGCCATCCGCCACACGAGCGAAGCTAAGGGGTTCATCGTTTTGCCGTTGCATGGAGAACTTCAACCGAAGGATCAGGACGCCGCCGTCGCGCGCTACGAGCATCGGAAAGTAGTTGTCGCCACAAATGTCGCCGAGACGAGCATCACGATTGACGGCGTGCGGCTGGTGATTGATTCCGGCCTCGCACGTATCGCCCGCTATGATGCGAACCGCGGCATCAACACGCTACTCGTCGAAAAAATTTCGCAGGCGAACGCCGACCAGCGCACCGGTCGCGCCGGGCGCACTGCGACGGGAACGTGCATCCGCCTCTGGTCTCGTCCGGAACACGATGAACGCGCGCCACACGAGCTGCCAGAAATCCGCCGGCTGGATTTGTCAGAAGTCGTGCTGACGTTGAAGGCGTCGGGCGTAGTAGATTTGCGAAAATTCCGCTGGTTGGAAAAACCGGATGAAATTTCGCTGACGCACGCAGAAGAATTGTTGGCCGACTTGGGGGCGTTGAAAAAAAATGGAGGCGATGAAACGCCGTCCCTCCCATCGCAGATCACGCCCATCGGTCACAAGATGCTCGCTTTTCCGCTGCACCCGCGATACGCGCGGATGCTGCTCGCGGCGCAGGAATACGGCTGCGTGCATCAGGCGTGCCTCGTCGCCGCGCTGACTCAGGGGCGCGACTTGCTGATTCGTAACGCAGGTAAAGACGTTGAAACACTGCGCGAAGATTTGCTAGGCGAGAAGGCGAGTTCGGATTTCTGGATTCTCATGCGCGCGTGGAGTTATGCGTTCAATAACCAGTTCCGCATGGACGCGTGTCGCAAGCTAGGCATCCACGCCGTGACCGCAAAACAGGTCGGGCCTCTATTTGATCAATTTCTCCGCATCGCCAAGAACGAAGGTCTCGACACGCGCCCGAACGAATTGAAGGACGAAAATTTACAGAAGTGCATTCTCATCGGCTTCAGCGATCGTGTGACGAAGCGGATGGATCAAGGAACGTTGCGTTGCGAACTCGTCCACGGACGACGCGGCGTTTTGGCGCGGGAAAGCAAAGTGCAGCAAAGTCCTCTGCTTGTCGTCGCCGAAATTCGTGAGATCGGCGGACGCGATAATGAAGTGAATACCATTCTCTCGCTCGCCACGGCAATTGAAGTCGAGTGGCTCAAGGAATTTTTCCCCGATGACATCAAGCGCGATGTCCATGTCCAATTCGACGTGCGGGAGAAACGCGTGCTCGCTGCCGAGTTGTTGCGCTTCCGCGATCTGCCTCTGGCTGCCAAACGGATTGATCCACCGCCCGCCGATGCTTCCGCGCGTTTATTGGCGGATGAAATTATCGCCGGACGTTTGCTGTTGCCGAACTGGGATCATCATGTTGAGCAATGGCTCGCGCGACTGAATTTGCTTTGCCAGCAGTGCGCGGATTTGCAATTGCCAGCGATTACGGAAGACGACAAACGTCATATCATTTCCGATCTATGCCACGACGCGGTGAGCTACAAAGATATTAAAGAACGCGAAGTGAAGCCGGTCGTGATGTCGTGGCTCTCGCACGCACAACGCGAACTGCTGGACAAGCACGCGCCGGAAAGATTGTCGCTCACGAATGGCCGCACGCCGAAAGTGAATTACGAGCCGGGCCGAGCACCATTCATTTCTCTACGTATTCAAGAGCTTTATGATGTGAACCAGACGCCGAAGATCGCTTTGGGCCGCGTGCCGGTGACGGTTCACATCCTGACGCCTGGTATGAAGCCGATTCAGGTGACGCAAGATTTGGCAAGTTTCTGGCGCGAGCATTATCCGAAAATCAAATCTGAGCTGGCGCGGAAGTATCCGAAACATTTATGGCGCTGAAGCTTTTCATGCAGAGGTGCAAAGCTCCAAAAGTATTGGGAATAAAAATATCTTTACCACTTTGCGTCGTTGCCAGTGACAATTTTTCAAATGAACAGCATTGACCAACTCTGTCCTAACTGCGGCTTGTGCTGCGACAGCACGCTGTTCGCGGATGTGGAATTGCGCGCGGGTGATGATGCGCGGCGGTTAAAAAAACTGGGTCTGACGATTGAGAAAAAAACTGCCACCAAGTTGGCGTTTGCGCAGCCATGCGCCTGTTTTGATGGCAAGCTCTGCACGATTTATGTTGGCCGACCCAAGCGGTGCGGGTTGTTTGAATGCGGCTTGTTGAAACGTGTAACGTTGAATGAAATCAGCGCGGGCGTCGCGTTGAAGAAAATTTCCGAGGTGAAGAAACTTTCAGGGCGCGTGCGCGAATTGCTCCGGCAATCCGGCCAGCGCGATGAACTGATGCCGTTGACGCATCGTTACGGTGAGGTGATGAGTGCGCCGATGGATTTCTCGGACGAAGCCGGTGCGGAACGACAGGGCGAACTGATGATGGCGGTGAATGACTTGATGACGCGGCTGCAACGGGATTTTTTACGTTGAGCAAATTTTATTTTTGGTGGAGCAAGTTGATTTGCGATCTGCTTTGCCCGCGTAGCGGCCACTCAGCGGCGCGGCAGTTTTGGCTCGCGACAAATTCCTTCGCCTGAAGCTGCGCTTGGTGAAGGTTTAGTTTCACATTTGTAGTGCGACAAAATGGTTAGTAATAGACCTCGTTGGGAGTTAAGAAGCCGAGGCGTAGTCTAGGACGATTGTTTAACTGTTCCGCAATGCGGTCGCATTGCTGCTGGGTGAGACGACTCAGGTT
>CAINDH010000250.1 GCA_903847285.1 uncultured Verrucomicrobia subdivision 3 bacterium | reverse complement strand
GCGCTCGTCCGCAACGCGAAGCTGCTGCAACAATTTCCCGTCGCGGCTATTGACCTGAACCTCGGCTGCCCCGCGCCCATCGTCTATCGCAAATGCGCCGGCGGCGGTCTCCTGCGTGAGCCGCAGCGCATAGACGCCATCCTCGGCGCGTTGCGCGACGCGGTGACGATTCCCTTCACGGTCAAAACGCGCATCGGTTTCGAGTCGCCCGCGGAGTTCGACGCGTTGCTGCCGATTTTCGCGAAGCACAATTTGGATTTACTCACCGTCCACGCGCGCACGGTGCTGCAAATGTATCGTCCCGGCGTGCGCTACGATTTAATTGCCCACGCGGCAAAGACATTGAAATGCCCTGTGCTGGCGAATGGAAATGTATTCAGCGCAGCGCAGGCAAAACAGCTTCTCGCCGAGACCGGCGTGCGAGGGTTGATGATCGGGCGTGGCGCGATCCGCAACCCGTGGTTGTTTGATCAGATCCGCGCGGAGTTGCGAGGTGGAAAATTCAAACTGCCGACGGGGCGCGAGGTTTTGAATTACATCCACGAACTCTGGGATAACGAAATCACACCCGGCGTTCGCGAATCGGCACAGGTGCAGCGCATGAAGAAGTTCACCAACTTCATCGGCGAAGGCATTGCGCCGGAATTCCTGCACCACATCCGCCGCGTGGAGGCGACAGCGGATTTCTGGCGCGTGTGCGAAACATTTTTTGGCCATGATAATCCGATGACTTTGGAGCCTGTCGCTCCAGCGACGGACACGCTTGCAGTTCCTGCGGCAAATCAGTAATTCAACCGCGTGCAAACCGCCGAAAGCAAAAGAACCCTGGCCGCGTGGCTGGCGGCATTTTTCCTCGTCGCGCTCGGCGCGAAGCTGTGGACCATTCAGCTCTGGGCGACGAACCTGCCGTTTTGGGATCAGTGGGACGAGGCTCGGCTGCTATTCAAACCGTGGCTGGAAGGAACGCTGACCTGGCGTGATTTTTTCATACCGCACAACGAACACCGTATCTTGTTCACCCGCCTGTTGGATTTGCTAGAAGTAAAACTCAACGGCCGGTGGGATATCTATCTGCAAACCGTCATCAATGCTTTGCTCCACATTGGCTACGGTTGCGGAGTGGCGACGGCGATTTGGCATTTCACAGGACGCAAATACGCTGGGCTGATTTGTTTTTCCCTGCTGCCTTTTTTCGCGCTGCCGTTTGCGGCGGAAAACACCATTCGCGGTTTTCAATCGCAATTTTATTTCACTAACGTTTTCTCGGTCATCGCCATTCTCGGCCTCGGTTTCGGAAAACCCTGTGGCAAGCTCTGGTTCGGCGGACTGATGGCGGCGTTGCTGGCGATCTTCACCATGGCCTCCGGGTTTCTCGCAGCAGCGGCGATTGTCGGGCTGGTCGGCTTGCGCGTAGCGAAATACAGGAACGCATCACGCGGAGAAATTTTGACCGCGCTTTGCGGACTGGCGGTGGTTGCGTTCGGTTTGGCGGTGAAAGTGACCGTCGCCCAGCACGCGCAACTCCAGGCGAATTCCGCCGGCGATTTCATCGGCACGCTGCTGGAAAATCTCGCGTGGCCGTTCGGTTCGCATCCGGTCTTGCTCCTGCTGCTCCAGTTGCCGCTCGCCTTGGTCGCGGTGAAATTCTTTCGGGGCGGATTCAAGAATCAACGCGCAGCGGAATTCGTTTTGGCGCTGGGCGGCTGGGCCTTTTTGCAAGCACTGGTGCTGGCCTACGGACGTGCCCGCATGGCGGAGAGCAGTCGCTATCTCGATGCCTTGAGCACCTTGCCACTGGCGAACTGCGCCGCATTGTTTGTGCTGGCGGCGGAAAAAAAATTTACTCCGTGCGTGAAAAAATTCGCGCTACCGTTCGCGCTCATCTGGTCGGCCATCCTGATTTTTGGCCAGGTGCAAAGCTCGCGGGCGATTGCTGAAAACTATCTCGAAGGCGCGCGCGGCTGGGGACTGGCGCAGGTGCAGACCGTCCGCGCTTTCATCGCCACCGGCGATGCAGCCGCCTTGAAAAATTCTCCGCGCGAGACCGTGCCGTATTGGAGCGCGGACTGGCTAGTGGAAATTTTGCAGCAACCCAAATTGGTTTCTATTCTGCCAGCCGAAGCATTTCCGCCAGCCAGCGACCTCAAAAAAAACGGACGGTTTTCTGCCGCCGCGCTCGCGGTGGTGGATCACGCCGTGGCAATTTTATGCGCGGGCTTGGTGGCGTGTGCATTCCTCGCCGGTCGCGCGCTGCGACGTCCGGGAATTTCCCTGCGCGGTGAAGGCA
The DNA here is from genome assembly GCA_903847285.1 of uncultured Verrucomicrobia subdivision 3 bacterium. The sequence goes on along the minus strand of CAINDH010000250.1, from coordinate 4,362 downwards.
TCGCGTGGCTGTGCGTGATACTCGCGGCACTCACCACCGGCCTAGGCGCGTTTTGCTGGCGCGACGTTGATCGCACGAGCTATACCGTGTCGCTGCACAAAAAACTCGCGCTGGTCTATGCCAACTCCGCGCGCACCGACGATGCCGCGCTGCATTTGCACGAAGCTCTGAAGCTACAGCCGAATGACACCGAGGCGCAGAAGGAGCTTCAAATCCTGGAGTCAGGCCGTTTAAAACCCACTTCTTCCGAAACCAAACCGTGACCTCGCCGGAACAACAAATTTCTCCACTTACCGCGCCCGTTTCCTCCGTCTGGGGCGTGGGCGAGGAGCGCGCGAAGTTACTGGCGCGGTTGGAAATTTTTACCGTCGAGGATTTGCTGCTGCACAAGCCGCGACGCTACGAAGACCGGAGAAAATTTCTCACCATCCGCGAATTGAAACTGAAGGAGCCCGCAACGGTGCGTGGGAAAATAATCGCCGCCGGCATCAAACGATTCAAACAGGGCACGCGTTCGCTGTTTGAATGCGTTTTCGATGACGGCTCGGCGCGTTTGCACTGCCGCTGGTGGCAGGCGCAAGCATGGATGCCGGATTGGTATGCCGTGGGCCGCGAGTTTTTGATCTACGGCAAGCTCGATGACGAAAAAAAACCGCGCACGCTTACGCATCCAGAAACGGAATACTGCGAGCCGGGCGATGATGAATTCATCCACGTCAACCGCATCGTGCCGGTGCATCCGCTGACTGAGGGGCTGACGGCGCGGGTGATGCGATCAATCATTTGGCGGGCGCTGGAGACATTCGTGGCGGCACCTCGGCTGAGTGCCGCCGATTTTCCCGAATGGAACATTTTTGACGACAAGGTTACGGCGCTTTGCCGAGACGCTGCTGCGCTACCAACGCGTGCCAATGCGGTTCACATGATTCATTTCCCGGAGGAATTGACGGATGCGGAAATAGCACGGCAGCGGCTGGCGCTGGATGAATTCGTGACGCTGCAATTCCAAATCCAGTCACGCCGAAAAAAATTTGAGGCGCTGTCCAAGGCGCTGCCCTGCGGTGGTGACAATCGTTTAATGAAACCGTTTCTCGCCGCGCTGGGCTTCAAACTCACCCCAGCGCAGACGAGTGTGCTGCGCGAAATCCGCGCGGACATGGGCGGGACATTTCCCATGCGCCGGCTGTTGCAGGGCGATGTCGGCTCTGGCAAAACCGCGGTGGCGGCATGCTGCGCGTTGATGGCTTTGGAAAGCGGCTTCAACGTCGCGCTGATGGCACCAACGGAAATTTTGGCGGAACAACATTTTAGAAATTTCTCCAAATGGCTTGCGCCGCTGGGTGTGAGTGTGGACTTACAGACCGGCAGCAAGAAATCCCCAAGCCTTGCGCCCCATGTCTCGCGCCTCATTATCGGCACGCACGCGTTGCTCACGAGCGGCTTTGAGCTGCCAAAGCTCGGCCTCGTCATCGTGGATGAGCAGCACAAGTTCGGCGTGGCGCAGCGTGAGACGCTGGTGCGCAAAGGCAATTATCCGCATCTGCTGGTGATGACGGCCACGCCGATTCCGCGCACGCTTGGCCTAACGCTTTACGGCGACCTTGATGTTTCCACAATTGACGAACTGCCTGGAGGACGCGGTGTGATAAAAACTTTTCTGCGTGCGACAGACAAGTTACCGAAAGTTTTTGAATTCATCCGCGAGAAAATTTCCGGTGGACGTCAGGCTTACATCGTTTATCCGCGTGCCGAGGTGGCGGACACGGACAAAGACATCAAGGCGGTGACGAAGGAATTTGCCAACGTGCAGAAGGCCTTGAATGGATTCAAAGTCGGTTTGCTACACGGACGCATCAAGCCGGCAGAGAAGGAGTCGGTGATGGCGGCATTCCGCGCGAACAAAATTTCGGCACTCGTCGCCACTTCACTCATCGAGGTGGGCGTGGATGTGCCGAACGCCACGGTGATGCTTATCGAAAACGCGGAGCATTTCGGGCTGGCGCAGTTGCATCAGTTGCGCGGACGCATCGGGCGCGGCGCGCATGAATCATTTTGCATTTTGATTTCCGACGCGCTGAACGAGGAGGCGCAGGCACGGCTGAAAATTTTGGAGGAGACGAATGATGGATTCAAAATTGCGGAGGCGGATTTGAAATTGCGCGGCCCGGGCGAATTGCTCGGGCAGGAGCAGAGCGGCGCGATGAAGTTGCGTTTCGGAAATCTTGCGGAGGATTTGAGCCTCATCCGACAGGCGCGGGAGTTGGTGAAAAAAAGTTTTCTGCCGGAAAAAGTTTTGCCATGACTCGCAAACCGGCGGCGGGGTGGCTACCGTTTTAATTTCACCAGCGCGAAGTCAGTCATTTCCTTTGCCGCAGGAATTTTGCAAAGCAGCGCGAGTAGCCAGTAGATTCCCCCCGCAATTCCCGCCGGCACAAATACGGCACCAATTTGCAACGCGATGCTCCCATGGCCAATTTGTGCTTCCCAAATCCGTCCGCAGCCCCACGCGATGACGCCAGCCAGCGTGCCCGCCAGCAGCAGCGGTCGCAACGCCTCGCGCAGCGGCTGCATTTCCAGCTTGCTGAGTTTTTTCCGCAGCGCAAAAAACAGGAGTCCCACATTGAGTGCGGAGGTGAGGGTGTTTGCGATGCCCGGACCGCCTTCGCCAAGCAACGGCATCAACAGGCACGCAGCGGCGAAATTGATTATCAGGATGACTAGGCTAATTTTCATTGGCGTCTTGGTGTCACCCAGCGCGTAAAACGCACGCGCCAGGATGTTCGCCGTGGAAAACGCCACTAGTCCCGGCGCGAGGCAGACGAGCGCGAATGACACGCGCGTGGTCGAGGCCGCCGTGAATTTTTCGCCGTGCTCGAACAGCAGTCGCACAATCGGCTCCGCCAGCACGACGAGCAACACGGAGCAGATAAGGTTCACAAACATGAGTGTCGCGAGACCGCTGCGGAGTGCGGCACGGAACTCGGGATAATTTTTGTCCAACGCCAGCCCGGAAAGTGCGGGCAGCAAAAACGTCGCAAGCGAGATGCCAAACAATCCCTGCGGCAGCTCCATCAGCCGCACCGCGCCATTGAACGACGACACAATGCCTTCGCCGACAAAGAGGGCGACGAGTTGCACGAACGCGACGTTAATCTGAAATGCAGCCACGCCGATGGTGCCAGGAATCATCTGTCTCACCACGCGGCGGACGGTTTCGTTGTGCCACGGCGAGACCCAGCGGTAGCGGAAGCCGTCGCGCCAGAGCGTAGGCAACTGAAAGGCCGCCTGCGCCACGCCCGCTACGAGCACACCGTAGGCGAGCGCAAAAACTTGCACGGGCAATTGCCGCACCTTGGGCAAGTCCGCGCCGAATTTTGGCGCAAGCCAGTAGACGGAAAAAATCATCACGACATTCAGCATCGTCGCGCCCATCGCGGGGATGAAAAAATGGCCGCGCGCATTGAGCATTCCCATCATCACCGCCGTGAGACAGACGAGAATCATGTAGGGGAACATGACGCGCAGCAGCTCCAGCATGAGGATGATTTTTGGCGGAAACTGGCCGGGTTGCCAAAAGTGAACGGCTGGCGCGGCACCGGCGGCGGCGTTGGTGGTGGCAGAAATGGTTTCGTGAACCGCACTGGCTACCGGCATGGAAAATTCCAGCGGCGTTCCAAACGCCAGTGCCAGCGAAACCAGTAACAGCACCATCGCAACAATCACACTCGCAGCAACGAGCAGACCAGAGATGACCGCGTTCGCCGCCTTCCACATTTCGACTTCGCCGTCAGTTTTTTCCTTTGCTTTGAAGATGGGGATGAACGCTGCTGTAAGCGCACCTTCACCAAGCAGCCGGCGGAAAAGATTCGGAACCGTGAAGGCATATTGAAAGGCGTCGTTGACCCACGTCGTGCCGAGGAAAAACATATAAGCCTGCTCGCGCATGAGGCCGAGCACGCGGCTCAAGAGAGTCGCGGCGGCCATCGCACCGGAGGCTTTCAGCATTTTTGACACGCGCGGATTCTCACGCAAAGTCGCAAAGTCGCAAAGCCAAATTCCTTGAAGACTTGGTTACTTGGTGTGCAGCCGGTTTGGGTTCAATTGGAAATTGGCATTTCATCGGTGACGATTTAACCTGCCCGCGTGAGCATCATTGATGAACTGAAATGGCGCGGCCTCGTGGCCGATTGCACCGACGCGGTTGAATTGGAAAAGAAAATTGCCGCGCCCATCACGCTTTACTGCGGATTCGACCCGACGGCGGATTCTTTACACGTCGGCAATCTCGTGCCGCTGCTCGCGTTGCGCCGGTTTCAATTGCTCGGCCACCATCCCATCGCTGTCGCAGGCGGCGCGACCGGC
>CAINDH010000249.1 GCA_903847285.1 uncultured Verrucomicrobia subdivision 3 bacterium | reverse complement strand
TGACATCCAAAAGATCATTACCGTCTTTCATGGAGCGACATTTCCTTACCGCCGTAAGTTTCTGGCTAGTGCTAAGCTTCCCGGCGAGTGCTCAGCAGTTTCCGTTTCCGCAGCATGTTCGTTACACGGCTCAAACCATCAAGCCCGCCGTTGTTCAGGTTGTGCTGGATCAGGCCGCGACGGATTTTTACGACGCGTGGAAGGCGCGCTACCTTGTGAACGGCTGTGTAACCAACGAGTTTTACGTCCATTACAGCGCTGATTGGAACCCGGAACTGACGAACGCGATTTCAGTTTCCGAAGGTCACGGTTACGGCATGGTCATCGTGGCGCTGATGGCGGGACATGACCCGGCGGCCCGGATTTATTTCGACGGCCTCTTCCGTTTTTATACTAATCACCCCAGCCGGCTAACGCCCGGCTTGATGGGATGGCAACAGGTTTCGCCCGATTGCGCCGCCGCTCCCGATGGCGATGATTCTGCCACGGACGGCGATCTGGACATTGCCTATGCGTTGTTGCTTGCCGACCGGCAATGGGGCAGCGCCGGTCAGATCAACTATCTGGTCGAGGCAAAAAAAACCATCGCGGCGGTGATGCGCGGGGAAATCAATCGTGAAATTTGGTCGGTGCGCCTCGGCGACTGGGCCACCGCCGACGACAAAAAATTTTACTACGGCACGCGGCCTTCCGATTTCATGATGGATCACTTTCGCGCGTTTCAACACGCCACCGAAGACACGAACTGGTCGCGCGTCACCGATGAATGTTATCGCGTTATCGCCCAAATCCAGTCTCGCTTCAGTCCCCAGACCGGGCTGCTTCCTGATTTTGCCGTGAGACTCGACACAGCGCCCGCACCCGCCGCCGGGCATTATTTGGAAAGCCGCAACGACGGTGATTTTGGTTACAACGCTTGTCGCGTGCCGTGGCGCCTTGCGACGGACTTTCTGATCAGTGGCGACAACCGCGCGCTCGCGGCATTGAACAAAATGAATGGCTGGATTCAATTCCAGACCGCTGGCGACCCCGCGAAAATCAACGCCGGCTATCGCCTGGCCACCGGTAAAAACATTGGCCATGACACCTCGCTTGCGTTCACGGCGCCATTCGCCGTCAGCGCGATGGTCAATCCGACCAACCAGATCTGGCTGGATAAACTTTGGCTTGACGTCGCCAGCCGTAAGATTGGCGAAGACAGTTATTTTGGCAATTCCATCAAGATGATTTGCCTCATCGTGTTATCCGGAAATTGGTGGACGCCGCAGTAATTCGGATTCTGCACCGCTCACAAGAATAGTCTACACACAAAAAAACATCATGAAACATGCGGACAATGTCAACAGCACGATGGGGAAGTTGACCCGGCGCGATTTCTTGAATGGCATCGCGGTTCTGGGTGTCGGCGGGCTGGCAAGTCCGGTCGATTTGCTGACAAACCTGACGGGACCGAAACCCGGTGGAACCGTTTATCCGCCCGCATTGACCGGCTTGCGCGGCAGCCAACCGGGTTCGTTCGAGGCGGCGCATGCCGTGGCGCTTTCACCGGAGCAAAACTTTGGCCCCGTGGTTGGTCAGGTGGAGCAATATGACTTGGTGGTGATCGGTGCTGGCATCAGTGGCCTTTCGGCGGCCCACTTTTACCGCGAAACCATCAAGCCCGACGCCCGCATTCTTATTTTGGACAACCACGACGACTTTGGTGGTCACGCTCGACGGGACGAATTTACCGTGGACGGAAAAACTTATCTCACCTACGGCGGCAGTCAGTCCATGGACGGCCCCTCGGATTACAGCGGTGTGGTTCTAAAACTGTTGCGCGACCTCGGGGTAGATTTGAAAAAATTTGAAACCGCCTACGATCGGGAATTTTTCCGGCGCAACGCACTTTCCACTGCAATTTATTTTGATGCGGCCACTTTCGGCAAATCCGTGCTGCTGCGAAGCGGCTTGCCCGACCAACGACCGGTGACAGATTATTCCAGCACTTTGATGGGCGGACTTTGTGTGCCGCCAGATTTTGCCAGCCAGTTGAAAAAAATACCGTTGACCGATGCGCAGCGGGCTAAATTAAGCGAAGTGCTGGCCGTGCCGGGGAAGGCGAAGGAATTTTTTCAAGGTAAGGACGGCGAAAACCGCTTATGGTCGACGAACTACGTCCAATTTTTGCGAACTGTTTATGGCATTGAGGACAGCGCGCTGTTAAAACTGCTGTCATTGTCAAGCGCCGAGGACAGCGCACTGGGTGGAAACATGATTTCGCTGGAGGAAGCCCTGGACGAGCAACTGCTCGGATTGCCGCCCCGAGCTTTTTTCCGCCGCTGGGTGGGCAAGTCGAAAGACAAGTCGGTGGACGATTACATCTATCATTTTCCCGACGGGAATGCGTCGGTCGCACGGATGCTGGCGCAGCGGTTGATGCCGGGCATAGCGCGCTTCCAGACGCCTGAAGAATCCATGACGGGGCGCTTGAATTACGAGCAATTGGATGTTTCCGATCAACCCGTCCGTCTCCGACTGAACAGCACCGCCATCCTTGCGGAAAACACAAGCGACGGCACGCGGGTGCGCTATGTGTGCAAGGGCGCACTTCGCGAAGCCCGCGCGCGGCACACGGTGATGGCCGGCTGGCACATTATGGCGGCGCACATCGTGCCGGCATTGCCGGAGCGCCAGAAGGCCGCGATGCGTGCGAACCTCAAGCTGCCTTTGATCTACGCGCAGGTTGTCTTGCGCCAATGGCAGCCGGTGCAGCGCAGCGGCGTCGGCTATGCGTATTGTCCCGGCAGTTATTTTCAATTTGTGCAGACGGATTTTCCGGTGAGTCTCGGCGGTTTCCAGCCCAAACGCACGCCTGCCGACCCGATGACGCTGCTGCTCATTCGCCTGCCATGTCCGTTTTTCGCCAGCGGCACGGTGGCGGAACTCGCCAAGCAAGGACGCGCTGAAATCATGGTCACGACTTTTGAGCAATACGAACAGCAAATCCGTTTCCAACTGACGC
>CAINDH010000248.1 GCA_903847285.1 uncultured Verrucomicrobia subdivision 3 bacterium | reverse complement strand
GAGTTTGTGCAAGTTTGGCGTCACTTTTTCCGGGAACAAACAGAGCTTCGGGTCGCCGTTGCCTTCGGGCATATCGCCGAAGACCTGATCGTAGGTGCGATTTTCTTTGATGATGTAGATGCAATGTTTGATCGGACTATCTTCGCCGACACGCGCGGGAACCGGATTGCCTTCCGGCCGCGCTGATGTCACGGAAGCATCTTCGCGCAGCGGCGTGCATTTCAAAACTTCCGCCGTCCACGCGGCCATCAGCTGCGGCAGCTCGTTTTGCGACGGCAGATCAATGATGCTCAACGTTCCGCGCATCAGGTGCCCGATGTATTGCTCGGTGGATTTGCCGCGCACCGGCTGCGGGCCTTTCGGATTGGCCATCGCCGTATTTCCTTTGCCGTTGGCGACAAGCAGTTTTTTTCCGTCTGGCGTGACGCGCACGGAAGTCGGATACCAACCGCTTGGAATAAATCCGAGCGAGCGACTCTTGCCCGGCGTCTCGACATCGAACACGCCGATGGCATTGATGTTGGCGTTGGCGACGAACAAGGTTTTTTGATCGGGCGAAAGCGCGAGGCTGTTCGGCGTTGCGCCGCGTGGTGAGTCAGGAAACAGCGTGGCCCAAATTGTCTCAACCGTGCGACCAGTGCTAGCGTCAACCACCGTGACCGTGTTGTCATTCGCGTTGGCAGCGAAAAGAAATTTTCCATCGCGTCGTAAAATTATTTCGCACGGATGCTCGCCAGTCACCCAGTGCTCCACGACTTTTTCCGTTTTCAAATCCACGACAGCGATGTTCGCCTTGGCCCACTCACTGACATATAGGCGATTACGTTTAGAATCCGCTACGCACGCATAGGGAAAAACCGCATCGGGGTTGTCTGCGAGTTTAGCGGCCTTGGCACGCTTGGTCGCAGCGCTGGTATCATCATCTTCGGCTACGGCGGCTTCTGATTTGACCGTTTTTCCGCCGACGACTAGAGGGATGTCATGAAACGATCGATCCGATAGCTTGATGCGCGAAACGGTATCGCCCCACAGATTCACTACGGAAAGCGTTTTGCCGTCGTCATCGACCGCCACGCCGGCCGGGACGCCGTTATCGGTGGGTTTGCGGAGCGCGATGCTATTACTGTTTGAAAATTGTCCGTCCTTGAAATTGAAACCGAAAACGTTTTCGCCGCTCGCGCCGCTGCAAAAGATCTTCTTTCCGTCCTTGGCGAAGGCGAGCCCGTAGAACGCCTCGTGCACGCTCGCGCGCGAGGTGATTTTCTTTTCCGCGAGGTTCACGGATACGAGTTCATTCTGTCCGTAGCCTGAGTGCAGCATCACGGCGAATTTTCCATCAGGCGAAACGGAGATGTTCACGGGGAAATCTCCCAACTCGATGTGGTTGCCCGCCGGCCGCAGCGACCATTGATTTGGCAACTGCATGGAGCCGTCAGGTGCGAGACCGGGCCATTTAGCAGTATCAGCCGCATGAATTGCTGTGAGCGACAACCCAACTGCGAGCGATAAAGAATAGAACGGGGGCAATTTTTTCATAGATTTGAATGAACAGTTTGGATGGAAATATTATTTCCATCCAACAAGAGTTGGCGAATAAGGTTACCTGACGAGAATTACGGCCCAGGCTCGGTGTTGTTGCTGTCCTGGCTCAAGTTGATCACCCTCAAGTAATCCATTCGCTTGATCCATTGCGCGTGTCCGTCGCAGAAATTCATACAGGTTCCTTCTGCTCCGTGATTGTCTTGAGGGTCGGGCCAGTTGTTGTGCGTGCTACCAAGACCATCGCTGCCGGTATCGTCAGCATCGAGCATCAGCATAATATCCGTGGGGCTGACGCGCTGGCCGAGGGCGCCGCTGTATTTGGTGATGATTTTATTGCCGATATTTTTTTCCGTTTTCTTTACCGAACTGGAAACACCGCCAATCACCGTCGAAAATGTGCCGAAGATTTCATAGCTTGTGCCGTTAGCGGTTTTGCTCACAGCGTTGTCTTTGAGGTCTATGACATACGAAGTCGTGGTGAACGGGATATTGGCCTTGTCGGGGCGCACGACGTTGTAGGTCGAGGCGCAGGTGTATGACTTCAAGTTTTTGTTGTAGTCATACATCCAATTGTAGTCATCGTCTGAACCGCTGCGGTCAGTGTAGGCGGTGGACACAAAGCTGGCATACACACCTATTGGCACAGTCGGGCCGGTCAAGTTGCCGCTAAAATCCTGCGCGTAAATCATGCTCCCGATGCCTTGTTGTCGCAGGCCGCTGATGCAACTGATGCGCTTGCCGCGTTCTTTCGCCTTGGCTAACGCAGGCAATAGCATCGCCGCGAGAATGGCGATGATGGCTATAACCACGAGGAGTTCAATCAGCGTAAATCCAGTTGCGTGATTGTTTTTTTGTGAACTTTTCATTTTATTTCTTAAACCAATAAATCAGGCGGGCGCGGGACTCTCCTCCCACGCCCGCCGCTATCTTGTTTTTACTGATACACAACTCGGTAAAACGCCGTTGAGGAAAGCGGTGCACTGTCGTTGTAACTGCCGTTGCCACTGCCGTCGGGTATGGCCGTGCCGAGGTCAGTCCACGCGCCGTTCACACTAGCCGCGCGCCAGATGTGATAGGCCATGCCAGCCGTGCCGGTAAATTGCACCGTGACCAGCGACGAGCTAATGACGAGCGGCTTGATATTTGCGGGGAGCGCAATTGCTCCCACCGTGTAATAAACACGGAGGCGCGGACGTTCCTGTTCCGGCGCGAAGCCCGGAACCACGCTGCTCCATTTTGATGAACGCCATCCCCAACCGTCAGTGCCGCCAACCCAGGGAACAACTGCCCAGCCGTAATTCGGGCGCGTGCCGTTGGCCCAAATTTGCAGGTCGCCAGTCACTTCAAACGTATTGATCGTGCCCTGAACCAGCGGATTCAAACTGCTATTCCCAGCGTCGAACGATGGGATAGTGGCCGCCACGACGCCATCGGGAACAATGCCATTGGTGCCAAAGGTATTCCAAGTGACGGTGGCATCCGACCACGACTGGAGCATCTGATAGAAACGACCACCGTTACCCATGCAACTATTGCCAACGCTTGGCAATTCGAGCATGGCGGCTTCGATCCGTGAACCGGGGGGAATCTGGTTGGTTCCACCGCCGATGAGGTTATCGAAGCGCAATAAACTTTCCGTGGTGTTGGTGTTGCCGGCATCGTGATAGTCACTGAAGGCGGTCGCGTCGGCGACGTAGTTCACATCGGGCGTAGCCTGACGGAGGTTCGTGTCCGCGGCGTTCGTGTAGCCGTTCACACCCTGCCGGAAGCTCGCGGTGGAGAAACCTTGATCCAACCACAGCACACGCAATCTCGGACGCAAGGAGACATTCGCTGCCTCTGAGGGACTGAAACCCGTGCCGTCCGTCATCAAAGTCCAGCCTTTGAAAACCCAGCCGAAGTTGTTCGTGCCATTTACCCAGGTCTGCACGTCAGGCGTGACGCCTACGGTGACAATGCCAGTGCCAGTCGCGCCGCTGCCGTCTTCGACGCCGAGCTGTGAATCATAGATCGAGCGCGATTCAACATCGTCCTGTTGCACACCTTCGCCAAGCGAGCCCCAGGTGTCGTTCGTGGCGTCCCAAGGAATCAACATGCGGTAGAGTTTGCCGCCGTCGCCGGTGTTGTTCACGTTCACGAGCAAGTCGGCCGAAACCACCACCGCGTTGCTCGGCACCTGCCAGTAATTCGTGCCGGTAAATTGGTCGAAACGGAGCAACACTTCCGACTCGTTTGGCGTGCCGCCATCCGGCCAGTCAATCAGAAGACCTTCCGACAAGTTGCGCCCGGCAGGCCAAGGAAGTCCGGCGTCAACTTGCGACAAAGCGATGTCCGCTGCGCCGGTGTAAGGGCCATAACCGTAGTCCGCACCCTCTTGAAATTGCATGAGGCGGAGCGCACCGACCCGGATTGATTTACCTAACACGACGGTCACACCTAAGCCGTCATTCAACGCCAGTGTCACAAAACGTGTGGCGCGCGAAGGATTATTTGTCGTCGTGCTGAACGTAGCAGAACGGATCAACTGCTGCGCTGCAGCAAGCGTGGCGCCGGTATTTAGCGAAACCACCAGCGGCGCGCCATTCGTGCCACCGGAAAAACTGCCGATAACAGCGCCCGCATAAGTCACGTTCGTATCCGCCACACCGATTTGGTTTGTGCCGTTACCATCGTTGCGGATGGCGAGCACGTCATTCGGGGTGCCGTTCGTGGTGAGTGTGAAAGTGATTGATCCGTTGTTGAACGTGAGTGCGTCCGCATCCGTGATGCTGGCCCGTCCGTCAATTCCGACCGCCGGCATTCCGAGGCCGTAAATGCAATCACCGGAGGGCAACGACACGGAAGTTTCATTGTCGAGGCGAATTGCAGAGAGGATTTTTGCACCGTTAAAGTCGGCATAGAGCGGGTCGGTGGAAGTCACGGTGTTCGTGATACTGAAGGCCACGTTGCCGTCGGCGATAAAATTATCCACGCCGAAAACCGTCACGACCTGCTGCGTGTTCCAGTTGAGCGGGGTGAAGGTGAGCGTGGCCGGCGATACCGAGCCGATGCCGCTGCCGGAAGTCACGTTAACGACGACGTTGGAATCCGGCTGCGTGGCGAGCACGATAGAGTAATTGGTGGTGCCACCCTCAATCACCGTGAACGGATTGGGAACGGTATAAAGAATTGCCGGATTATCGATGTCG
>CAINDH010000247.1 GCA_903847285.1 uncultured Verrucomicrobia subdivision 3 bacterium | reverse complement strand
TTCGAGCGACCAATCGCCGAGCGGCACGGCGTGCTTCACATGGACATCAGCAAAAACGAGCGTGCCGGGCGCAAGGCGGGCGCGGTCACGAAGGATGTGGTAGGCATCGCCTTCGATCAAACCCTGGTCGGTAAGCATCGCGCCGCTGAGCACGTTCACGCGGATGAAATCGCCGCCACACGCCGCGCTCAACGCGAGAGCGGAACGTCCGTCATTACGAAGAACGTTGAAGCCGATGGGCAACTTCACCGCCGCGCGCACGACGCAACCCGCCGCGGCCATCGCCGCGAGCGTTTCCGGCGCGACGCTGGATTTGGTGAACGGCACGTCGCCAAAATTTTCCACGACCAAGGCGTGCGCCCCGCCGCGTTCGTAGGCCACCGCATCGGCCACGGCGGCCTTGATGATGTCCGCCAGGCTGGCGCGGTGACGCGGCGCGCCGGGCAGGGGCTGCAGGTGAACGACGCCGATGAGCACTTTACGATGGGACTGAAACATATTTTTCATGGGGATGGTTCAGTTACCGCGCGCAATTTTTTTAACGCCGCGGCGGCCGCGTCGCTCTCGGCGGCGCGCTTGCTTTTGCCGGAGCCGCGCGCGAGTTCGGCATCGGCGTGCCACACGGCGCAAACGAATTGGCGGTCGTGATCCGGGCCCTCCGCGGAGATCGTCTGATACACCGGCGCGGTGGGTGAACTGGCTTGCAGGAGTTCCTGCAATTCGCCCTTGGGATTCTCGATGCCGGTCGGCACGGCCAATTCTGCGATGTCGGCAGCGAACTCGCGCAAAACAAATTCCCGCGCGGCTGCCAAGCCCGCATCCAAGTAAATCGCGCCGAGCACGGCCTCAAACGCATCGGTCAACGCCGAGGCGCGTTCGCGGCCGCCGGTGTTTTCTTCGCCCCGGCTCAATAGGAGGTGCGCGCCGAGATCCAGCGCGCGGCCATGCGCGGCGAGGGAGCCAGAGTTGACCAATTTGGCGCGCGACTTGGTGAGCAAGCCTTCATCGGCATCAGGAAATTTTTCGTAAAGGTGGCGCGAAAGGACGAGGCCGAGCACGGAGTCGCCGAGAAATTCCAGCCGCTGATTGTGCGGCAGCGAGGCGTTGGCATCGTGCGCCAGGGATGGATGAGTGAGCGCGAGGCGCAACAGGCTTTCGTCGCGGAACGGATGGCCGAGACGTTGTTGGAGTTCGGCGAGGTCGGCCACGGAATTTTAAGTTGCCACCGTGACTTCGGCTGGCGGCGGGGTGGTTTCGCTTTCGGCAACGGCCAGCGGCGCGGCGGCAGGCCCGGCGCTTTCCGCAGTGGCGGCGGGCGGATTCAAGCCATGTTCCAAAAGCATGGCCACGTCTTGCTGCACGGCTTCGAGTTGATTCAGGTGCAGATTTGGATCCGTAATGGTGAAGATGTCCCCGGTCTTGGGCTGCTCGTAGATGAAAATCCGCTGGCCGTCGCGCCGGATCTGTTCCTTCACCTTGAGGATGCGTTTGCGTTCGAGCATGACCGCAAGAATGTAGGCGGCGGGCGCATAACGCGGGTCGTTTTGTTCGGTGAGCTTGCGGAGGATGGTTTCGGCGGTGTCCTTCTGGATGGCATCCACGGGCACAGCGGGCGGCGCCTCGTAAACCCCCTGCCAATGGGAGATAAAACCTTCACGCTGGTTGGTCTCGCCGGAATTTTTGGCGCACGGTTCGCAGATGTCGGAACGGCGCAATTCCTTCGCCACCTCATACAACACGGTGTGATACGGCTGTTTATCGACAAAGGGCTGGGTGCACGTCTCACAGACGTGCGCGCGGGACTGGATGTTCCACTCGTTCATGGGCGCGCAGATTTAACCACGAACACCGCGCAGGAACACGAAGAAAATTTGAGCCGGCTGGCTCGTCCTCGTCCCCGGATGGATTCCAGGACGACGGGGACGAGAGGAAATGAATTCCATGGAGCCATGGCGAGCAGGACACCATTCTTGCCTAGTCGCGGGGGTAACTTTTTCCCTTCACCGCCGAAAATATCACAAAACCCCTGCAAAATCAGCGTGGCACGCGCGTTGCTAAACGGCGGTCTATGGAAGTCAGCCTTTATTCCGCCGCCGCCGCGATGAACGCGACGGAGCGTTGGCAGGATTTGATTGCAGACAATCTTTCATCCGCCAGCGTTCCCGGCGCTCGCCGCCGCGACATTGTTTTCTCCGCGGTGCCCGCCGGGCATCTCGGTGCGAGCAATGATCCGCTGGTCATACCTTTCGCCGGTTCTGCCGTAAATTTTCAGCAAGGTGAACTCGTCCGCACCGGCAGCGACATGGATTTTGCCGTGGAAGGCCCGGGTTTCGTCTCCGTGCAGATGCCCGATGGTTCGAAGGCTTACACGCGCGACGGCCAACTCCACCTCAACGCGCAAGGCCAGCTCGTGACCAAGCGCGGCTACCAAGTCATGGGCGACAGCGGCCCGTTGCAGGTGGACCCGAACAACGCCGCGCCGCTGACGGTTTCCGCCGAGGGTCAAGTCAGTCAGGGCGCGGACATCAAAGGAAAAATTTCGCTCGTAGAATTCGCCAATCCCGGTTCGCTCACGATGCTGGGCAGCGGCTTATTCCGCAACGACCAGCCCAACATCACGCCCAAGGCCGCCGAAAACACCTTGATCCATCAGGGTTTCATCGAAGGATCGAGCTCTTCGCCGACGCAACAGATGGCCAGCATCATCACCGCGATGCGGATGTATGAGTCCAACGAAAAGGTCATGCAGATGCAAAACGATCGCATGGGCAAAACCATTTCCGATTTGAGCGGAACGAACTGATCTGAATTATGCTACGCGCGCTTTACTCCTCCTCGTCCGGGATGCAATCCCAGCAGTTGAACCTCGATGTCATCTCGAACAACCTCGCGAACGTCAACACCACGGGTTTCAAAGTCAGCCGTCCGCAGTTCGAAGATTTGCTTTACGACACCACCAAGTCCGCGGGCTCGCAATCCGGTGGCGGCAACATGTTGCCCACCAGTCTGCAAGTCGGCCAAGGTGCAGTGCCGGTGGCGACGGAAAGAATTTTCACGCAAGGCGAAATGTCGCAGACCGGCGGCGATCTGGATTTGGCGATCAAGGGCAACGGGTTTTTTGAAGTGCAGATGCCCGATGGCACGCTGTCGTTCACGCGCGACGGCTCGTTCAAACTGGATTCCTCGGGACGCGTGGTCACAAACGAAGGTTATCCCGTGCAAGGCGGTTTCCCCGCCGTTCCGCAAGGCACCACGAAAATCACCGTCACCAGCAGCGGCACGTTGACCTACGCCAACGCCAGTGGCAGCGAGACGACAGGCCAGGTTCAACTCGCCCGTTTCATCAATCCCGGCGGCCTCGAAGCGCAGGGCCACAATCTCTACAAGGAAACCAAAGCGTCCGGCTCGCCCGAACTGGGTAATCCGACGGAGAATGGTTTCGGCGAACTCCAACAAGGATTCCTGGAACTTTCCAACGTCAGCGTCGTGCAGGAAATGGTGAATCTCATC
The DNA here is from genome assembly GCA_903847285.1 of uncultured Verrucomicrobia subdivision 3 bacterium. The sequence goes on along the minus strand of CAINDH010000247.1, from coordinate 14,167 downwards.
CTCGCCCAGCGCGCGTATGAAGTGAACTCCAAGGCCGTGCAGGCCGCCGACGAGATGATGCAACAGAGCAACAACCTTCAGCGCTGATGAAACAATTTACGGCAACCATCCTACTGACACTGCTAAGACTCCTCCCGAACGGCGGCTTCGTTCCTTCCCTGGTTGCCGGCGAAGCCACGTCATTCCAACTGAACGCCGTCGCGCCCGTCAGTGGCGACGGTGTTTTTCTGCCCCAAGTATTTACGTCCACCGATCCCCTGCCCGCCGTGCGTCTTTGCGATGCCCCGGCGTTTGGAAAAAATTTAATACTCACCCGCGCGCAAGTCAGCGCCCTGCTCTCCGCGAACGCCTTCACGTTCGGCACGAATTTTTCCGGCGCGGACGCGGTGAAAATTTCCCGTCGCGCACGCACCTTCGGCGAGTCCGACGCGCTCGGCCTGCTCACGGCGGCGCTGCAAAAAGATTTTGTGAAGGACAAGGGCCAGCTTGAGCTGCGCCTCGCGCAACCGTGGAATTCCCTCGTGCTGCCGGACGAACCGCTCACGCTCGACATTCAGGAAACGCCCAGCGCCGGGGTTTCGGCCAGCTTCATCGTGCGTTTCGCCCTGCGCACCGAACATGAAACACTCGGCACCTGGACGGCGAATCTCCGGGCGAGCGTCTGGCGCGAAGTCTGCGTGGCCAGCCACCAACTCAAGCGCGGCGACAGCGTGACGACCGACGCCTTTGCCCGCGAACGCCGCGACATCTTGAACGTGCGCGAAAGCCTGGCGGACATTTCCGCCGGCGATGACGCGCTGGAATTCACCGAGGCGGTGCCGACGGGAACCGCGCTCACCGCGCACATGGTCAAGCCGCGCACCGTGCTGCATCGCGGCCAGCGGGCGGATGCGCTCGTGCAAGACGGGGCCATGAGCGTCAAGACCCGGGTCGAAATTCTGGAGGACGGCGCCCCCGGCGAAACCGTCCGCGCCCGCAATGCCGCCACCAAACGCGACCTATCCGGCAAAGTGCTGGACGCAAAAACAATCCTGATCTCCTTATGAAAATGAAACTCTCAATCTTCGCCGCGCTCGCCCTGCTGCCTGGGGCGGCCAATGCGCAATCGCTCTGGAGCGATGACGCTTCGCGCCCGCTGTTTTCCGATCATCGCGCCGCCAAAATCGGCGACATCCTCACCGTGCTCGTGCAGGAAAACAGCACGGCCACGAAAAAGAATTCCACCTCCACTTCCAAAAACAACGCGCAGGACGCCAGCGTCTCCACCTTTCTCTACGGCGCAGGCAGCGGCGTTTCCGCGCTGCTCTCGCGGGGCGGCTCGATGCCCGCATTGAAATACAGTTCCAAAAACACCTTCGACGGCGGCGGCTCGATCGATAATTCCCAAAACCTCGTCACCAGCGTGGCGGTGCGGGTCATCGACGTTCTGCCCAATGGCAACCTGATGATTGAAGGCCATCGCGAAACGGCGTTCAGCGGCGAGAAGCAGAGCGCGGTGCTGCACGGCGTCGTCCGCACCGAAGACATTTTTTCCAACAACACGCTTTACAGCTACAACATCGCGGATGCCAAAGTAGAAATCATTTCCAAAGGCAAGCTGTCGGATAGCGAACGCCGGGGCTGGTTCACCTGGGCGTGGAACAAGCTCACGCCGTTTTGAACTGAAAATTTTTATGCCACTTGTCCCCCGCTCTCTCCGTCCCCGGCTGCGCATCGCCGCTGAAGCCCGCGCACTGCCGCTGGATAAATCGCGCCGCGGCGCCGTGGAAAAAGTTTTGGCAGCATCGGCTAAAAAAATTATTTCGCTGACAGCGGCATTCATTTTTCTCCTGGCGTTGATCGGGCCGACGGCAAGTTTGGCCGGGGTGCGGCTGCGCGATCTGGTGATGATATCCGGCGCGCGCGACAACCAGCTTGTCGGCTACGGCCTCGTCGTCGGTCTGGCAGGCGATGGCGACAAGGATCAAGCCTACACCAAGCAGACCGTGGCGAACATGCTGTCGCGGCACGGCATCAATCTTCCCGCCGGAACCATCTCCGCAAAAAATGTCGCGGTCGTCATGATCACAGCAGACATCCCGCCCTTCATCAAACCGGGTGCGCGCATCGATGTGAACGTGGCGTCCATCGGCGATGCGAAATCGCTTTCCGGCGGGGTGCTGTTGCAGACGCCGTTGCTGGGCGCGGACAACCGCGTCTATGCCGTCGCCCAAGGCCCGTTGCTGCTCGGCGGCTTTGCCGCGGGCGATGGTGGCGCGGGCGGCGCGACGGTCACGAAGAATCATCCCACCACCGCGCAGATCGCGAATGGCGCGCTGGTGGAAAAAGAAATCCCCACGCAGTTCGTCCACGACAACATGGTGCAACTGCTCTTGCGGGATCCGAGTTTCAACTCCGCTTCGGCGATGGCGATGGCCATCAATGAAGTTTTCACGAACGCAGCCCACGCGCTGGATTCCGGCACCGTGCGCGTGCAGATGCCGGAAGGCACCGAAGGCTCGCCGGTGGATTTCATCGCCCGCCTCAACAACGTCGAAGTCACGCCGGACACGCCCGCGCGCATCATCATCAACGAACGCACCGGCACGATTGTCGCCACGGCGTCGATTCACATTTCGAGCTGCGCGGTCGCCTGCGGCAACATCACCATCAACGTCGCGCAGTCGCTCGATGTCTCGCAGCCGGGTGCGTTCAGCGGCGGCTCGACAGCGGTGACGCCGCGCACGGATACGAAAGTCACGGAGAGCAAAACCGCGCTCGTCACGCTGCCGGAATTGCCGACGGTGGATAAAATTGCATCTGCGCTGAACGCCCTCGGCGCGACGCCGCGCGTCATGATGTCGATTTTCCAAGCCATGAAACAGGCCGGCGCGTTGCAGGCAGAACTCGTTGTGCGCTGATGAACATTTCACCCATCCAACCCAAGGGCATCATTTCTGAACCGGAGCACGGCGCAGCGAGCCGGAGCACGGCGGCGGCGGCGAGCGACCCGAATTATTTTGAAAGCCTCGTCACAAAACACAGCGGCATTGCGCAGAAAGCCGCCGCTACGGGCGATAAGAAAGTTGACGCGTCGCACATCGCGATGGAATCGCTCGCGGGTAATCAGACATTGTCCAAAGACCAAAAAATTGCGGAAGCCAGCCGGCAGTTTGAGGCAATTTTACTCCGCCAGTTTTTGAGCGAGTCGCAGAAAACGGTTTTCAAAAGTGAATTCTCCGACAACTCCGCCGCCGCCGGTATTTACCAGGATATGATCACCAACCAGCTAGCCGACTGCCTTTCGCAAGGCAAAGGCGTCGGGCTGGCCGAAACGTTCCGCCAGCAACTCACCCCGCGTCACCCCGCCGTTCCCACGACATGAAAGAACTTTTGTCCCATCTCATCGAAGCGCTCCGCGAGGAGTTGAAGCAATACGGCGAAATGCTCGCGCTGCTGGATCAGCAGCAGCATTTCGTGGTGCGCCGCCAAACCAGCGCGCTGCCGGACAGCGCCAACAGCATCAATGCCCAGGCGGAAATCCTGCGCGGCGCGCGGCACGAACGGGCGCAGCGCCAACGCAATCTGGCGTGTGAACTCGCGCTGCCGGACGATGCGAATTTCAAAACGCTCCTCCCTAAATTGCCGGCTGAATACCAACCGCTGGTCGGGGCGCTGGTGGATGAGAACAACGAACTACTCACGCGCGTGCAGCAGCGGGCGCGGCAGAATCATCTGCTCTTGAGCCATTGCGTGGATTTGATGCAGCAATTCATCGTCTCAATTTTTCCAGCGGGGAAACCCGTGACTTACGACGGAAACGGCCACGCACCCGTGGCGGTGGTTCCGGCGCAGTCGCTGTATCAGGCCGTCGGGTAAAAACTTTTATGCTCGGACTTTTTGGAACCATGGACCTGGCGCGGCGCTCGATGCAGGCGCAGATGACCGGCGTGACGATCGCGGGACAAAATCTCGCCAATGTCAACACGCCCGGCTATTCGCGGCAGCGGGTGGACCTCACCACGACGCCTGACCTGCCCACGATGGCCGGCAGCATCGGCACGGGCGTGCAGGTGGCCGGCATCCAGCAAATCGTGAGCGACCTGCTCAACGGCCAAATCACGTCACAGAACAGCACGAGCGGCTATTGGTCGGGCAAACAGACCGCGTTGCAAAACGCGCAGGATGCGTTGGGTGAATTCCTCAACACCAACAATGGCGTCGGCAGCAACGGGCTTTCCAGCCAATTGAACAACTTATTTAGCGCGTTCCAAGCCGTGGCCACGTCGCCGAACTCCGTTTCCGCGCGGCAGAGTTTGATCGGCGCGGCGCAAAATCTGGCAACGAATTTCAATCAAGTCAGCGCGAAGCTCACGGACTTGCGCGGGGCGCTGAACACGTCGTTGAACAGCGATGTGGATTCAGCGAATACATTGCTTTCGCAGATTGCAGACTTGAACAAGCAGATTGATAACACCGAGTTCGCCGGCGGCAACGCGAATGACTTGCGCGACAAACGGCAGCTGGCTTTGGAAAACCTGTCCAAGCTCGCGGACATCACGACGAGCGCCGGCACGCATGGTGAAGTGAATGTGAGCATCGGCGGACAGTTGCTCGTGAACGAACGCACGGTGGCCGATACGCTGAAAACTTACGACGCGGGCGGCGGACAAAGGTTGCTGAAGACCGCGACGGGCGGCGTGAACGTGACGCCCGCGCACGGCTCCTTGCAGGGGACGATGGACGCGCGTGATACCGATCTGGCCGGGATGCAAACCAAGCTGGACTCGCTTGCGGCGAATTTGATTTCGAGCATCAACACCGTTCATGGCGCGGGCTTCAGTCCCAGCGGCACGACGGGCGCCAACTTTTTCAACGGCACCAGCGCGGCGACCATTTCGATGAATTCGTCTTTGGTGAACAATCCTTCGCTCGTGCAGACCGCGGCTTCCGCGACGGCCACGGGCGATAATTCGGTAGCCTTGCAACTGGCGCAGCTGGCCTCGGCAGTACAGGCGGGCCTGAGCAACCAGACGTTTGGAAACTTTTACGGCGCGACGGTAGCTGGTCTGGGCACGGCACTGGACAATGCCAACACGCAAGTCGCGGATCAGGCGACGGTTTCGGATATGTTCTCCGCCCAGCGCAGCTCGGTGAGCGGCGTGAATCTGGACGAGGAGATGACGAACCTGTTGAGCTTTCAGCGGGCCTATCAGGCATCGGCAGAATTGCTGAAGACGGTGGACCAGATGATCCAAGTCACGCTGGCAATGAAGAGTTGATTTTTGAACCACGAAACGCACGAATGAAACGAAAAGAAATAGTTCCAGGCGCTGCCAGAACAATTGCCAAGGAGGCAATGGTCGCGCTGCGACCCTTGCGTCGCCGAGCGCAGCGTCAGGCGGCGGAAGGTTTCGCGTGCCGGAAAGTTTTCAGGCCTCAAAGTGCCTGCGGCGCAGGCAAACCAAGTCGCAGCGCGACTTGGTCCACCAGCCAGACTTACGTGGCTCAACCAACTTGAATTAATTTTATGCGCGTCGCTGCTCACAACCATACCGAGTCCATGGTGAACCAGATCAACGCCCTGTCGGCGCGGCAGTATGCATTGCAAGCGCAGGCCTCGACCGGGCTGCGCGTCACGGCTCCGGCGGATGATCCAAAGGCCATGGCGAACACGTTAAATCTCACGGCCAAAAAATCCGCCAACGCGCAATACTCACAGAACATTTCCACACTGGCAGATCGCGGCAATCTCATCTACGGCGTGCTGCAATCGTTGCAGGCGAAATCCAGTCGCGCGGGTGAAATCGCCACGAGCGGTTCCACGGCCACGGCATCACAGTCGGACTTGAACGGCTACGCACAGGAAATCAATGCGCTCATCGAAGACACGTTGAAGCTGGCGAACACAAAAGACGCAAGCGGCGGACAATTTCTTTTTGGCGGCACAGCCTCGGGTTCCGCACCGTTCAACGGGACGCGGGACGCGAACAACCGCATCACGGCGGTAACCTACAGCGGCAACGGGACGGTGAACCAGTCGGAGATCGGCGAGAACCTCACGGCTTCGGTGGATGTGCCGGGCGTGAACAACGGGGCAACGGGGCAGCGCGGGTTGTTCACGGACAGTCAATCGGGCGCGGATGTTTTCAGCCATTTGATTTCACTGCGCGATAATTTATTGGCGGGAAATAAAACCGCCATCGCGAGCACGGACAGCGGGAACTTGAAAAAGGACGAGAACAACCTCGCGTTTCAAATCGCCAGCAACGGCGTGGCGCAAAGCCGGCTGGATACGGCGGGGGCCTTCATCACGGACAGTTCGTCGTCGCTGGACAAGGCGATTTCCAACCAGTCGAGCGCAGACATGGTGCAGACGATGGTGGAGCTGAGCCAGGCGCAGACGGGTTATCAAGCCGCGCTCCAGAGCAGCGTGAAGATCATGAACCTCTCCATTTTGAATTACATTTCATGAAAAGGATGTTGAACCAATTGAAAGGGCCGGCGCGCTGCGCCACCCCTACCCGCAGGGAAAAATTGACCCTGACGGCGAATATTTTGCCGGGTCGCGGACGGAAATTGCCGGGACGTTGGAATTGGCTGACGGCTGGCCAGAATGATTTTCACGGTTTTGCAGGGGTTTTTCGCAATCACGCGGAAAATTTGACCATGGCACAACCGTTGCTAAAAGGAGCACTGCGATGAAATGCGCTGAACTGACGGAACCACAAATCACGGCAAGGACGCCGCACAAAAACAATGTGCGAATCCCCACCGGGTTGCTGGGCTTCGAGCAGATCAAGGACTACGTCCTGACGACGAACCCCGGCGAGGAGCCGTTCGCCTGGCTGCACGTCGAGGACAACTCGGCGCTGGCGTTCGTGGTCATTGATCCGTTCGTCATCCTGCCGGGCTACCAGCCGGATCTGCCGCAGTCGGATGTGGAGTCGTTGCAAATCAAGTCGGCGGCAGATGCCATTCTGCTCGGCATCGTGACCATCAACGAAAACGAAACGCCCACGGTGAACTTGAAGGGGCCGGTGGTGATCAACCGCCACACGCACATCGGCAAACAGGTGATCATCACCAACGCGGGAAATTATTCCGTGAAACATCCGTTGCCGGTGGCCGACTGAACTTAAATTTTATGCTCATCCTATCCCGAAAAATCGGCGAGAGCATCGTGATTGATGGCCGCATCCACGTCAAAGTGATGCGCGTGGATGGCGATGTGGTGAAGCTCGGCATCGAAGCGCCGATGGAAGTGCCGGTGCATCGCCAGGAAGTTTACGAAGAGATTCAGCGCAACAACCAACAGGCGCTGACGAAGCAAAGCACGCCGCTGCCGAAGCTGCCGAAGTTCGCGGCGAAGAAGCCGGCTTGAAAATTTTGCGGCGCAAGCCGCACCAGTTGTCCAGTGATTATTGTCACCACTAACCACGGCGGCGAGACCCACTGGCTCCTTCCCCGGGCGGATCGGAATTTCCGGTCCGCCCGGCTCTCAAATCCAAACCTCGCACGGATGCGGGAATGAAAAAATGCCAAGATGAAATCCGTATCCAGCCAGACCACCGCACTCACCGGTCACCGACCTGAATTCCTCTGGAACCCCACCCGCACTGAACTCATCACCACCAAGTTCATGCGCAACCGCCTGCTCTTCACCACGCTCGCGCAGGAAATTCTCCCGCGCCTGCGCCAAGAGAAAAATCGCCCGCTGCGCCTGCTCTTCTGGGCCTGCTCCACCGGCGCGGAACCCTACACGCTCAAGTTTTTGCTGGGCGCGGATTCGGAGGATGAAATCACGGGCATTGATTTTGATGCCGACGCCATTAAACAAGCGCAGGCTGCGGTTTATCATCCCGACACGTGGACCATGTTCTTTGACGGCCAGAAAAAACTGCTGACCGAGGGCGAGGTGCACGAATGGTTTGAACCGGCCACCGCTGAAACGAGGCGGCGGGTCGCGGAGCCATATCGGCGGAACGTGACGTTCCTTACCGGCGATTTATTTTCCGCCACTCCCGCGGTTTCCGAAAATCATTTCGACCTCGTCGTCTGCAACAACCTGCTGCTCCACCTCAAGGATCATTCCGCCAATGCGGCTTTTGACTATCTGCTGCGCTACCTGAACGACGGCGGGCGGCTGCTTGCATCCGGCTGCAATCCCAAGGTGCGCGCGGCTGCCACCAAGCGGCTCAAGCTCCAGCCGCTGCCAGACAAACTCGCTGAAATCAGCCAGAATTGGGCTGGCGTCTCCGGGGCATGGTATTTTAAGGACCGGCCAGCTTGGGCCTATCCAGAACCGCAGCCAAGCGATCCCGATTACGCCTTCCTCGCCGGCGAATTGTTCCAGCGTCAGCCGGCAATACCGACCGCAGTTCCGATTGAAAGTTCTTCAATGGCATTGGCCGCATCGCCGCTCCCAAAGAACATCATCATCACCGGATCCACGTTCTGGAATCCCGGCGATGATTTTGTCCGCGAAGGGGTCCTCCGGCTACTGCGCGAAACGCTGCCGGGCCAGCCGCTGAACTTTCTGTTCTACAATTTCAACCCCGACGAGTTGCCGCACGTCGGGCAACTTCCACACAGCAATCTCATCTCCCACGGCGACCTCGAAAAATTCCGCGACCACGTGGACGCGGTTGTCGTGGTCGGTGTTTCAGCCGGGCACGAATTAAAACCGCTCTATCGCTGGGTGCTGGCCAACAACCTCGGGGAAAAAGTGTTGCTCATCAGCGGCCACTACCAAAGCGACTACGCCGCCGAGCACATCGTGCAGGAACCGGAGGCTTCCATTTTCAAGCAGGCACGCCTGATCATTGGACGCACGAATAAATTTCCCGAGTTCATCCGGGAAAACAACCTGCCCTACCACCGCGTCAACTGCCCGGCACTATTATCCGTGCCGGAGGTAAAACAAATTCCGGCCGGAAAGAAGATCGAGCGCATCGGATTTTCCATCCAGTTGCCGCCGTCGCTCGGCGGGATCATCAACCAAAGTTGTGGCGAGGAGCCGTATCGCCTCACGCTGGAAACCCTGCACGCGCTGGCACAACAATTTGCCGTGGAAGTGGTCGCGCATCACAAGACGGAGTATTTCCATTTTCTTGAATTGCTCAAAGGCACGGACATCCCGGTCATCTTTTCATCGTTCTATCACGACTTGTTCGCAACGTATCGCCGCTACGACCTCGTGATCACGAGCCGCCTGCACACGAGTTTATTCGCCAATGGTCACGGCATACCCGGCATCATCATCAACGACACGGACCGCCACACGCACACGCTCGAAGGATTTCACCACTCGCCGTGGGTCAATTCGCGCGACGCATTTGAAAAAACGTTCTCACAGTGGCAGTCAGCGGATTTGTCTGCCGTAGCCCAGGCCTTGGACGAATTTAAATACAACCTCCTCGCTCGCTACCTCGAAATTCTCCGTCCGCAGTTTACCCCAGAAGCGCTGCCCACAACCCAAACCACCTCACCCGCTATGAAAGAAAACTCCCTACTCGCCACGAACCTGGACGGGGCCCGGCGCATTCTGTTTGTCCGCACGGATTCGATCGGCGACGCCGTGCTGGCCTCGGCGATGCTGGAGCCGTTGCACCGGCGTTATCCGACCGCGCAGCTCGCGGTGCTGTTCCAGGCGCACGTCGCCGAGCTGTTCGCCGCGTGTCCCTTCGTGAGTTCGGTCATCTGCTACGATCGCAAACAGGTTGAAAGCGAGCCCGCCGCCCGCGCGGAAATCCTGGCTGAAATCGCCGCGTTCAAGCCGGACGTGGTTTTGAATTCAGTGCGTCCGCGCGACAAATTTTCTGATGACCTCACGTTGGCCATCGACGACACCCTGCGCATCGCAATTGAAGGCGACCTATGCAACATCACGCCTGCCGACCGCGACGCGGCGCGGAGCCAATATGAATTTAGCGTCCCCTCGTCGGGCGAACATCGCAGCGAACTGGACCGCCATGTGGATTTTCTCAAAGGCATCGGCATCGAAGCTTCCGGGTTGCAACCCGTGGTGTGGACCACCCCCGATGAAGAACTGCTCGCGGATGAATTTTTTAAAATCCAGGAACTCAACCCGCAGAAAACCATCGCGGTTTTTCCGGGAGCACAACATGAAGTGCGCGTTTATAACGGCTACGTCGAGGCGCTGAAAAACCTTTCAGGCTACCGTTTTCTGATCTTCGGCGACGCTTCACAGACGAGATTGGCTGAGGAAATGGAACTGCAACTGCCGGGTCGCGCGATGAATCTTTGTGGCCGTTCGACACTGCGCAAAACGATTGCACTCGTCAAACGCTGCCGGCTTTACGTCGGGGCGGAATCCGCCGGGGCGCACATCGCCTGCGCGGTGGGCGTGCCGAACGTGGTGCTGCTCGGCGGCGGCCATTTCGCCCGCTTCATGCCTTACAGCCCGCTGACCTCGTCGGTGGTCCTGCCGTTGAATTGTTTCGGCTGCAACTGGCGCTGCTCGCACAAGCGGGCGCATTGCATCAAGGACATCGCACCGGACCTGCTCGCGCAAGCCATCCGCATGACGTTAGAAAAAAGCTCTGCGCGTCCACGCATCTTTCTCCAGTCCGCAATTTCCTGGAAGGGTGGAATGAGTCTGCCGCTCTGGCAAAAGCCGGACGCGTGGTTCAAAGGTGTGGACGTAGAAATCATCGAGGTGACACCGGCGGCGACACCGGCTTCCGCATGCAATCTGCCGACACCGCCGGCACCGAAAAATCAGGAGCGCGTCGCTTGTCCGGTTTGCGCGAGCCGCGACGCGATCCGCGTGCGCCTGAGCGCGGATATCGTCCAATGCGACGCGTGCGACACCGTGTATCTGCGGACGCGGATGACGCCGGAGGCCATGCGTCAATTGTATCAAAGCTACGCCAACGAAGTTTCCCACATGGCGCTGCCGAAAACACGCACCGACGCCGAGAATAGCGGCTTGAAGCGCGATTATTTTCTCCAGGAAATTTTACAGTTCACCGAGCCGACGGGTGGGTTTCTCGACGTCGGCTGCGGCTGGGGCGGATTTCTGCTCAACGCGCGATCCCAAGGTTTCACCCCGCGCGGCATCGAACTGACGCGGGCCTGCGTGGGCTACGCCAATTCGCAATTGGAAATCCCCGTCGTGGACACGCAACTGGAAGACACCGACATCGCCGCCGGCAGTTTGAGCGTGGTGACGATGAATCATGTGCTCGAACATCTGCCGGAGCCACGGCGCGCGCTGAAAAAAATCCTGGATTCGCTCAAGCCTGGCGGGATGTATTGCGGCATGGTGCCGAACTTTGCATCGGTCTGCTCCGAAATCCTAAAGGAAAACTGGTTCTGGCTGGATCACAATTATCACTACACGCATTTCACGCCAGCAACGTTGCGGCGCACGTTGGAAGCCGCCGGCTTCATCGTGGAACGGATTTATACCGCCACGGGCGATTACGGCCCTGAAGCCGTCCGCAAGGCCAGCCAACAGCGCGATCCCAAATTGACAGATGATCATTATTTTGCGGCCGAACTGAAACGCTACGAGACCGAGGGGCATGGTGAAGAAATCCGTTTCTTCGCACGCAAACCGGCAACACCCGCGCCAGTCGAACCCAAGGCAGAAGTCGTCGTGGATGACCGAATGCTTCTCATCCCGGAAATCATGCCCGGCCCGGTGCCTGTGGTGTCGGTGATCGTCGCCACCTACAACGCGGAAGTTTTACTGCGTCCGTGCCTCGTCAATCTCACGCGGCAGACGATTTTTAATCGCATCGAGGTGATCGTGGTGGACAACGGCTCGAAGCAAAACGAGCGCGCCATCGTCGAGGAATTTCAAGCGAAGCATCCAAACATCCTTTACGTGCGCACCGAGCGTCCCTCGCTTTACGGCGCATGGAACACCGGGCTCAAGCTGGCGCGCGGACGTTATTGGGTGAACGCGAACACCGACGACAGCATGCGGGATGACGCCTTGGAAATCATGGCGGCGGCACTGGAGAAAAACACGGATTGCGCCCTCGGCTATTGCGACGTGGCGTGGACGACCAAGCCGAACGACACCTTTCCTTCGCCGCACATCGTCAAGACGGTGAAGTATCCCGATTATACGCCGATCAACACGCTGTTCTATTGCATCACGGGCTGTCTGCAATTCTGGCGCACGGATCAATTGCGCGAGCTGGGCGGTTTCGATTCGAACTTCCACGCCGCCGGTGATTATGAGCCGACGCTGAAGCTGATGACCGCCCAGATGAAGGCCGTGCACGTGCCGGAAGTGATGAGTTTGTTCTACCAGAACACCACCGGCCTGACGCAGGGCAGCACACGTTCGGCGAATGAACACGTGGAACTGATGCAGCGCTACCGCGCCAGTCTGGACATCCGGAATATTTTCCAGGTCGAGCCCGGCAGCCCCGCTTCCGCCGCGAATGCCTTCGCCGTGCTGGGCAACTACGCCGCGCAATTTTATGTGCCTTGGGAAAGCCAGCCCTGCACGCACAATGATTTTGCCGAGGCCTGTTTCCACGCCGCGTTAGATCTGGATCCCGAAAACCTGGCGGCAGGAATGAATCTCGTCGTCTTCAATCACAAATTGAACCGACTCAATGCGGACGAAAACGAGCTCGTGCAACGCTGGCCGAAGATGCGCGAGTGGATCAATCTTTTCCGCGCCGGTGAACGTGTGAATATCCCCCCGGTGAAACACACGGTCACCGGCCCGGCCTATCGACCTGCTGAATGGTCAAACCGGCCGACCGCCGGACAGCTCGCGCGGGAACCCAAAGGTTTGCACCCATGGATCACCCGCATCGACGGCCGCCACGTCTATCTGAGCGAAGAACTGTTTCCGCGTCCGAACGGATTCCGCTACATGCCGGAAGAATTGCAGGCCGCTGGCAAACGGCTCACCGCACTACTGGCCGAATTGCCACCGTTTCATGCCCACCTCGGCGGGGCGGGCGACGCCCTGGTGCTGCTCGCATCGTTCTATGACGAAAAGCCAAACGGAATTATTTTCTGCCATCCGAACAGCGTCGGTGCGGCGCGGGCGTTGTTCGATGCATTCCCGAAACTCTCGAAGATTTATTTTCTCCCGCAACACACGGAACCGTTTTTTCACATGGTGCTGCGTTATGCAATGTATCAATTGAAAAACTGTCTCGGCGCGGGAGCAACGCCGAAGGATGGTTACGAGGAGGAATGGAAGGCCAGCCTCGATATCACCAAAAAATATCACATCAACCTGTCGCCAGACTGGGCGGCAGAATTGCGGCAGAACGAAAATTCGCATCGCGTCGCGGTCGCACCCCAGGGCAGCCAGACGGGCATGGTCGGTTCCAAACGCAATATCATCCGGCCGGAACTCTGGCCGCAGATCATCGCGCACATCATCGAACGCGGATTCGAGCCTGTGATTTTCGGTTTGCCTGCCGAAGCGAAGGATTATCCCGCCCTACCCGGCTGCACCGATGCCCGCGGCGAAAGTTTTCCCGGACAGATGAAACTCATCGGCCATTGCGCCGGGCTGGTGGGCGCGGATTCGTGGGCGAAAACGTTTTCGGCGCTCGCGGAAATTCCCACGCTCGTCTTTGAGCCGATCAAAGGGGCGGATTTGATTTCGTGGAAAGACCCATCGGACTGGGTATTCATCGAACCGTGGACAAGCATCCAGATGATCCGCTCGCCCGACGACTTCCGCCAAGCCTTCGACGCGCGCATAGCCAAAGTTGACGGCACGATGGAAGATAATGATTCCAAGCCGGTGATCATCTGGGAAGGATCGTTTCTCGATTACGGCAGCCTTGCGCACGTCAACCGCGAGATCACAGGGCGACTACCGGACGTCGGGTGCGTCGGTTCAAATGTTTTGCCTGAACGCGCGAAGAATGACTCCGAGTTGCGGCGTTTCGCGAAAAAGCTTTCAATGACCGTGCCGGAAAACGTTTCCATTACGGTGCGTCATCAATGGCCCCCGAACTGGTCACGACCGGAAAACGGATTACTGGTCGTCATCCAACCGTGGGAATACGGGGTGCTGCCGAAAGCGTGGGTAGACCAGGCCGCGAACGTGGATGTGAGGTGACTCTGTTTTTTCAGGCCAGGTAATTTGTTAGTCTGGGACCAACGAAAGGACCAGACGATGAAAGGCAAACGGTATACGACGGAAGACAAGATTCGCATCCTGCGGGAG
>CAINDH010000246.1 GCA_903847285.1 uncultured Verrucomicrobia subdivision 3 bacterium | reverse complement strand
ATTCGACCCGTATCTCAACGTGGATCCGGGCACCATGTCGCCGTATCAGCACGGCGAGGTTTATGTGCTCGACGACGGCGCGGAGACCGACCTTGATCTTGGCCACTACGAACGTTTCACCAGCACCAAGCTCTCGCGAATGAACAATCTGACGAGCGGCCAAGTTTATCAGAAAGTCCTGAACAACGAGCGCGAAGGCGTCTATCTCGGCAAGACTGTGCAGGTCATCCCGCACGTCACCGATGAAATCAAACGCCGCATCCATCTGCTCGCCGAAACTAGCAAGGCCGATGTCATCATCACAGAAATCGGCGGCACCACAGGTGACATTGAAGGCTTGCCGTTCGTGGAAGCAATCCGCGAGTTCGCACTGGAGGCTGGCATCGGCAACACCTGTTTCATCCACGTCACCTACGTTCCTTTCATCAAGGCCGCAGGTGAATTGAAAACGAAGCCCACGCAGCAGTCCGTCGCCAAGCTGCGCGAAATCGGCATCATGCCGAATGTCATTGTCGCCCGTTGCGAGAAACCGCTCGACAAGGAATTGCGCCAGAAAATTTCCATGTTCTGCAACGTCCCACTCGAAGCCGTCATCGAGGCGAAGGATGTAGATCATTCCATTTACGAAATGCCGCTGATGCTCCAGCGCGAGCGCATGGATGACCTCGTTTGCCGTATTTTGCATCTCACCACGCCCGCTGCTGACATGAAGCCATGGCAGGAGATCATCCGCAAACTTATCGCCCCACAGCATCGCGTGCGAGTCGGTGTCGTTGGCAAATACATCGGCTTGCAGGACGCCTATAAATCCGTCTATGAATCCATTATCCACGGCGGCATCGGCAACGACTGCGGCGTGGAAATCGTGCAGTTAGATGCGGAGGAAATCGAAAAATTCGGCGCGGACAAAATGCTCCACGGCATTGGCGGCATCTGTGTTCCGGGCGGTTTTGGCGAACGCGGTATCGAAGGTAAAATCCTCGCGGCAAAATACGCCCGCGAAAATAAAATTCCCTACCTCGGCCTCTGCCTTGGAATGCAAATCGCCACGATTGAATTTGCGCGCAGCGTTCTGAAACTCGACAAGGCGCACTCCACGGAGTTCGACGAAAATTCACCGCATCCTGTCATCGCGCTGCTAGACGCGCAACGCAAAGTCACCAAGAAAGGCGGCACCATGCGCCTCGGCTCGCAGCCGTGTCAGCTGGTGGTCGGCTCGAAGGCGGGACAGCTTTACGGCTCGTTTGTCATCCACGAACGCCATCGCCATCGCTATGAGTTTAACAACAACTATCGCGAGAAATACGAGAAGGCCGGATTTGTTTTCAGCGGCACGTCACCCGACGGCAAGCTGGTCGAGGTCATCGAACTCAAAGACCACCCATTCTACATCGCGAGCCAGTTCCATCCGGAGTTTTTAAGCAAGCCGCACCAACCGCATCCGCTGTTCAAAGGTTTCATCGCTGCCGCGCATCAGCACATCCACCACAAGCCGCTGTGAGTTAAGCGGCGTCGAATGACTTACGCCGAAGCCATCCAGTTTCTCCACGGCCTGCAGATGTTCGGTGCGAACTTCGGGTTGGAGACGCCGCGCAAACTCGCGGCGCTCGCGGGTAACCCGCACGAGAAACTTCGCTTCATCCATGTCGCTGGCACGAATGGCAAAGGCTCCACGTGCGCGATGCTGGAAAGCATATATCGCGCAGCCGGATTGCGCGTGGGCCTATTCACCTCGCCGCATCTGGTTTCCTTACGCGAACGGATCCAAATCAATCGTCAGTTGATTTCAGAAACCGATGTCGCGCGGCTGGCTGCTGAATTGCGGCAGTCGCTTAAAGAATTTCCCGCCGAACAGCATCCGACGATGTTTGAAGTCGTGACCGTGATGGCACTGAAACTTTTTGCCGAAAAAAAATGCGATCTCGTAATTTTGGAAACCGGCCTTGGCGGACGACTTGACGCAACGAACATCGTCACGCCACTGGCTAGTGTCATCACGAACATCTCGTTAGACCACCAGCAATGGCTCGGCGATACGCTAGAAAAAATTGGGGCAGAAAAGGCAGGCATCATCAAACTCGGCGTGCCGGTCGTTACGGGAGCTACGCAGCCGGAGGTGCTGACCGTAATTGAGAGAATTGCGAAAGAAAAAAATGCACCACTTACGACCGTGGCCACGAATGGTAATTCGTCGCAAAATAAATTTCCGGCACTTTGCCTAGACGCAGTCGCGCTGCCATTGCTCGGTGAACATCAAATGCGCAATGCCGCGCTTGCGCTTGCTATCGTGGAGATTTTGCAGAAGCAGATTCCCGTAAGTGAGAAAAACGTTCGCTCGGGTTTGGCGACCGTGCATTGGCCGGGGCGCTTGCAGACGATTCACTGTGGTGGACTGAAATTTCTGTTGGACGGCGCGCACAATGTTGCCGGCGTTGAAGCGTTGCGCGCTGCTCTGCTCGGTGAGGTCACGGAGGTCGGCGTTGCGACGTTCATCGTCGGCTTTCTTGGCGACAAGGATTGGCAGCCGATGTGCAAAATCCTCGCGCCTCTCTCGGTGAAGTTTTTCCTTGTCCCCGTCGCCAGCGAACGGACGGCGAGCACAGACGAACTCGCAAATTATTTTGCTTTGGAGAATCCATCAGCGGAAGTCGTAATCTGCAAAAATCTTTCAGAAGCGTTGGATGCTTGCAAAGACGAGCTAGTTGTCGTGGTCGCGGGTTCGCTCTATCTGATCGGCGAGGCGTTGGAGCTACTCGGTCATTCACCGGCCAACACCAGCGAACGTGGATTAAACGAATGGTCTGCCAAAAAATAGGCCGAAGTATCAGCTACCGCTCACTCGTAACGTAGCGATTCGATTGGATCGAGGTTTGCGGCTTTCCACGCGGGGTAGGTTCCAAAAATAATGCCTACCGCGGAGCAGATGGCTAGACCGATAATCACCCAATCCACGGGAATCACTGGCGGAAGTTTCAGGACGAGCGCGAGGATGTTGCCGCCGAGAATGCCGAGCACCACTCCAATGGCGCCGCCAACTTGGCAGAGCGCTGTGGCTTCAAAAATGAATTGCACCATGATATTCCGTTTCTTGGCTCCGATGGCTCGGCGGATGCCGATCTCGCGGGTGCGTTCGGTGACGGAGACAAGCATGATGTTCATGATGCCGATGCCGGCGGCCAGTAATGCGATGCCGCTAATAAGTGTGACGCAAATGCGGACGTTGCGGGTGAAACTTTTGAACTGCGTGATGAGCGAGTCATTAGAGGAAATTTCAAAATCATCCGGTTTGCCGGGCGGAACTTTTCGGATGACCCGGAGCGCAGAGCGGACCTCTTCGAGCGTGGCATCGTAGTTGGCGCGATCCGGTGCGGCGACGAGCAGGTTAAGACTGCGAAAATTCCAACCGCCGTAGCGGTTCATCCCGGTAGTAATAGGGAGAATGGCAAAATTATTCTGATCGCTGCCCATCGCGCCGCCGTGGCCTTCCAGCACGCCGATGATGGTGTAATTCACGCCGCCAATGTTCAATTCCTCGCCGACGGGCGAACTATTCGGGAAAATATTCGTTGCAAGGCCGCTGCCAAGCACGCATACGCTGCGGTTGCCGTCCACGTCTGAATCCATTAGGGGACGACCTTCAGCGACAACCCAGTTGTGGGCGGGAAAACTGCCCGGGGTGTCGCCGTAAAGTTTCACCGTGGGCGCACTCGTCCGGTAACGGGTGCGAATTTCACCTGACCAAAATGATGTTTCCACGCCGATGCTGGCCGGGATGGTGAGACGTTCTTCCAATCGTTTGGCCTGCTGAAGCGTAATATTTTTCCGTCGCCAGTATTTTTGCCAATCGATGTCTGACACGCCGCCAAACGTGGTGTTTGGCCATTTTTTAACCATGAAGGTGGTGCTGCCGAGGGAACTCAACTGGCGTTCGATGTTGGTTTGCATCACGCGCATCGCGGTCATCACGACGATGATAGAAAACACGCCGACGAGCACGCCAAGCAGTGTGAGCGCCGAACGCAATTTGTGCGCGGCAATTGCGCCGAGCGCCATCCCAAGGCTCTCTCGGAATTCATTGAGGAATTGGAATTTGTTTTTCATTCGTTCCGCAACGCATCCACAGGGTTCATCCGCGCTGCGCGCCATGCTGGGAAAAAGCCTGAGAGAATTCCTGTTAAAGCAGACGCTCCAAGCGAGATGAACACAATCAGCGGCGAGAGCGTGGCTGGCATGACTTTTTTCAGCAGCAACGTGGCCGGCCAGGCGATAAGCAGCGCGATGATGCCGCCGATCAGACAGATGCACGCAGCCTCGATAAGAAATTGCAACAGGATGGTGCGTCTTTTGGCGCCGATGGCTTTGCGCACACCGATTTCTCGAGTCCGTTCCGCCACGGACACGAACATGATGTTCATGATGCCGATGCCGCCGACAAACAATGATAATCCGGTGATGAACAAGGCCACGCCCGCGATCGAGCCGGCCACCTGATGAAATATTTCGAGAAACTGATCCTGCTGGTTGATGGAAAAATTATCGGCATCGCCCGGCGCAATGTGCCGGAACCGGCGCAAGATGGAACGTAATTCCTCTTTCGCATCTGGCAACTGCGTAAGGTCCGAAACTTTGACTTGAATCGTAAACGGCGGGTTCGCCCAGATGTGACGCGTGAACTGGGGCAGGGGAATGATGATTTGGCCATCCGCCCCACCTTGCTCCGCAAACCCGCCTTGCTTATCCAGCACACCAACCACTTCAAACTCATGCTTATCGAGATAGATCCGTTCACCGATAGGCGAGGTGTTGAGAAATAGATTCGTTGCCAGTTCCGCGCCAATCACACAGACCGGACGCCCGCCATCACATTCCGCCGTCGAAAGAAATCGACCCTCTGCCATAACGATGCCGCTTGTGTATTGATAACCTTCTGTGGTGCCTACAACCTGTGTAGAGGAAGAGGAGCGTTTCTGGTATTTGACCGAATCCCACTCTTGAGCTACCGGCGCGATGGCACGCGCCAGCGTCATTTGACGCTGCAGCGCATCAGCATCTGCGAGCGTTACATAAGGGTTGCGAGAGACTTTCATCCAAGCCTCGCGTGAGTTGATGAACCAACTGCTACGCTCGACGTAAAGCACGTCCGCGCCGATGGATGAGATGCTGCCCATGAAGGAATTGTTCACGCCCTGAATCGCCGTCCCCATCAGCGTGACCGTAACAATGCCGATGACGATGCCTAGCGTCGTCAGGATTGAGCGCAGCTTGTTCGCGCGGATGGCGCTCCACGAAATTACCAGCCCTTCACGGAGTTCGGTGAGAAAATTCATCGCCGGAATTATTTTTTAACGCGCTCATCACTCGCGATAAGTCCGTCGCGGATGCGGATGATGCGTTGCGAATGCAAGGCGACTTCTTCTTCGTGGGTGACGACGATGATTGTGTTCCCTTTATCGGCAAGCTGCTGGAAAAGCGCCATGATTTCCGTGCCAGTTTTGGAATCAAGATTTCCCGTTGGCTCGTCGGCGAGCAGGATACTGGGTTTGTTCACCAATGCGCGGGCGACGGCAACCCGTTGGCGCTGGCCGCCAGACATTTCATTCGGTTTGTGATGAACCCGGTCGGCGAGACCCACGCTCGTGAGCGCTGCCATCGCCATTTCGCGACGTTCGCGTTTTCCGATGCCTGCATAGACGAGCGGCAATTCTACATTCCGCAACGCATCGGAGCGCGGGAGTAAATTGAATGTCTGGAAAATGAAACCGATTTCCTTGTTTCGAATTTTAGCGAGCTGGTTGTCATTCATCTCGCTAACGAAGTGGTTGTTCAGTTCATAAGTCCCGCCCGTCGGCGTGTCGAGGCAACCGACTAAATTCATCAGCGTGGATTTGCCGGAACCGGACGGTCCCATGATGGCGACATATTCGCCGCGCTGAATTTCCAGCGACACTTCGCGCAACGCATGGACCGTCTCGGCCCCCATCCGGTAGTGGCGAGAAATTTTCTGGAGACGGATGAGGCTCATCGGATAATTAAAAATGCAAAAAAACGGAGCGGTGGCATTTCCCTGATATGCGAAAAAACGGTCGATGTAAGTGGCATCAAGCGACGACTACGTGCGCGTGAAATCTCACGCAACAAAGTAACTGCTACGCGACCTTGTCCACCATTGCTGGATTGGAGGTAGATCATTTTGAATTCTTATTCACTTGCTTGCCGTCATCCAGATCGCGGCTGATGGCTTTGAAACCGCCGGTCACAATCTCGTCGCCCTCTTTCAAGCCCTCGGTGATTTCCCAGAAACTGTCGTCGCTGATGCCAATCTTTACAGGCACGGTTTTCACCTTGTCGCCGTCCATCAAGAACACGACTTCTACAGGCTTGTTTCCGCCCTCGGTTTTTTTATCGGCCTTAACCGAATTGGTTGCGCTGCCACTGCTGGCCATGCTGTTCGTCGCTTCGGAATTTGTATTCGAAGCGGTATTTTTGCCCATGGGTTTCACGATGCGTGTGGTGATGGCACCGATGGGTGCTGCGATGACGTTCGTGCGCGTGCGCGTCTCAATCGTGGCGCTTACCGACATGCCTGGGCGAAATCCTTCAGGTTCGGCGAAACGGATGCGCACTTGAAATTGCGTGGCCGATTGACCAGAAGAAGAGCTGCTTCCACCACCACCGCCAAAAGTTGAACTGGCATTCATGTCCTTCGACGAGTTCGCCACGTCGGTGACGACGCCCGCGAATTTTTTATCTTTGAAAGAGTCTACTTCCAGTTTGGCGTTCTCGCCCGGATGCAATAGCACGATGTCCATCTCACCGATATCCACGCGCGCTTCCATTCGGCTCAAATCGGAGATGACCATGATGTCCGTGCCGGCGTTCTGCACCGTGCCGAGCACGCGCTCGCCAGCCTGCGAGTTTAGCTTGCTGATTGTGCCATCAATCGGTGCGAAGATGGTCGTCTTACGAAGTGATTCCTCGGCACTGGCAACGTTGGCACGGGCTACGTCAATCTGGTTGGACGCGCTCTGTGATGAGGCGACGGCGATATCGCGTGCGACTTTGAACCCGATGTAATCCGATTCAGAAATCAATTTATTCTCGAACAGTTCCTTGTTGCGTTTGAACTCCGCGTCCGCCCGTTCAAGGTTCGCTGCAGAAGTGGTCCGGGAAGCTAACGAGGATTGAAAATTTGCTTTAGCTTGGTTCAACGATGCCTCGTAAAAGTCCGGCTTGATCTTCAGCAGCAAGTCGCCCTGGTGGACGAACTGACCTTCCTTCACGCGCATCTCGGTGACCTCTCCACTGACCTCCGCGCTGATATGTATTTGCAGCACGGGATAAATTCGTCCGTTTGCCACGACGGTCTCCGTGATGGTGTGGCGCGAAATCTTTTCCGTCGTCACGCTGATGGGGGTTTCTTTTTTGCGCAGCGCAAAAAACGTCGCCACACCCAGCGCGAGAACGACGCAGCCGATGACAATGATGCGTTTTTTAAGGCCTTTGCGCTTGGGTTTTGGCGCAACGGAGAACGGAGGTATAACGGGGGGTGCTTCCACTACGCGAGCCTGCCGCAAGCAGTGCGAGTTGTCCAGCGCGAGAAATTTTTCGTCGCACATTCCTCTAACATTTTTTAGCAAGCGGGTTTCATGGCCGCCACCCAAACAACAATGGCGGAAGGCTTTGCAGCCTTCCGCCATGAGAAGCAAATTCAAATCACGCCGCCGGTTTGCCGAACACTTCCACTTCGATGTAGTGGTTCATCTTATTCGCGGTGTTGCCGTTGCTGGCGAGACGGACATAACGGCCTTTCGCGCCTTTAGCATCAATCAGCTTGCCGAGGTAGCTTTCGATATATGGCAGGTCTTTGCCGCTGCCGGAATTATCAAAAACCGTCGTCACGTCTTTCTCGAACTTTGCGTCGTCAGAGATTTGCACGACGACATCGCGGTAGGAGCGTTCCTGTGAATGAAAATGCCAGACGACGATGGCAGAAATGTTCGCCGATTTTTCCAAATCAATCTGCACCCACTGCTTGTTGGAGCCGAGTTCGACCCACGAACCTTCGTCGCCTTCCTTGTCGCCATCAGTGAGGAGGTCGAGGGAGCCGATGACTGGGTCGTTGTCGCTGCTGGAAACTTTTTTAGCTTTGGCGAGATTCACCGTGCCAACGGGAACTTGAAACTCCGGAAATTTTTTAATTCTTGGTTCAAGCTTAGGCACATTGATGGGCACGGGCGTTCCGACCATGAGCGGCTTGGGTAAATCAGTCTTGAGCGCGACCATGTCTTCGGCAAACGCGGTGGCGGCAAGCAAGGTTGTGGTAAGCAGAATGATTTTTTTCATAATTTTTTTATGGTAAAAGTTGTGGTTTAAAACGTCGTGAACAGAGTTTGCTGTTCCGTGGGGGTTCGCAGCAGTTCAGCGCGAACACCGCCGGATACGCCGCCGGTGCTGGAACTACCAAGATTTTTTCCGCCCTCGGAAACGGAAAGCAAAATTTTACCGGCATCGTCCGACTTCTGAAACGAGCAGGCGAATGCATGGCCGGTGGCGGGAAATGAGCCTTGGCCGATGCCGACCAACCGCTCGGTTTGGCCATCGCACGTGATCGTGCCGTTGAATCGTGCGCCCGAATCGGTGCAAGTCACGTTGACGATGATGTTTGTTGCAGGTGAGCCACCATAATTTTGCGGCGCAGAAGCGCAGCCAAACAGCGCGGCGAACGCGAACGCTGTAATCATGGCGTAAATATTCTTCACGCTTCTGCTTCCTCTTTGGTGATGGTAATACGCTTGCCGGTCTCCACGGATTCGATGGCCTTGTGGATGATATATTCGCTGGTGAACGCTTCGTCGCCGGGGCAGTTTAATTTGCCCTGCCCGCGCACAGCGTTGAAAAAGTTTTCCAAGTGTGGCTGGTGAATTTTTTTCGTGAACGACACGGGGATGTCGTATTTGATGAGTGGCGCACTTTCGCGCACGTCCACCTTGTCGGCTTCAGCCACCTGTGGGACGGGCAGGGTGCGGAGATAATTTTTCCCTTCCAGTTCATCCCACGATTTCGTCGAACGATCTTCCCGCCACAGCGCGCAGAACGACGGGTTTTCGGACATCCGAATCGTGCCGTCGTCGCCCATGAACATTTCAAAATAACCACCTCCGGCGCTCGTCGTGGTCTGCACTTGATAAAACGCCCGCGCTATGCCGCCGTCGGGTTGTGGGAATTCATAAATCACCATCGCGTTATCAAACCATTCGTGAGATTTGTAAGCCGGATAATCCGTGCCGCCGCTGGCCATTACGGAACGCGGCAGGCCCCCGAAATACCAGTTGAAGATGTCAATCTGATGCGCGCCAAGATCAGACAGCGGGCCGCCGCCGAGCGCTTTGAACCAGCGCCAATTGCGGAAATGATGCATGTCCTTGAAGCCATACTTCTCCAACACATCCGCAGCGATTTCGGTTTTCTTCGGAAATCCCAAGTCAGGCGTGACTTTGCGGTTCCATTGGGCATGTGCAGCCGTGAGGCGTCCGCAAATTTCCGCTTCGCGAACCAATTTGTTCAGCGCGAAAAGATAGCG
This sequence comes from uncultured Verrucomicrobia subdivision 3 bacterium, assembly GCA_903847285.1. The sequence continues at coordinate 30,710 of CAINDH010000246.1, read as the reverse complement.
CGGATTGCTCCGGCGTTGATGACCGATCTGCAAGAGTTTTCCTGTCTCCCGCATCGTCTTTACCATGGAGCGCGCGCCTTCAATGGTGTTGCTCATCATCTTTTCGCAATAGACATGAAGCCCGGCTTTCAAGCAGGCGTTCGTCACCGGCGCGTGCCAGAAATCCGGCGTGGCCACGACGACCGCGTCCAATTCTTTTTCCGTGGCGAGCAATTCGCTCAAATCGTGATAGCCGCGCACGGGCTGGCCGATGTCTTTCATCCGCCCCATGACAATCTTGCGGTTGTAATCCCAGATGTCCGCTACCGCGATGAGATTGATGGTGCTGATGACCTGTAAGGATTCCAGCAACACCTGACCCTGCGCGCCGCAGCCGATAAGTGCTACGTTCAGTTTCTTGCCGGAAGCTGCCTGCGCGGCTGCGGGCTTGGCCGAATCAGGACTACATGATGTGAGCAACAGCCCCGCGCCAGCTACGGCAGCAGTGCCAAGAAATTCGCGGCGTGAAAACTCACGGCTGGTTTCACCGCTAGGTTGGTTAGGCGTTACCATTTTTTGAGAAGCGCAAGCTTGTTGTATTTTGCCAGCACCAACGCGCCCGCGACAAGCGCGATGTGCGTGCCGAGCCAGGCAATGCCGTCCGGCTGGTTGATCAAAATTAATCCGACCGACAGCGCGATGTAAATCAGTCCCTGTAAAAACAGCGATGCGCGCGTGCCGAGGCCGAGCAACAACATCACGCCTGCAAGAATCAGCACCGTCCCAAGACATTTGTCGAATAGGTTCAGCGCAAAGCCCGGCAGCAACACCTCGTTCTCAAATTTGGCCTTCAAGGTAGCCGGGATGCCGTGATAATTCTGAAGCGAATAAAATTTCAGCTTCATGTCCAGCACCGCGCCACCGGGGTCAGGCTGACCATCCGCGCCGAGCACCGGAACCTGCACCGATTTGTAAGCACCATATTTTTCGAAGCCCGCGAGCAAAGCCCGCAGCCCGAGCCATCCGCGCAGCACGAGAAAGGCAAGGGTGAGGTCGCAATGGCAGCATTTGCTTTTGCAGGCCGCTTCCGATGTTTTTTCAGTTGAGTCGTTCATGTGACGTTTAACTTTTTTCAGCCGATTATTTGCTTCAACTGACGTTGCAGTTGGTGCAATGGTTTCAAACATCTTGGCTATTTATTTCAAATACGAAAAGAATTTTCTGCGTTGTTAAAAAAATCCTGTCCAGCGCGATGGCTTCACGGCAAGACGTGCGGCGGCGTGACGGAACTGCCTAGCGAACAACTGGCTGAAGTGGTGCCGATGGCGCCGTTGCCGTAAGTGCCGCCCGCTGGACAGGCGGGCCACGCGCCGTTCGCACCGAGCTTGATGTAGGGAGTCACGTCGGCCGGAAAACTGTAGGCGTCACCTGTGCGCAAACCGCGTTCAATGGCCATCTGATCCACGGCGGCCTGAAGTTGGCGCAGGTTGTTGATGCAGGCATTGGCTTGCGACTTGCCACGCGCCTTGACGAAATTCGGAATCCCGATGGCTGCCAGCAAGCCGATGATGGCGACGACAATCATGATTTCCACCAGCGTGAAGCCAGCGGGGCGAATTGATTCAGGCCGCGGTCGCATGAAAATATTCTGCCTCGGTGCTGGCAAGTTTCTCTGCCGCGCGCCAGCGGGAATCGCGCGTCCTAATTTGTGAAGGAACGCTGGGTTCAAGCTGGCGAGATCACGACAAAACCGAGGGGGCTCGCCGGCTGGAAACCCTCACTCCTAGTAAAGTCTACCGCCGACCGGCTGCGGCACTTTTGCGACACGGTTCACGTCGTAGCCTTGCGCGGTGATGCGTTGCAGGATTTCGGCATATGTTTTTTCATCCAGCGCCCGCTCGCGCGCCAGCACCCAGAGCAGTTTGTGTCCGGGCGTCGCAACTACGGCCCAGCGGTAATCGGGGTCAAGTTCCAGCACGAGATAAGTCGTCCAGAACGGCCAGAGGAAACGCACTTTCCATTCGGCGTTCGACTGTTTATCCACCACCCACGCGACGCCGTGCCAGCTTTGCTCCGGCGCGTCGAACGTGCCTTTGCGGAAGGTAAAAATATTATTCATCCGTCCATCAGGTCGCATTGAATAGGTGTCATACGAGGCCACCTTGCCGTTCTCCAGCAGATACGGGATGTTCGCGATAACATACCAGTTACCCAAATAGCGGTTCAAATCCACATGCGGCACGGTGCGGAGCGGAGCCGGTTTGGGCGCTGCCGCACAGCCATTGAGACTAAATATAGCGATCAACACACTTACCCAAGAACCTGGAAACCTTAATATTTTATTCATGACAAACTCTTGCATAATTGAGAGCCGAGGCCAATACGTTATATTGCTTATACTCAAGCCAGAACATTCTAACTTCTAACAGCCTTAAACATGGTGAGACATTTCACACGCTGCTCCTCGTGCAAGACGATGCGTTCCGCGTATTTTGATTTGGATAACAGCAGTAGATTTTCCCAGGGCTGATGAATCAAGTCGGCGGGAAAATCTTTCAGTTCAGGAACCCAGCACCGCACAAATTTTCCCTCCACGTCAAATTTTTCACCCTGCGAAACGGGGTTAAAGATACGGAAATATGGTGCCGCATCCGTTCCGGTCCCTGCGCTCCATTGCCAGCCGCCATTATTGGCAGCCATGTCGCCATCCACGAGTTGCCGCATGAAATAGCGTTCGCCTAACTGCCAATTGATGAGCAAATCTTTCGTGAGAAACATCGCCACAATCATTCGGAGGCGGTTATGCATTGTGCCGGTGGCGTTGAGGCAGCGCATCGCCGCGTCCACGATGGGAAAGCCGGTTTGTCCGGCGCACCACGCCGCGAAATGCTCCTGATTGTCCGACCATTTCAGCGCATCATATTCTGGACGGAACGCACCTTTGGTGACGTGCGGAAAGTTGTGCAGCACCTGCGTGTAGAACTCTCGCCAGATGAGTTCGTTTAGGAAAATATCGCAACTTGGAAGTTGTGCGGGCGTAGCTTTATCTTTCGCTTTTTTTATTTCCGCCAAAATCGTGCGAATGCCAACCGTCCCCGCGCGCAGATGCGGCGAGAGATTTGAACCGCCGTCTAGCGCAGGAAAATTTCGCGCCGTGCCGTAGTCATAAATTGGCCCGGCCATGAACTTGCGCAACAACTCTAGCGCCACGCGCTCGCCACCTGGTGGAATTTTTTGCGTTAGCGGAAAACCCACGTCGGCTGGCGACTTCGGCAGCATGTCTGATTTTAGATTTTGGATTTTAGATTTTAAATTGCCAAGGCGCGGACGCGGTGGGGGAATCGCCTTCGCCTTCCACGCCTTCGAGTATGGCGTGAAAACCGTGTAAGGCTTGCCAGACAGATTGAGAATTTCTGATTCCTCCCACACCACCGCATCCTTAAAAAGCTCAAAACCCACGCCCGCTTTCAACAATGCGCCGGTAATCCGCTCATCGCGCTTTTGCGCGTAAGGTTCGTAACGCTTGTTCGCGAACACCGCCTGTGCGCCGGCTTCATGCGCGAATTTCGGCAGGATTTCCTCCGACTTGCCGCAGCGGATGATCAGTGAGTTGCCCAGCTCGGAAAGGTTTTTGCGGAGCGACTCGACGGATTCCACCAGGAAAGCCAGCCGCGCCGCGCCGACATCCGGGCCGGTGCGAAACGCGTCCTCGAAAATAAACAAGGGGATCACGGTCTCCGCACGCTTCGCCGCTTCGCTCAACGCAACATTGTCGCTCACCCGCAGGTCGCGGCGAAACCAGTGGATTACGGTTTTCAATTCGAGTTGTGCCTGGGAAATTTCTTCAACCCCACCTCGTGCGCAATGTCGTCAAACTCCGCGCGCCCCACTTCTTCCAGCCGCTTGCCGCGTGCTTTGAGCTTCTCGTTGATCTTGATGGCTTGCTCGGTCATCCGCTCGTGAGTTTCTTCTGTGCCGCCGACGAGCGTAAAGTTATCGCCCTTCGTCACGCGTTTCTTGCCATCAGAGTCTAGTCCGAGCCCGAGCAACTCCACTTTGCGTTTGGTTTTTTTGGCGTTGGCCATGCGGGAAAAATAAGTCCTACAAATTGCCGGGTCAATGGAATCCACTGGCTGTAGTATTTATAGAGTGATTAAAAATTACGAGTGCAGTCCGCCCCCGTGATTTGTTTTAACTAAAATTTCTCCCCGCTAAGCTGAGGTTTAAAAATAGAAATGGCCCGGGCGTAGGGGATGCCCGGATATTTCATCCGAAACTCGGCAGTGGTGACCTCAAAGTTGTTCACCAGTGATTCCACTTTCCATTCGACCATGATGCGGTCGTAGGTGACGCGCCCGGAATAATCCCCAAGGTAAATCTGCTCGCCCGGGCTGGCAGCGAACGTGGTGTTAATTGGTTTGCCAGGAGTGGTTGGCGGAAAGAATTGACGAGCCTTGAGCTTATGCTCACGGTTGATGGCGATAAAGCCGTTGATGCGATAGTCGCCAGGTTTTACGTCCACGGCGTAGATGGAATTCGTGGACAGAAAGGAAAGGTAAACCGGCGACTTGGTTTTCAGATTTTCCAACCAGAGCCCAAGTTGAAAGCCGTCGTCGTTGTCCTGCGTCAGATTAAATCTGCCATAGATCACGGCATTTTTCCGGCTCACGGTATCGCTCGGTTCAAGCGGGTGATTGAAGTAAGCGCAGGAGGTGCAAGCCAGCAGTAGAGCAATCACGTAGGCGGGTTCCAAAAGTCTCATGGCGGGAATTTGTCGGCGGCCAGAGATTGTTCAGGCAGGAACGCGAACGCAAGCGGGAAAAGTTATCGCCCAAAACGGTCGCTTTGGAAAAGGATCCTTTGACTCATGAAATAAGTATTTGAATCCTGCGCAAAACTGATTACTTATTCCACCGCTGAAATGAAACTGACCGACCTGCGGGGCATCCTGCAATACATTCCGCAATTTCGTGAGAAGACTTTTATTCTCGCGATTGATGGCGCCATCGTCACGGACGAAAATTTTGCCACGCTTCTGCTCGACGTGGCGGTGCTGCGTTCACTGAACATCCGCGTGGTGCTGGTGCACGGCGCAGCGGCACAAATCAAGTTGCTCGGCGAGGAGCAAAACGTGAAGCCTTCGGACATTGACGGCACGGGTATCACGGACCCGGCCACACTCAAGCTCGCGCTCACCGCCGCCAATCGACTCACGCATGAAATTCTCGAAGGCCTTTCGGCGAACGATCTTCGCGCCGCCAGCACGAATGTCATCATTGCGCACCCGATGGGCATCATCGGCGGCGTGAACCATCAGTTCACTGGCAAGGTAGAACGGGTGGATACGGAACTCTTGCAGACCTTGCTCGCACAAAATGTTGTGCCCGTAATTCCGCCGCTGGGTTTTGATGGCGATGGCAAAACGTATCGCGTGAACTCCGACGGTGTGGCGGTCGCCGTGGCCGAAGCGTTGAAGGCGATTAAATTAATTTTCATCACGTCATCTGACGGCCTGATTCACAGCGGCCAGCTCATCCGGCAACTGCTCGTGGCGGAGTTGGAAAAATTTTTACAGACGAACAGCGCGGGCTTTGCGCCGGAGATTTTGTCAAAGGCACAACACGCCGCCGCCGCGTGCAAGGCCGGCGTGCCGCGCGTCCACATCATCAACGGACGGGTGGACGAAGGTTTGCTCGCTGAAGTTTTTTCCAACGAAGGCATCGGCACCTTGATTTACGCCAACGAGTATCAGCAGATCCGGCTGGCGAAAAAGAAGGACATCCGCGCCATCCAAGTGCTGACCAAGTCAGCGGTGGAATCCAACGAGCTGGTCAAACGCACACGGGCCGTGATTGAAAAAAGCCTCGGCGATTATTTTATCTTTGAGATTGATAAAAATCCCGTGGCGTGTGTTGCACTGCACGTTTATCCAGAACAGAAAAAAGGCGAGCTGGCTTGCCTTTACGTTAGCGCCTCGCACGAGAATCAGGGCATTGGACGCAAGCTCATTCAGTTCGTCGAGAACAAGGCGAAGGAAATCGGCTTGAGCGAACTGCTCACGCTCTCCACGCAGGCGTTCACTTATTTCCAGTCCAAAGGCGGCTTCAGCGAAGGCACGCCGGATGATCTCCCGCCCGCCCGCCGCGAAAAATACGATGCGAGCGGACGCAACTCGAAGGTGCTGGTAAAAAAACTAATTAAACCTTGAGCAGATGAAACCCCGCTTTTTCATTTTCGCGCTGAGTGTAGCGCTCCTGTTGACTTCCGGCTGCGCGAGCTTTCATCCGACTAGTCGGTATTTCCATCTGCCAAAACCCTGCGTAGCGACTTGCGAGCGGCTGGCCGTGACGCCGACAAAATATATTTTGTCGGTCAACATATCCCGCCAGACACTTTCGCTTTTTGAAGACGGCTGGTTTGTGAAAACATATCCATGTTCCACCTCGCGCGTGGGTATTGGGGAAACGAATGGCTCGTATTGCACGCCGCGCGGCTTGCACCGTATCGCAGAAAAAATTGGCGCAGGCCAGCCGGCAGGAACCATTTTCAAAAACCGCGAAGTCATCGGCTTCGTTTCACAACTGGGCGTAAAAGCCGGTGGCATCACCACGCGCATCATGTGGCTGGACGGATTGGAGCCAGGCTTCAATCGCGGCACGAATGGCGCAGTGAACGTAGATACCCATGACCGCGAAGTTTACATCCACGGCACGGGCGATCAAGATTCCCTCGGCAAGCCGGCCTCCATCGGCTGCATCCATCTGGCGGACCCTGATTTGATTACCCTTTTCGATTTACTGCCAAGTGGCACGCTGGTTTGGATCGCAGAGAAATAGATTCCTTAACGAGTTATTAATTTGCAGTAATATATTCAGTGCTCCATCAATCTTGCCTTGCCGGAAGTCGGCGGGCCGATAATCTCATTTTGTGTTTGTGCGCTGCGGAAAAACTCTGGTCGTCCTCGCGCTCGTCCTTGCGACGGGTCTTCATTGGGCCGCGCTGCAAACCGTCGCGTGGACGACGATGCTTGCGGCCAACCTCACGACCAGCTCGCTCACAGAAGCTGTAAGCGACACATTTGATGGCGTGCATCCTTGTCCGCTGTGCAAGGTCATCAAAGCTGGCAAAAAAACCGAGCAAAAATCTGAAGCCCTCACGCTCAAGTTGAAGTTCGAATTCCTATCCGTCGCTGAAAAACTCGTCTTTGTTGCGCCGACCGTTTTCAGGCCGTTCGCCACCACCAAATTTTCTGCTGAATTCATTTCCCCCAAGCCACCGCTTCCACCGCCCCGCAATTTCATTATCTGAATCATCACCGGGAGGGGCGGTCTTTCGCCCTTCCAAACTAAAAAGAGCCGGCGACACGCCAGCTCTCCCATAAAATTGAGGGCGCTGCAATGCGTTCTCGCAACTTTTAAATAAAGAAATGAAAAATATTAATTTGTTAGCTCTGTCAGTTTCAGTTTTGACAGTGTCAGATTTGCCCCAAGCTTTCGCGTGCGATTGTTGCTCTGTCTTTTCCGTTTGCAACTTAAACCAGGAAAACTCCAAAGGCTTCGTCGCCGGTGTAGCGGAGCAATATACCCACTTCGGCACGTTGCGGGAGGATGGCCGAAAAATTTCGGACGCCGGCGAATATATTGACAGTCTCACCTCGCAAATCTTTGCGGGCTACCACTTCAACGAACGTTTCAGCACACAACTTAACGTGCCAGTGATTTATCGCGCTTACGGTTCGCACGCGACGAGTGCGGACACAGCAGGCATCGGCGATATTTCGCTTGTAGGAAATTTCAGCGCGTTCCAGTTTTCACGCGGAGATTTTTCCTGCAACTGGACGGTGATGGGTGGCGTCAAGTTGCCAACGGGCGATTCCACATTACTCGCGCTTGATGATGTGGATTTGCCTGACGGCATCGGTGGGCATGACCTTGCACTTGGCTCCGGCTCAGTAGATGGCATTGTCGGCATGGGATTTCTCGTGCGATGGAAACGGGTTTTTCTCAACGGCCAAATGCAATACGCCATCCGCACGCAGGGCGACTTCGGTCATCGCTACGCGAACGACTGGACGTGGAACGGCGGACCGGGCGCGTTTGTATGGCTCGGTGAGATGGCCACGGTCGCGTTGCAGGTCGTGACTTCTGGCGAGAGTAAGGACATGGACACGCTCGGCGGCGTGGTCGATGAAGATTCGGCGTCGACGGTTTTGTATCTTGGCCCGCAACTCAATTTCACTTGGGGTGGTTCATTGAACGCACAATTGGGTGCCGACCTGCCGGTGAGCCTTGCTAACAGCGGCTTGCAAGTTGTGCCGGATTATCGCATCCATGCGGCAGTGACTTGGAAATTCTGAAATGCCTGACCACCACCCCAATGACCAGCCAGCGCCGCGCAGTGAGGAAATTTTTTTTCTCATCATCGTTATCGCGTTGGCGGTCATTGTGGGCGTCGGCAGTTGGGTGGCAGTGCTGGCCTTCAATCACCGCGAGCGGAATGTAGGCATTGCGCCGGATCATGCGCGCCAGTTGGTGGGTTTTTCCTTCACTGATAGCGCCGGACGCACAGTCACACAGGCGGATGTGGCGGGGAAATTTCTGTGCGTCAGCTTTCTCTTCACCAGTTGCTCGCTGACTTGTCCCGAAGTCACCAAGGGCATGGCAGAAATCCAACGACTCACGAAGACCGATGCCGATGTGGCGCTGCTCTCGCTCACTGTGGATCCACGTTCCGACACGCCACCAGTTCTTGCGAAATGGGGTAAACGTTTTGGCGCGGACACAAACCGCTGGTTCCTGCTCACGGGCGACAAGGAACAATTACACTTCGTCATCGGCACGAGTTTTTTGACGACTGAGACTAACAATCCGTTCAACACCATGGGAAATTTCGCTGGCACCGATCACATTGCGCTAGTGGATCGACAGGGTAGGGTGCGGGTGTTCTTTGACGGTCTGCGGCTGGAGACGCCGGGGCTGGTCGCCAAGGAAATTTCCCGGTTACGATCTGAAAAGTAGCCGAGCTGGGCCAGCTGTATGAAATGCCCGGCCAATAAACCTTGCCTTTGGCCGTTGCTTTCCTAAACTGGCCGACCGTTTTTTCAAACTATGCACACAATTTTTCAGAACGTTATTTTAGCGCAAGCCGCGCCAGCCGCGAGTGGCCAGCCACAGAATCCCATCATGGCTTTTCTGCCGATGATTTTGCTCGTGGTGGTTTTCTATTTTATCCTCATCCGCCCGCAGCAGAAGCGCGCCAAGGAGCTCGCCAAGCTGATTGAATCCATCAAGTCTGGCGACAAAGTTGGCACGGCCAGCGGCATCATCGGCGTGGTCATCACGGTGAAAGACAAGGTCGTCACTTTGCGCTCCGGTGATTCCAAACTAGAAGTCTCCAAGTCCTCGGTCACGGAAATTCTCGAAGCAGGCAACTCCCCCCAATCCTAAACTGTCATGAAGCAAAATAATCTTAGCTGGTTTATCGTAGTCATTTGTATCGTCCTCTGGGCGCTTTACGAAGTCACACCGCCCACCTCGCGCAGCCTCGTGGATACGTTCGCAGCCAAGGCAACGAAGCAGGACACCAATTTTACGGCCATCGTCACCGCCGCCAAAGATTTGTCGAAAACCGGCACCGTCAGCGAATTTGCCGCGCTCCAGACGGCCGTTGGCACTAATGATTTGCAGAAATATTTCCCCAGCTACAGCGCCGCAAATCAAGTTCGCCCCAATCTGTATATCTTGAACCGCCTCCAGCGCGCGGCTTCCGGCAAGATTAAACTCGGCCTAGATTTGCAGGGTGGCACGGCCTACCTCGTGGAGATGGACACCTCTTTTATCAACGGCACAAATAAAGTGTCTGAGCAGGAAGTTAACGGCGCGTTATCGCAGGCGATTGAAGTGCTCCGCAAGCGTATTGATAAGTTCGGCGTCGCTGAACCAGTCATCCAAGCAGCTGGCAATAACCAGATTCTCATACAGATGCCAGGTCTTTCTCCGTCCGATAAGGCGCAGGCGCAGGCGAACATTCAGCGTTCGGCCTATCTGGAATTCCGCATGGTGCATGACAAGAGCGATGACATCGTGGATGCCAGGACCGGCAACCTCATCGGACCGGTTCCGCCCGGTTATGAAGTCCTGCGACACGTCGAGCAATTGCCCGGCGGCAAGCAGCAGATGGAAGCGGTCGTCGTCAAGAAACGCCCAGCCAGCGGCAACGCGCCGGATTATCTCGCGGGCGACATCATCAACCGCGCGACGCTTGCCTACGGTAACCTTGGCGAATTGCAGATTCACTTTGAACTGTCTTCCGATGGCGGTAAAAAATTCGGCGATATCACCACGGCGAACTCTGGTCATCGTATGGCCATCATTCTGGACGGCGACCTATATTCCGCGCCGAACATCAATGAGCCAATTCTCACGGGCAGCGGCATGATTTCCGGCCATTACACGCCTGAGGAAGCTCGTTCACTCGTCAATGTGTTGCAGAACCCGTTGAAAGCTCCGTTGCGCATCGTTTCCTCGAAAGACGTAGAGCCGACGCTCGGCCAGGACAACATCAAGAGCGGCATCAACGCCTCGTTTTACGCCGTCATCTTCGTATCGGCGTTCATGATTATTTATTATTTATTTGCCGGTATCGCGGCGATTGTCGCGCTCATCACCAACGTCATCATCCTGCTCGGCGTCATGTGCGCAGCCGGAACGACCTTCACCTTGCCCGGCATCGCGGGCGGTGTGCTGACCATTGGTATGGCGGTGGACGCAAACGTCCTGATCTACGAACGCATCCGCGAAGAACTTGCCAAGGGCAAATCTCTGCGCGGTGCGATTGACGCCGGTTACGCCCGCGCGTTTGGAACGATTTTTGACTCGCACGTCACCACGCTCATCTCTTCTGTCATCCTTATCTGGATGGGCACGGGTGAAATCAAGGGCTTCGGTGTTACGCTGACCATCGGTGTCGCCGCGAGCTTGTTCACCGCGTTGGTTGTGACACGCCTCATTTTCAACTTCCTGACCGAGCGCAACATCATCACGAAACTGCCGATGCTGCACATCATCAAGAGTTCCAAAATCAACTTCATGGGTGCGGCCAAATCGCTGGCCATCGCCACCACGGTCTTCACCATCATCGCGCTTGGCTTCGGCGTGATGCAGGGCAAAAAACTGTTCGGCGTTGATTTCCTCGGCGGTGATAGCACAACCTTCAGCTACGCGCAAAAAGTGGACGTGGAAAAAGTTCGCGCGGAACTCGATGGTATAGGCGAGAAGGATTCCCAAATTCAATATCAGAAAGATATTTCCAGTGGGAAAGAAAACTTGAGCGTCACTTCCTCCACCGGCTCGGCGGACAAGGTAAAATCAACGCTCGCAGAAAAATTCCCGGCGGCGCAGTTCAAGGCCACCGGCGGCTTCAGCGTCGGAGCGAGCGTCGGTGATGAAATCCGCAAGTCTGCTGTCATCGCTGCGATTTGCGCCATGTTCGGCATCCTCGCTTACGTCGCGTTCCGTTACGAATTCTCCTTCGCCATCGCCGCCATCATCGCGGTGCTGCACGACGTGTTGTTCACTATCGGTGTGTTCTGTATCGCCAACGCAGTATCCGGACGCCAGTTTAGCGCCACCGTCGTTGCGGCCGTGTTGACCATCATCGGCTTCTCCATCAACGACAAGATCGTCATCTTCGACCGTATCCGCGAAGACCTGAAACTCGGTATGCGCGGCACGTTCAAGGAAATCATTAACCTCGCGCTCAACCAAACCTTGAGCCGCACAATCATCACCAGCGGCACAGTGTTCATCGCTACGGCGGTGCTGTTCTTCTGGGGCGGCGGTGCGATTAATGACTTCGCGTTCACCTTCCTCGTCGGCATCATTGTCGGCACATACTCGTCCATCTTTGTAGCCACAGCCATTGTGCTCTGGCGCAGCAATGGCGAGAAACCGCAGATTGGCGCTGCGTCGCAAGTTGGGCTGCAAAACACCGAATCGGCGAAGGTTTGATTCCTTTATCCAATGCTCGGTTTAATTCAAATCACACCGCTGCATTGGGCCGGATTTGTTCTGTGCGTTCTGTTTTTTTTGGCGCTGGATCTCGGTTTGCTGAATCGTCGTCCGCACGTTGTCTCGTTTAAAGAAGCACTTCGCTGGTCCATCTTCTGGTGCATCCTCGCGATGCTATTCGCTATGGCGCTCGTGCCGTTGCGTGGACGCGAGGAAGCAGTGGAATTTGTTACCGGCTACGTCATCGAGTTGTCACTCTCGATGGACAACGTCTTTGTCATTGCGCTCATCTTTGCCTTTTTCCGAGTCCCATCGCAATTCCAACACCGCGTGCTATTCTGGGGCATCATGGGCGCGCTAGTCATGCGCGGGACGATGATTCTTGCCGGTGCCGCACTGGTGCAGCGCTTCCAATGGACGCTTTATATCTTCGGTGCGTTTCTCGTTTTTACCGGCATCAAAATGCTGTTCGCCGATGACGAAGGCGTGGAGCCTGAAAAAAATCCCGTCATCAAACTCGCTCGGAAATTTTTCCCCATCGCCGAAGGCACGCACAACGAAAAATTCGTAATCCAGGTCAATGGCCGCAAGATGCTAACATCGCTCGCGCTCGTGCTGCTCATGGTGGAGACGACCGATTTGATTTTTGCTCTCGATTCCATACCCGCGATTTTCGCTGTGACCACGAAGCCTTTCATCGTTTTCACCTCAAACGTATTCGCCATCCTTGGCCTGCGCTCGCTGTATTTCGTGCTGGCTGGAGCGATTGATTATTTCCGATATCTCAAGATCGGGTTATCTGTCGTGCTGGTGTTCGTCGGCGTGAAAATGCTTTTGGCTCCGCACGGTGAAGACGCGCACAAATGGTTCCAGTTGGAGATTCCAACGTGGCTTTCACTTGTCGTCATCGCTGCCATTTTGACGACCGCCATTCTTGTTTCCGTCCTCGCCACCAAACGCGAAAGAAAACAGGCTGTGGATGGCCGTAAATAATAACGAATCAGTTGTTCATTCGTTTTCTTTCGTGTTAATTCGTGGTTGAATGAAATTTCGCTGGAAACTTGCGCCACCGCAACTGCTGCTCGCAAACACGTTGGCCGCAGCCAAAAAAGTTTCCCCACTGCTCGCGCAATGCCTGCTTAACCGTGGTTTTAGCGATCCTTGCGTCATCGAAAATTTTCTTTCTCCGCGGCTAAAAAATTTGGCCGACCCGTTTCTGCTGCCGAACATGGGCGTCGCTGTCGCCCGCCTCTTGCTGGCGCATGAACGTAACGAGCCGCTGGTCATCTTTGGCGACTACGACGTGGACGGCGTGACCTCAACGACCATCTTGCTGGAAGTGTTGAGCACGCTCGGTTGGTCGGCTGACGCGTATCTGCCCAACCGCATGGATGAAGGCTATGGCTTGAGCCGCGACGGCGTGGAAAATTGCCTGAAAAAATTGCCGGTAAAGCTATTGCTCGCCGTAGACTGCGGTTCGACTGCTGTGGAGACGATTGTTTGGCTGAAAGGGCAGGGCGTCGAGGTCATCGTGCTGGATCATCATCAGGTTTCCAACCCAGCACCCGAAGCGGTGGCGTTGGTGAATCCGCAGCTTGGCGAAAATTCTAAGGAACTGTGCTCGGCTGGATTGGCTTTCAAACTTGCCCATGCGCTTGTCAAACGCGGACGCGAAACCGGCCTGATGGGCGCGGCGGAATTTGATTTGAAGCCGCTGCTGGACCTGGTCGCGCTCGGCACGATTGCGGACTTGGTTCCGCTTGTTGGCGAAAACCGGATTCTCGTCACTGCCGGTCTGGAAAAATTAAACACCAGCAAGCGTCCCGGACTTCTTGCACTAAAAGAAGTCGCGCAGTCACCGGAAAAACTCGGCACGCACGACGTTGGCTTTCAACTTGCGCCCCGTCTGAACGCCGCCGGTCGTCTTGAGACAGCGGAAGAATCGCTCAATCTGCTCCTAGCGGAAAATTTTGATGCCGCAATGCCGCTGGCACAAAATCTTGATGCGCGCAATCGCGAACGGCAAAAAATTGAGAAAACCATCACCGAGCAAGTGATTGGCGTCGTCCGATCAAAGTTCGACGCGGAAAAAGACTTCGTCATCGTCGAGGGCGAGTTGCTATGGCACATTGGCGTTGTCGGCATCGTCGCGTCACGCGTGTTGTCGGAATTTTATCGCCCGACTTTTATTATCGGTGGTGAAAATGGTGAGATGCGAGGTTCTGGCCGCAGCATCGCAGGTTTTGATTTAGCTGCCGCATTACGCGAGTGCGATGACCTGCTCGTTAAACATGGCGGCCATGCGATGGCGGCGGGCTTGAGCATCAAGCCAGAAAAAGTGGATGCGCTGCGGATTCGGCTGAATGAAATCGCCCGGCGCAGCTTGCGCACGGAAGATTTGCAAGCACCGTTGCGGCTGGATGCAGAAATTGCGTTGTCCGATTTGAATCTCGATTCGCTTGCCGAGTTAGAGAAATTAAAACCCACCGGCATGGGCAATCCCGCTGTGCAATTCTGCGCGCGGAATCTCACTCACAAAAAGCCGCTCCTACGCATGGGTGCAAACAAGCAGCACGTCAAGCTGTGGGTCACGGACGGCACGGTCACACACGAGGCCGTCTGGTGGAATGCCGGCAACGGCTCACTGCCCGTCGGAAAATTTGATCTCGCCTTCGCACCCGGCGTGAATGAGTTCAATGGCCGGACAACCGTGCAGTTGAAAGTGCTGGACTGGCGCGCAGCTTGAATCAAAACTTTCGTAATGAATTCTGCCATCATCGTCGCCGCTGGGAAAGGCACGCGTATGGGCGCGAACGTGGATAAGCTCTGGCTGGAAGTTGCCGGTCGCCCGGTCGTGGCTCACACTTGGAAACAATTTAACGACGCGTCGTGCGTGGATGAAATCATTCTGGTCGTGCGCGACGGGATGCAGGCAGATTTTCAGCAGCTCGCGGTTGAATATAAATTTCAAAAACCATTCAAGCTAGTAGTCGGCGGGCCGGAGCGTCAGGACTCGGTCTCGAACGGGTTGGAAGCCTTGTCCCCGCAGGCGGAAATCGTCGCCATTCAGGACGCCGCGCGGCCTTGCACGACGGAAGTGTTGATCGCAGCGACAATTGCAGCCGCTCGCGATACGGGCGCAGCCGTGGCGGCGCAGCAAGTCACGGATACGATTAAAGAAACGTCCGACGGCAAAACCATTTCGCGCACGGTGGACCGTTCAAGACTCTGGTCGGTGCAGACACCCCAGACGTTTCGCGTCGAAGTCATTCGCCTCGCCATTGCCACCGCTCGGCAAAAGAATCTAATTCTAACTGACGACACGGCGGCGTGTGAATTGATCGGCCAGTCGGTTCAGCTGGTGAAGGGCAACGCGCCGAATCCCAAGGTGACCGTGCCGGCGGATTTGCCGTTTGTGGCAAGCCTGTTGGAAAATTCCTGACGCCATAAACGCCCTGTGCTATTTTCAACCGTATGAAACGCCGCCTAATTTTTGGTTTTGTTGTCGCCGCCTTGTTGGTGAATCTGGCCATTGGCGCGCAGATTTTTTTCACTTCGGCGGGAATGGCCAAGGATGCGAGCGACAAGGAAGATCCAAACGTCCAGCTTTACGTGGACGTGCTGGAAAAAGTTCGCAAAGAATATGTGGATGGCAAGGACACGACTTACCAGCAACTCGTCCACGCTTCGCTCAAAGGCATGGTCAACAAACTTGACCCGCACAGTGAATTTCTTGACTCTACTTCGTATCAGCGTTTGCAGGATGATACCGAAGGACAGTTTGGTGGTCTCGGCCTGGTGGTGGCGATGAAAGGCGGCTATGTCACGGTCGTGACGCCGATGGATGACACTCCTGGTTTCCGGGCGGGAATTTTGTCCGGCGACCGCATCATGAAGGTCGGCGGCAAGAGTGTGGATAAATTACCGTTAGACGATGTGGTGAAACAACTGCGTGGCGAGCCGGACACAAAAGTCACAGTAACGCTCCAACGCCCCTCCACCGGTGAATCAAAAGATTACACACTTAAACGCGCTGTCATCCAGATGGCGATGGTGAAAGACATTCATGGACGGAAAGAATTTCCGCTCAACGAAAATAAAATCGGCTATGTTCGACTCACACAATTTGGGGACCAGACGAGTGAGGAATTAGACGGGGCGCTGCAAAAATTGCAAGGGCAGGGGATGCAGGCGCTCGTGATGGATTTGCGGTGGAATCCCGGCGGCCTGCTGGACGAAGCGGTGTCGGTCTGCCAGAAATTTGTGCCGCGCGGACAATTGATTGTCTCGACCGAAGGCCGCACGACGCTGGAAAAGTTTTCATCCAAGGGTGGCGGTGATGAGTTGATGGGAATGCCCATGGTTATTCTTGCAAATCTTGGCAGCGCAAGTGCCGCAGAAATAGTTACGGGCTGCCTGCAAGATTTACATCGTGCCGTGGTGCTGGGCGAAAAAACATTTGGTAAAGGATCAGTGCAATCCATTTTTCCGCTGGAAGACGGCTCCGCGCTCAAGTTGACAGTGGCAAAGTATTTTACACCGAGCCACAAGGTCATTCACGAGCATGGGATCACGCCAGACATCCTCGTCCCGATGACCGACTTTGAGGAGGCCGCCATTGTGCGCCAGCAATCGCCGGGGGGTGTGGAAACGCTTAATGACAAAGAGCGCGCTGCGGTAATGAGTATTCACGACACTCAACTGGAACGCGCTGAAGACTTGCTGAAGGGGCTGATAATTTTTAACGCGATGAATCCCACGACGAAGCCGGAGAAAGTAGCGGCCAAGTAAATGACCCTTCTTGCCATCGAAACTTCCTGCGATGAAACCAGCGCGGCGGTCGTGCGCGATGGGGAAATTTTATCCAACACCGTTTCCTCGCAGATCAAGCTGCACGCAGAATACGGCGGTGTCGTGCCGGAACTTGCCGCCCGCGAGCACTTAAAAAATCTTCTCCCGGTCACGCTGGCGGCGTTGGACGAAGCCGGTGTTTCCGCAGGACAACTAGATGCTGTCGCCGCCACACAAGGGCCCGGACTGGCCATTGCATTGCTTGTTGGCTTCAAAGCCGCTCAAGCGGTGGCATTTGCGTTGAGCAAACCTTTTATCGGCATCAACCATCACGAGGCGCATCTTTATTCACCGTGGATTTCTGGTAATCCCGTCGTGTCCGAATTTTCAAAATTCCAACCCAATGTCTCGCTCATCGTCAGTGGCGGACACACGATGCTCGTGCTGGTGGAATCTGAATTGAGACATCGCGTGCTCGGCGGCACGATTGACGATGCCGCAGGCGAATGTTTTGACAAGACCGGCAAGCTCATGGGACTTGCATATCCTGCCGGACCGGTGATAGACCGACTTGCGGAGCAGGGAAATCCAGCTGCCTACAAATTTCCTCGTCCGTTGCTGCACGACGCGAATGACGATTTCAGTTTCAGCGGCCTAAAAACTTCAGTGCGTTATTTCATCCGCGACCATCCTGATATCCTTACCAATCACCAGAAAGTGAACAATCTTTGTGCCAGCGTGCAGGCCGCCATCGTGGAAGTGCTCGTAAAGAAAACTATTCGTGCCGCCAAGCGCGTAGGGGTGCGCTACATCACCGCGTCCGGCGGTGTGACGTGCAATTCAGGACTCCGTAAAGAGCTGGCGAATGCCTGCGAGCGTCATGGATTTACGCTGCGTCTCGCGGAAAAATTCCTTTGCACAGACAATGCCGCGATGATCGGGATTCTTGCCGAGAGAAAATTACTGGCAAACGTGCTACTCCCGCCGCTGGATGCAGAAATTAATCCTAGCTGGGCGCTGGTTTAACTTTTGTTATCCCGGCGGCTCTGAATGTTTGAGAGAAAAACCTGCCACCACACAAGAAGAAACGTTGAATCTGCTTATGAAATTGGTGGCAGGGCACGGGGAACGCCCTTGGATTAAGAATGGATGGCTTGCCAGTGAGTGGCAAATTTACTTCGCACCTTGATCAATCCACGCTCGCACCAGACCGATTTCCTCGGCGGTGAGCGTCTTGGCCCCAGCTTTGTTTGGAATCGGCGGCATCCACTCATCTTTTTCTTCCGTCGTGTGCGTGATGCACTTGACGATGAAGCTGCCAGCGCTGTCGCCTGCTGTTACGATTTTGCCGCCTTTGGTTCCTTTAAGGATACCTTCGAGTGATTCCATGTGAAGCTTGGCTTTAGCGCGTTCGCCGCTGTGGCACTTAATGCAGTTCGCGTCAAAAATCGGTTTAATATCCTTGGCGTAGGTCAAATCCTTTTTGTCGGAGGCGGCCGGCAACTTCGTCTCAGCGGAGTTCGCAGTAAGGCTAATGCTAAATACCGCAGCCAGAGCCGCGAGCGTAAGTTTAGATGAATTCATGAGTGATTGGTTGATTTTTTAAGTTGTTCGGGTGGTAAGACGCCAGAAATCGGCAAAAGGTTCAATATAATTGTCGCGCAATTTTTCTCAGCAGCGGTATCGCCAATTTGCCGTCGGCGACGCGCATGCCAGTTCTAGAGCAAAAATCCTCCGCATTATACGAATGGTATATCCGCACTCCAGACATGTGCCAACAGGTCCTGCGGACGTGACTTGCAGTTAGCGCACGACTCCGACAACTTGAGTGTGTGAACGATGATGATTTTTCGGATGTAGCGCTGGTGTTGCTCGGTCATGGAACAACGTTGAATGACCAATCTGCCGCGCCGGTGCTCCAGCATGTGGCGGAATTAGGCCGTCGGAATATATTCCGTGAGGTGCGAGCGGCGTTTTGGAAGCAGGAGCCAAAGGTCAAAGACGTTCTCAACAAAATCACCGCGCCTAAAGTTTTCATCATCCCTTTTTTCATCAGCGAAGGTTACTTCAGTGCAGAAGTTATCCCTAAGGAATTGGGCTTCAATTTGAGTGACAATCCGCTTTCACGCATCATGCATCATACATCCCGCATCACGCACTATTGCCTGCCCGTTGGCTCGCACGACTTGATGACCACGGTGATTCTTGCTCGTGCGAAGGCGGTCATGGAAAAATTTCCCTTCCCGCGCGCCCCAAAAAATGCCGACACCACACTGCTCATAGCCGGCCATGGCACGGGGCGAAATACCAATTCTCGAAAAGCGGTAGAGCGGCAGGCTGAATTAATTCGTTCGCTCAACATTTTCGCCGAGGTCGGCTCGGTGTTTATGGAGGAAGCGCCGCTTATCAAAGGCTGTCATGAAACGGTGAAGACGAAGAACATCGTGGTTGTGCCGTTTTTTATCAGCGACGGCTTACACGCAGTCGAGGACATACCTGTGTTGCTAGGCGAGCCGGAGCGCATCGTAAAAGAACGCCTGGCTGCCGGTCAGCCGACGTGGCGCAACCCGACTGAGCGTGGTGGAAAATTAATTTGGTATGCCGCGTCTGTCGGCACTGAGCCGCTGTTGGCAGAGGTGATTTTACAACGGGCGCGCGAAGCTCATCAGGGTGGCAGCGACGAAACTCAAACTGGGAAAAAATAGAACCTTCCCACATCGCCCCTTACAATTTCATTATGAAAAAGTTACGCATTGGCTTCATAAGCACGGCTGGTATTGGCCGGAAAAATTGGAAAGCCATTCTGAATTCTGGCAATAGCGTTGTCTCGGCCGTGGCCAGCCGCGACGCGCAGAAGAGCCTTGATTTTATTCACCAATGTCAGTCGGAGAATCCTTTCGAGCAGATTCCTGAAGCGTTCGGCAGCTACGAGGAGTTGCTGGTCTCGCCGAAGGTGGACGCAATCTACATTCCACTGCCAACCAGCTTACGTAAAAAATTTGTCCTGCGCGCCGCCGTTGCGGGGAAGCACGTCCTCTGCGAAAAACCATGCGCCACCAATGCTGTCGAACTTGCAGCTATGCTAGCCGCGTGCAAAAAAAATTCCGTGCAGTTTCTCGATGGCGTGATGTTCATGCATAACCCTCGTCTGCAGAAATTGCGCCACGTGTTGGACGATGGTCAGAGCGTCGGACCAATCCGCCGTATTGTCTCCGCCTTCAGTTTTTATCCTGGCGAAGAGTTTTTCAGCACCAACATCCGCGCCAACGGCGCACTGGAGCCAGCTGGCTGCGCTGGCGATCTTGGCTGGTATTCCATTCGTTTTACTCTGTGGGCGTTGAATTGGCAGTTGCCGGAAAGTGTCACCGGCAGAATTCTTTCCGCGTCCCAAAATCTTACGGGACGCCCCGCGTCACCCACAGAATTTTCCGCGACGCTAAATTATCCCGGCGGCGTTACTGCCGAATTTTATGCCTCGTTCCGCGCCGCAAAACAGCAATGGGCTTTAATTAGCGGACAAAACGGCTGGCTGCGCCTGCCGGATTTTGTCCATCCTTTCAACGGCTACGAACCGAGCTTTGAGGTGAATGAAAAGTTTCTCACAGTGACTAGCGATACGAAATGTCCGCCGGGCGCGAACCCAATGGACTTTGGGCATCCTACCGCGCAAGACACACGCATGTGGCGCAACTTTGCCAGCCAGATTTTTTCTGGGCGGTTGAATGACGAATGGACAATGTGGGCGCGAAAGACGCAGCAAGTTCTGGATGCCTGCCATGAATCCGCCAAGCGCGGGGTCCCGGTTAACTTGATCAAATGATTGGCTGTCTGAACATCGTCTGGTGGCAGGTGGCATTGTTGTTTGCCACCGGCCTTGTCGCCGGTTTTGTGGACACCATCGCAGGTGGCGGTGGCCTGCTTACATTACCCATGCTGCTGAACATCTGCGGAGACCCGCAACTTGCTCTAGGCACGAATAAATTGCAGTCCACCTTTGGTTCCACCAGCGCCACATTTCACTTTGAGCGAGCTGGAGCGGTGAGTTTGCGGGATTGTTCGCGAGCCTGCGTGCTTGCATTTCTTGGCGCGTTAATCGGTTCGCTGCTGGTTCAGCAATTCGATGCGCAGTGGTTGAAGAAAGTCATACCAATGCTGCTGTTCGCCGTCGCGATTTTTGTATGGCTACGTCCGCAACTTGGCGAAAACGATATTCATCCCCGCATCTCCCGGATGAAATTTGATTTCATCTTCGCGTTCGGCATCGGTTTCTACGATGGGATTCTTGGTCCCGGCACGGGCACTTTTTTGGCGCTCGCTTTCATGCTAGGGCTTGGCTTCAATTTGGCAAAAGCAACGGCTAACACCAAAGCATTGAACTGGGCGAGCAATGTGGCGTCGCTCCTCGTTTTTCTGCTCGCGCAAAAAGTCTGGTTCGCGGCAGGCGTGACGATGGGCTGCGGCCAGTGGATTGGAGCGCGTCTGGGTAGCCGCATGGTGCTAACTCGTGGAACAAAATTTATCCGACCAGTCTTCCTAACGATGGTGCTGCTGCTAACGCTGAAGATGATATACGACAACTGGCTGAAATAGTTGCATTTAATTTTGGTGGGTCACGTCACGCACCTAATTCAATTCTGCGTGGCGCGGTCACATTGAGACACACCTTTTTTCGGTGCTGGAATAATTCCACGCCTGACGTCACCCCAACTCCCGCATCTTGGCAATCTGCCACTGCCAATTAGCGGAATTGCAGATACACACGGCTGCCGTCTCGGCGCAACGTGCCGCCTGTGGTGAGAAATAAGCGCGCGGCTTCAACTTGTCCGCTGTGCAGTAAATAATCTTGCACCACTTTAGCGCGAGTAGCGGCGAGGGCTTCCATTTCTTCCGTGCCCGCCGGGAATGTCGCCAGTAGCACTGCTTCGATTGCATCCGGCGGCGGGACGAGCTTGGTTTGATAAGTTGGCGCGACAGATTTCTTAGCGCTGTCAGCAGCGGTTGCCTGTGTCAATTGGCTGACACCTTTTTCATCTTTAAGTTTTCGCGGCAAGACCTGCGCGGCGAACGCGGCGAGGTTGGTATTGGCGGCCAAAAGTTCGGGGGTGATTTTATTATCTGCCAACGCGGCACTGTAAAATTTCTTCACCCAACTCGCGCGTTTGGCTAGCGGGATGACGATTTGATCCACGGCGTTCGTTACTTGCTCGGATTTGGAAAGTTTCAACCAAAGTTTTGTGCGGATCAGTTGGTCGAGCGCGGCACGTTGCAGTACTTCACGGTCTCCGTCCTGATCAATACTGCCAATGATTTCCAGTTCGAGCGCCGGGCGTTCGTGCATGGCTCTCAGGAGCGAATCCAATTTCTTTTTACCCTCGTCTGACAATAACGCGTAACCGGGGGGAAAATCCTGATAACCCATCTCTTCACCACCGCCAAACGCCGCGCCCAGCAAGGAGAAGGGTGAAGTGGCTACTTTGACCAAGATGTTTTCCAACGTGCCCCAGACGACTTTGCTGATGCGGAATTTTGGATCGTCCGTGCTGCCTTCGATGGGCACGTCCAAAACAATTTTCCCTTCGCGGTCTTTCAGGATGGCAATGGCGAGGCGCACGGGCAGCTTGGTGGCGTCCGGGCTTTCAACCTTTTCGCCGAACGTGAAACGATCCAAGGTGATGACATTTTTTGATGATAGCTTTTTCCCGATGAGGTCGTAGACCAGATCGAGGTTTAATTTCCCCTGCGCGATGCGGTAGCCCGCGAATTTCGCTGCATATGGACTGGCCGGCGTGAGATCCATGTCCTTCAGTTTAATATTAATCGTGTTCGTCTGCGCACCGTTGAGCGGATTTATGAGGCCGGAAATGGCGACGGGGCCAACGCCGTCGACCATCGCACGCAAGTTGACATCGGCGTGTTGCAACTGTTCGGTGGAAATTCCGGCGACGTAGCCATTCATTTCCTTGACCTCGAGGTTCACATCTGGCGTGAGTGACCGGTCGGTAAAACTGACCACCGCATTGGAAATGGCAATCGCCCCAATGGAAATTTGCGGCAGCGAGGCATTGGTAACGGTAGACTTTTCCGTCACCACCTTAACCTCGTTCGTCACCGGGGCGTTGGTCATGCGGAGCGCATTGAAGAGATTGATGGATTTGTTCGTTTCGATGACGAGCCGCGCGTAGGCGTTGTCCACGTCAATTTCCTTGATGGTGACGCTCTGCGGATTCAGGTTCGCATCAATGCCCACGAAGCGCAGCGAATCCCACTTTAACAAATCTTCCGCAAACTCGCCGTCCACAGTTTTAAAATCGTCAAGGTTCACGTCGCCGTGAAAAGTGACCTGCGGCAACGCGCCGGATGGTGTCGCGAGATTTATTTTTCCGTGCAGGCCGAGCTTGCTGCCGAGGATGAAGAGATTGAGCTTCGGTTCGAGATACGGGTCGAGCGTGCCGAAATCAAGCTGGTCAAGGTCGAGTTGCAATTCCGCCGTCGGCGGCAGAAACGACGCGGTGGTGAGCGTCTTAATGGAGCCGTTCGTGTTCCAGCGCAAAGAAAATTCCGCGGTAAGATTCGTGCCGGGCAGGTTGGATATATTTTTTGCCAGCAGCCGGATGTCGGTCAAGTCGAGCCGCGCCGGACGGGAATTGACGAGGTCTTCCAAGTGTAACGCACAGTTGGTGATGTCCACGCAGCGAACTGTTCCGCTCCATTGGTTTGTGCTTTGCAGAAGAAGCGACACGGCATTTGTGACGGAGCGCAGCAGGAATATGATTCCACCCGGCGCGTTCGCCGCCGACGCTGACGGCTTGGTAACTTCCGCGAGGTTGATGTTTTCATGCTGGTCACGTTTCAGAAAAAGATTTCCGTCGGCGGCTACTATGGAAGCGATAGAAGCCCGGCGATTTTCCAAATCCACGTTGATGCCGGTGATTCCAAAGTGCGGCAACTCAGCGAGGTTGTTACTTTCACCGGATAGCCCCAATTTGAAATCGCGCAGTGCAAATGCGGTGTCAGTGAGCAGCATCACCCGGTTGGTCGCGCTCAATTCAAATCGGTAATTTAGATGCAGGCCAATGCTGCCGTCACGGATTTGAAAGCGCACGAAGTCCTGATAAAGCGGCGCATATTTGTTCAGTGTAAAATGATCCAGCGTCAGCGAACCCTGCGAGCGCAGCGGGTCGAGGTAGAAATGACCGCTCCAAGAAATGCGTTCGCCTGCATCCGTCGTGCCGGTGAAGGCGTAGGGATTTTTGTTGTCAGGGTCGGTGCGGAAATCTTCCAGCGAAATGTCCAGTGGGCCAATGGTGCGCTTGAACGGCTCACGGGTGGTGAAGTCTGCCAACGCTGCCGCCAGCCCACCGATGTGCAATCGTCCAACGTGAAGCACAAGCGGTTTGGACGTGGTTGTCTTCGGCACTGGCGAGGCGTTGGTGCTTGAAAATTTCGTGATGAGGTCGGAGAAATTAAAACTATTATCCCAATTTAATTGCACGCGGGCGTAAGGTTTGATGATGCTGATTTCGGCAAACGTCACCGCCTTGGTGACTAGCGAAGAGAGTTGGAAGTTTACATAAACTTCGTCCCACGAAACGAACGGCTGACCGTCCTTGTCCTTGATCAGCAGACCGCGCACGGTCGTGGAGAGAGCGAATGGATTGATTTTTATCTCTTCAATCGAGACTTCGCGGTCGAGCTGTTTTGAAAGTTGTTTCACGGCCACGCTGCGGATGATGGGCGGCAAAATCAAGAAGCCGACGGTGGTGTAAAACAGCAGCAGTCCCAAAGCCAAGAGCGTGAGCTTGCGGTGTCGGGGTGGGAGTGAATTCCAAATCGGCAGCTTCATAATTTACGGCCAGCAGGTTCGGGGGAAACGCCGTTGCCGTCAATCTTTTCGCATGCACGGCAGAAACCCTTTTTCGTTTGGCGTTTTTCCTATTGGCGCAGGAAGCGATTTGGAGAATCATTCCATCATTCAAATGAAATTGCTTTTCCACCATGCTGGCTTTGTTGCTTTAGTGCTTTTGCTTGGTCAGTTTTGCGTCCGCGCAGAAACCGTTTCCATCATCATCGCCTCCAACGCCGCGCCGCGTGTGCAGTTTGGCGCGGAGAAATTAGTGGAAGCGCTCAAGGCGGTGAATTTAGATGCGTCCCTGATTCACTCCGATGCCAAGAAACTCGCAGCCGTGATGGCGGCTCAGATGCCGGAAGAGAAGGGGGAGCGAAAGATTTACGTCTCGCGATTGCTGACTAATTGGGAACGCGAGTCCTTTGTGGTGTCGCAAAGGATGGATAGCAACAATCTGGGAGTCATGGCGAATGACGATTCAGGCGTGTTGTATGGCTGTCTGGAACTGGCGAATCGCATCCGCGTCGCCGGAAGGTTGCCGGATGATTTGGATGTCCATGACGGGCCGAAAATGAAACTGCGCGGAACCTGCGTGGGGATGCAGAAAACCTACATCCTGCCCGGCCGCAAAGTTTACGAGTATCCCTACACGCCGGAACTGTTCCCGTGGTTCTACGATAAAAAACTATGGACCGAATATCTGGATTCGCTCGTCGCGAACCGGATGAACACACTTTATCTGTGGAACGGCCATCCGTTCGCATCGCTCGTGCGGTTGAAGGATTATCCTTACGCGGTCGAAGTGCCGGACGACGTTTTTAAAAAAAATCAGGAGCAGTTCCGCTGGCTCGCGGGCGAGTGCGATAAGCGCGGTATCTGGCTCGTGCAGATGTTCTATAATATTTTTGTCTCCAAACCGTTTGCCGAGACGAATGGCATCTCCACCCAGCTTTCCGGACCGACGCCATTGGTCACGGATTACACGCGCAAATCCATCGCGGAATTTGTGAAGGAATTTCCGAACGTCGGATTGATGGTTTGTCTCGGCGAAGCGTTGCAGGGAACGGAAAATCAGATCGCGTGGGCGACGAATGCCATTTTACCCGGCGTGTTGGACGGCATGAAGGTCGCCGATTTGAAAGAGCAGCCGCCGGTCGTCATCCGCACGCACGCAATGAATCCCGAAGCCATCATGCCTGCGTGTTTTACGGTCTATTCCAATCTGTTCACGGAAACCAAATACAACGGCGAATCGCTCACCACCTACGAACCGCGCGGCAAGGCTGCGCAGACGCATCGCAACATGGCGAAACTTGGGCCGCATCTGGTGAACGTTCACATTCTCTCGAACCTCGAACCGTTTCGCTACGGCGCGACGGAGTTCATCCGCAAATCTATGATCGCCTCGCGTGACCAGCTTGGCGCGAGCGGGCTGCATCTGTATCCGCTGGCTTATTGGAACTGGCCTTACTCGCCGGACATCGCCGATCCGCCGCTCAAGCAATGGGAACGTGATTGGATCTGGTTCGAGGCGTGGGGACGTTACGCGTGGAATCCCGATGTGAACACGAATGAAGATCGCGCCTACTGGGCTGGTCGCCTTGCTGACTTTTATGGTTGTGACACGAATGCCGCCGGAAAAATTCTCGATGGTTACAACGCTGCCGGCGAAGTCGCACCGATGTTGATTCGTCGCTTCGGCATCACGGAAGGCAATCGTCAGACGCTTTCGCTGGGCATGACGCTGGATCAGTTGGTGAATCCGAAACGTTACAATGCGATTTCGGAATTGTGGGAATCCCAAGCGCCGCCGGGAGAACGGTTGGATGAGTTTGTAAACAAAGCGAATAATAAAGAAATTCACATTGGCGAGACGCCTATGACAGTAATAAAGGACGTTGGTAAATTCTCTAGCGAAGCGGTAAAGGCAATTGAAAGTGTTTTTCCGCTGATTACGAAAAACCGTGATGAGTTTCAGCGACTTCAAAACGACATTCGTTGTATTAGGGCAATGAGCCAATTTTATGAGTTCAAAGTAATAGCTGCGATGTTCGTAGTTTCTCATGGGGGAAACTTAGATTTTATCGGGAAAGATTGGGCTGATGCTGCATTAGAATCGAGCCTGACAAATTTTGGAATACTCACTGATTTGACATGTAAAACCTATTCCTTCGCCAACTCCATGCAGACCGGACATCGCAAAATTCCGTTCGGCGGCGCGGCTAATGGCGTTGGCACCAATTATCATTGGTCGCACGTGCTACCGCTCTATGAAAAGGAGTTGGCGGATTTCCGTGCGCAGGTCGCGGCGTTGACGAACTCACAATCGGCTGCGCAAAAAACCATCGCTCCGATTGCCGCGTGGCCCCCTGCCAAATTCAAACTCATCAGCACGAACGCGGAAACTTATGACGTGAAGGTTGGCTCCAAACCTTTTGTAGATCGCAAATATCTCATCAGCGAACTTGCGCCGGAACTGAATGGTTTGACGGGCATCCGGTTCTCGCATGAGGCGGCGAAGAGCGGGCATTATGAGCCGATTGAATTTGAAGCGAGCGAGCCGGTGCGCGTGTTGGTCGGATATTTTCAGAACGAGCGCGACATCTGGTTGCAGGTACCGAATCTGGATTTTGCCTCACAAGCCGACGAACGCGGCGGTGTGGATGTGTTGCTGCGTAACGCGGCGGCGATTGATGAGTGTCCCGTCGTGAATGTGCACGCGTTTCGCTTTGAAGCTGGGCGGCAGAAGCTGGAATTGATCGGGAAGGGGAGCTTTGTGATTCTCGGAGTCGTGCCGCAATCGGCTAAGCTGGAGAAACGTGATGCAAAGGTTGGATTGAAATGAAAATTAGAATATCAATCTTAACGGTGGTTTTGTCGTTAGTTGGATTGGCTGTTCACGCAGCAAGTCCTTTCGCCAAAGTCGAGCCGTTGCCGTTGACTGAAGTGCGCTGGACGGACGGCTTTTTCTACGACCGTTTTGAACTCTGCCGCACGCAGATGGTTCCCGGCATGGCGCGGCTGATGACGGGGACGAATTACACGCAGTTCCTTCGCAACTTTGAACTCATCGCTGGTTTGCAGAAGGAAGGCCGCGTGCGCGGCGCGTCCTTCAACGATGGCGATTTTTACAAGTTTCTCGAAGGCGCGAGTGCCACGCTGGCGGTGACGAACGATGCGGCGTTGCAGAAGCAACTAGATGAAATCATCGCCGTGGTCGCTAAGGCGCAAATGACGAACGGTTATATAGATACATGGGTGCAATGGCGGCTGCAGGAAACAAATTCCAAAGTCGCGCCGTTCAGTGATCGCAACAATTGGGAGGCCTATAACATGGGCCAGTTGCTCACGGCGGCGAGCGTGCATTATCGCATCACGGGTAAAACCAATTTTCTAAACATTGCCTGCAACGCGGCAGAATATCTCGACAAGTTTTTTGAAAAGTCCACGCCTGAACTGGCGTTGCATAACATCTGCGCTTCGCAATACATGGGCATCATGGATCTGTATCGCGTGACGGGTAACCAGCGTTACCTGGAATTGGGAAAGATATTTATCGCGATGCGGGACCTGGTCAAAGACGGCGGGACGGATAATCAGGATCGGATTCCCTTCACTAAACAAACTGAGGCTGAGGGGCACGCGGTGCGGGCAAATTATCTTTACGCCGGTGCAGCGGATTTATTTTTGGAAACGGGCGACACAAACTTGTGGAAGCCGCTCACGCAAATCTGGACGAATGTAGTCACCGAGAAACTTTATCTCACCGGCGGCTGCGGTGCGCTTTACGACGGTGCGGGGCCGGATGGTTCTCGAGGGCAGGGGCAAATCACGCGTGTTCATCAGGCCTATGGTCGAAATTACCAATTGCCGAACACCACCGCGCACAACGAAACCTGCGCAAACATCGGCAACGCGCTATGGAACTGGCGGATGTTTCTCGCGACGGGCGAGGCGAAGTTCGTGGACGTGGTGGAACTGGAACTTTACAACGCCGTTCCCGCCGGCGGTGCTCTTGACGGCACGAATTTCTTTTACACGAATCCTTTGCGCGTGACGGATCCGATGCCGGTGGAATTGCGTTGGGCGCGGACGCGCGTGCCGTTTGTGAGTTCGTTTTGCTGTCCGCCGAATCTGGTGCGGACCTTCGCGGAGTCGGCAGGCTACGCTTATGTAAAATCGACGAATGCCATTTGGGTGAACCTTTACGGCGGCAGCTCGCTGGCGACTGAACTGGCGGGCAATCAAATAAAGCTGGCTCAAGAAACGGAATATCCGTGGAACGGAAAAATTCGCATCAAAATTCTGGAGTGCCGCAAAGCGGAATTCGCTCTCAAGCTACGGATTCCCGGATGGGCGAAAGAAGCAACAGTGCGCGTGAACAATCGCCCCGCCAAGTCGGCAGTGTCAGAAAGTTATTTTGAGATCCGCCGCGCGTGGCAAGCGGGTGATTTCGTGGATTTGGATTTGCCGATGCCGGTGCGGTTGATGGAGGCGAATCCGCTCGTGGAGGAAACGCTGAATCAAATCGCGGTGCAGCGTGGGCCGGTGGTTTATTGCCTCGAATCACCAGATCTGCCCAACGGAGTAAAAATTTCAAATGTGCTGATTCCAGCCGACCTCAAATTGACGGCACGTTACGATCAACGTCTGCTCAATGGTGTGGTGGTGCTGGAAGGCAACGTGCTCACTCGAACGGAAGCGAGCTGGCAGGGTAAATTGTATCGCGATTTCCAGGCGGTGGAACCCAAGCCCGTTGCGGTGAAATTTATTCCTTATGCCGTGTGGCAAAATCGCGGGCCTTCCGAGATGTCGGTCTGGCTGCCGTTGTTCGGGCGTTGAGCGGATGCGCAGTTTTATCAAGCCATTTCGCAGAAATTCGAAACTATAACGAGGCGGGGCGTGTTATCTTTTCCCCCAATCCATGCGTTCATTTCACCGGATCATTTTGTTGCTTGGCTGCGTCCGCTGGCTCGCGTTTTCCGCGTCTGCCGGTGAACTCAAAGTCGATATCAACCGCGATTCAAAAAATTTGGATTCTGTCACCGAGACGGGATACACGAAATGGAGTCAGGACACGACCGGCGGAGCTACAACGGGAACGAACACGGCGACGAAAATTTTCACCACACTTTCCAATGAAACCGTCACTATCAGTTTTTCGCAGACGACAGTTTCCGCAAGCCGGGGCGGCAGCGGTCTGTTGAGTAACTGGTATCAGACGGGAGCGCAGGGCACGGCGAAACTCGTTTCAGACGGATTTACGGTCGCGCCGGCCACGTTGGGAACTGGCGGACAGATTCAGATGACGATCGCCGGACTTTTTCCCGGCCATCATACGCTGCTGACGTATCACAATCACTGGGACGCGCTCGTCGCGGGGACGTTGGGGCCGATTGATGTTATTCTGAACGGCACCCAGGTTGTGGACAATCTTCAGCCAACAATCCGCGCGGTGAACAATGCCGCAGCGCCGGTGGCCTATGTTGAATTCGACGTCGCGAGCACGAACGACATCACGACCATTATTTTTGCTGCCGAGACGAACACCGTCGGCTCAGTGACGATCAAAGATCCGATGATCAATGGATTTGAAATCGATACGCCCAACTCCACGCGTATCGCCAACACGCCTTCGCCCGCCGACGGTGACGAACATGTGAACGCCGATGCGGGCAGTGCTTCACTCAACTGGTCCGCAGCCACGGCGGGCAGCGCCGCTTCGCACGACGTGTATCTTGGGACGAATTTTATCGCCGTAAAGAACGCCACCCATGCTTCCGCCGAATTCAAACAAAATCAGGTCGCCACCAATTACACCGCCACCGGGCTGAAAAGTTTGCTGACATATTACTGGCGCGTGGATGAAATTGATTCTCTGGGCAACGTCACCAAGGGAACGGTCTGGGAATTTAGAGCGCGGCACCTAGCGTTTCCGGGCGCGGAAGGTTACGGGCGTTTCGCGCGTGGTGGTCGCGGCGGCGTGGTGGTGGAGGTTACGAATCTCAATGACAGCGGGCCGGGCAGCTTGCGTGATGCCTTGACGAACACAAATTACGGCCCGCGCACCGTGGTGTTTGCCGTGT
>CAINDH010000245.1 GCA_903847285.1 uncultured Verrucomicrobia subdivision 3 bacterium | reverse complement strand
TGCAATCAGCCGCTGATCGATGACCACGATGCGCGCGTGATTCGCGAGACGATTGATGGCACTTACACCTACACCGGCACCGGGCCGTATGGCGGTTCGCCCGGTTTGCCAAATTCGCAGGACGATGTCGGCGGCTGGGAAAATTATCCGGTCGTTCAGCGTCCCGCCGGCTGGGACAGCGATCATGATGGTTTACCCGATTGGTGGGAATTGGCAAAAGGCTTTAATCCCAATTCACCGCCCGGTGATTTTTCCGACAGCAACGGCGATCCCGACGGCGATGAATTCACGAACCTCGAAGATTACCTGAATTGGCTCGCGGCGATTCACATCGATGGCACGCGCGGGATAAATGTGGATTTGGATCTGACGCAGTTCACGCGCGGCTTCACCAATAATTCGCCGGTGTATGTCGTTTCCAATCCGACGAACGGCACGGTGACACTCATCGCTGGAAAAGTGGCGCGCTTCACGCCCACGACAAGTTTTTATGGTCTTGGCAGTTTTCAGTTCAAGGTGACCGATGCCCAAGGTGCTTCGCTGACCAACATCCTGGGCGTTCATGTCCGCGCGCTACCGCAATCACAGCTCGGCTTTGCGCTTACCAATGGCCTGCCGCAGTTGTCGCTTACGGGTGAAGCCGGATTTTATTTTCTGCTGCAATACTCCGACGATTTGCAAAACTGGACGACATGGACGAACACCGTAGCCTCCGTTTCGGCGAAAAATTTCACGCCGCCTGGATTCCCCAATGCGAGGTCGCGGTTTTATCGCGCCGTTTCCGTCCAATAATCTCAATGCGTTCCTGCCTCCGTCAATTTACGCTGCTGCTCGGAGCTGTCGCACTGATTTTGCTTTGCAATTCATGCGCGACAAAAATTCCGGCGCGCTCGGCCCGTCATGGTTCGGCCTATCTGTTCACTTCGTTTCGCGACGCAGACCAGAAGTTCCTGCGCTTCCTTTACAGTTACGATGGCTACCACTGGACGAATGTGCCGGGAACTTTTCTTGAGGCGAACGTCGGTGCGAGCAAACAGTTTCGTGATCCCAGTATCGCGCGCGGCTCGGACGGCATTTTTCATCTAGTTTGGACAAGCGCTTGGCATGGCGATGCCGGTTTCGGCTATGCGAGTTCCAAAGATTTGATCCATTGGTCGGAACAACGATTCATTCCCGTGATGACTAACGAGCCAACAACGGTGAATGTCTGGGCGCCAGAAATTTTTTATGATGAAGCTCAGAATCAATTTCTCATAGTCTGGGCCTCGACGATTCCCGGGCGGTTTCCTGATTACGAAGAGAAGCGCGACAACAATCACCGATTATACTTCACGACCACGCGCGACTTCAAAAGTTTCACGTCAGCCAAATTGTTTTTCGACCCGGGGTTCAGCGTGATTGACGGTTTCATTCTCCGCGACGGGAATCGCTACGTGTTGCTGAACAAAGACAATTCGCGTCCGAATCTAAACTTACGCGTGGCGTTCGCCGGATCGCCGCTTGGGCCGTGGAAAGATGAATCGCAGCCATTCACCCAAAAATTCACCGAGGGTCCGTGCGCATTGAAGATAGGCGACGATTGGCTGATTTACTTTGATGCCTATCGGGAAAAAATTTATGGCGCAACGAAGACCCGAGATTTTAGAACTTTCATCGACGTCACTGGAGATGTTTCTTTTCCGCCGGATCACAAGCACGGCACGGCTTTTTGTGTGTCACGGGAAATTTTGAACGGACTTTTAACCGCTAATCTACGCCAATGAAAAATTCACTTCTAGTTCATGCCTTCCTTGCCATAACCATGGTCTTTTCCGCTTCCGCCGCCCAAACGAACGCTGCGTCCGCTGAAGCGGAAGCCAAATACACCGCGGCCATTGAGGGTCGCACGGCGGATATCTTGAAAGTTCTTGGAATTGCCGACACAAACAAGTCTGCGAAGGTTCACGTCATAATATTGGATCAATACCGGGCTCTCAAAGCTTGGCACGAGGAAAACGACGCCAGTTTGAAAGCTGCTAAGGTCGACACAAACGCCACCTTGCAAATCCGGGCTTCGTTAAAGGTTCTCCACGAAAAATTTCTGAGTTCCCTGGCCGATGAGTTGTCGCATG
>CAINDH010000244.1 GCA_903847285.1 uncultured Verrucomicrobia subdivision 3 bacterium | reverse complement strand
TCCCGGAGGCGCGACGGCAATTTCCGACGCCTTCCATTTTGAATCATCGAAGCCAGATTTACTCCAGCCGTTGAGCTCTTTCCGCGCATCGTATTCTTCACCGTCAAAATCATTGTTCGCCAGAATCGGTCCGTCCGTCGTAAGTTTCCACGATTCGTCACTGACGATTTCTTTCACTGAACCATCCGCAAATTCAATCCGCAGATGCAACAGCAATTTTGGCCAGCCGAAACTCGCCGTGCCTGCATAAACCTTGCTGCGATCGGCGTAAAAGCGGCCATTGCCGAGAATCACGGCCAACACATTCGCGCCGCGCGACAGATTTTTGGTGACGTTGTAAGTGACATAGAAAGCCCGCTTGTCGTATTGCGCGAAGGCCGGCGACAACACGGCGTCACCGATTTTATCTCCGTTCACATACAACTCCGACAAGCCCAATCCGCAAAATGAAACCGTCGCGCGCGCGATCTTTTTTTCGACGGCAAATTCCTTCCGCAAATACCGCGCGGGTTGGCGGCGGCTTTCCGCCGTGCGCGGGCTGCCCCACGGCGCCAATTCCGCCGGGCCAAGTTTTTTGGCGGACAGCCATTTGGAATCGTCGAAGCTGGCGGTGTTCCAGCCGGGCTCAAGATATTTGGAAACCTTCCATTGTTCGTCAGTCGGGATCACCAGCGGCTCGCCTTCGGTGAACTCCACCGTCAGCTTGCCGATGATGCCCGCCGGATTTTTGCTGGCGGCGGCATGCTGGCCAGTGAATCCGAATAAATACGTTTTACCGGTTTCCAGCCGCGTGGTGATGTCATTCCATTTTACCGTTTTGAAATTGTTCCGTGCACCCAGATCAAATTCATCCAGCCAGCCGCGACATTCGTTGTCGCCGGTGTATTCAAAGAGGGCGCGCTTGATCTTGCGCCCGGCGGGCAGCGTCACCACGCGGCGGAAATAATTCGTCTCCGCGTCCGCGTCCGCCGACCAGATCCACGACGCGCCGGAGAGATAATTGGTCACATCGTCGCCGTCCTGCCCAATCCATTTAGCCGTGCCCCAGTCGGCAGCATTCAGCACGCCCATCGTCCACGAAGCCGACTTGCTCCACGCAGAAACTTTCCCCGATTCGTCCCAGACGCGGACTTTCCAGAAGCACCTTTGGCGCGAGGCTAAAGGCTTGCCCGCGTAGCTCACCAAAATCGAATTGTCCGAAGCGACTTTTCCACTGTCCCACAAATCTCCATTATCCAAAGAAAGCTTCTTCTCCGACGAGGACACGATTATTTGATACGCACCCTGCTTGAAGTTGTGCTCGGCGGAAGCGGTCTGCCAGCTCAGTCTTGGGGGCGCAGCATCTATCCCTTGCGGGTCAACCAAATGTTCACAGCGTAAGCCAACGATGGTCGTGGCAAACAGTGGGTTGATTGAAGCTAGCGCCAACAGCAGCGCCGCAAAGATTGTTTTGCAATAGTTCATGATGGCATTGGATCGCCATGAGCTTAAGCAGAGCGGGACAATTTGACGAGATACGACTGCGGAAAAAATGCCAATAACATTGCGGGAATTGGATAAAAACGCTTGTGGGTCTTCGGCTGTAAGCCGGACGCATCCGAGATGGCACGGCGGACTAATGGCCGGTCTTCCAGTCTTACGCTTTTTCAGTTTCACTCGTCGTAAGACTTTCGGCCTTATGCTGCTTGGCGATCAGAACATAGATGGCGGGAATTACCAACAACGTGAAGAGTGTGCCAAGCGCCATACCAGCCACAATCACAATGCCGATGGAGTTACGCGCGGCCGCGCCAGCGCCGGTGACCAGCGTGAGCGGGAAATGGCCGCAGACGGTGGCTACGCTGGTCATCAGAATCGGACGCAACCGCGTGGCGGCCGCTTGCCGCACGGCTTGCACTTTGGTGAGGCCGGTGCGTTGCAGTTCATTCGCGAATTGCACGATCAAGATTCCATTCTTGGAAACCAAGCCTACGAGTGTGACCAAGCCGACCTGCGAATAGATGTTGATGGTGGTCGTCCAGCCGTCGGTGAAGAAGGCCATGTTCGGGTTCGGCATTTTTAAGAAGCAGAAAATCAGAGCACCAAAAATCGCCAGCGGCACGGAGCCGAGCAGAATGATCCACGGATCGCGTAAGCTGTTGAAGTGTGCGGCCAGCACGAGAAAAATTAACACAATTGCTAGGCCGAAGGCTGAGGCGAACGAGATGCCGCCCACGCGCAATTGCCGTGATTCGCCGGTGTAATCCAGCTTGTAGCCTTCGGGTAGAATTTTTGCGGCCTCTTCCTCAAACACCTTTAGCGCATCGTCCAGCGGACGGATGGCCACGCCGCTCAACTTCACAGCGTTCAATTGCTGGAAGCGATTCAAGGCGCGCGGGGTGGTATGTTTCACCAGCTTGGCAAAGGTGCTGATCGGAATAAGTTTTCCGTCCGGGCCTTTGACGTAATTGTTTCCCAACTGGTCAGCGTTCAGGCGTTCAATGCGCTTGAGTTGTGGGATCACTTTGTAACTGCGGCCAGCGAGACTGAATCGGTTCACATAATTGCCGCCGACAAGCGCGGCAAGGTCGCCACCGACGCTCGCTAGGTCTAGGCCAAGCGCAGCCACTTTGTCGCGGTCAATGACCAGTTCCATTTCCGGCTGATCCACCTTGGTGTCGATGATCGGCGGGAAGGCGAACACGCCGTTTGTGGCGCCGAGCTGTTGCAATTGTTTGGCGAACTCTAAAATCTGCTCCGGCTCGGCGGTAGAGGACAGAATAAATTCAACCGGAAAATCGCCGCCGCCGGGCAGCGAGGGCGGTGTGACCATGAAGATGCGGATGCCGGGGACGGCGTTCACCATCGCTTGCACTTCAGGAAGGATTTGGAACGCGTTGCGTTTCCGTTCGCTCCACGACTTTAGCACCAAGCCGCTGAAGCCGCTGTTCGGCATGGTGAGCTGAAAGGTGTGTTCCTGTTCGGGAATTTTTTCAAACTGCGCGTTGACGGCATCGGCGTAGAACGCAGTCTGATCAATGGTAGCATCCGCGCCGCCTTCCACGATACCAAAGATGACGCCCTGGTCTTCCGCCGGGGCTAGTTCCTTGACGGAGTTCATGAACATCGGAATCGTCAGCAGACTCAATGAAATCCAAATGATGTAAACCGCTGGCCGCGCCGCGAGCGTCCAGTCCAGGATGCGCGTGTAAAAATTCCGCAGCCGGTCGAACTGGCGATTGATGTGGCCAGTGAAGCCTTTGTCCTCGCGGTCGTGGCTCAACAAGCGCGATGCCATCACCGGAGAAAGCGTCAGCGCTACGATGCCGGAAATGAACACCGCTCCGGCAAGCGTCAGGGCAAATTCACGGAAGAGCGAGCCGGTCAATCCGCCTTGGAACGCGATGGGCGCATACACCGCCGCTAGCGTGATGGTCATGGCGATGATTGGACTGATAAGTTCTCGCGCCCCGAGGAGCGCGGCATTGATGGGCGACAAGCCTTCGCGGATATGGCGCTCGACGTTTTCCACGATCACGATGGCGTCGTCCAC
>CAINDH010000243.1 GCA_903847285.1 uncultured Verrucomicrobia subdivision 3 bacterium | reverse complement strand
GATTTGGAGGCGAGGGTCGGAATCGAACCGACGATGCAGCTTTTGCAGAGCCGTGCCTTACCACTTGGCTACCCCGCCTGAAGGGAGCGGCAAAATAAATTATTTTGCACTCGAAGCAAGTTCTACTTTCAACCATCCGCGGTTTCAATCGGTAAAACCAAGCTGGCGGCGTTGCCTCCACAATTCGCCTGGCTTGAAAATTCCCGCCGGGGTGATGATGCCTGTGATGAGTTCTGCGGGCGTCACATCAAAACCAGGATTCCGTGCGCCGCTGGTCGGGTTGGCCACGCGGATAAATTCGCGCTGGCCGCGGGTGGTGATGCCCCACGCCCCAAGCACTTCGCTTTCGTGCCGGTCCTCGATGGGAATGTCCAAGCCGCGTTTCAACTTCCAGTCAATGGTGGAGCAGGGGATGGCGACGTAGAATGGAATCTTGTGTCGCGCCGCCAGCACCGCCTTGGTGAAAGTGCCGATCTTGTTCGTCACCTCGCCGGTGCGTCCAAGCGTGCGGTCGCTGCCCACGATGACCAAATCAATTTCCCCGCGCTGCATCAAATGCCCGGCGGCGTTATCGGCGATAATCTGGTGGGAAATGTTCTGTTGTGCGAGTTCCCATGCGGTGAGTGTCGCCCCTTGCGAACGCGGCCGGGTTTCATCGCAGAAGACATGAAATTTTTTCCCCTGCGCCTGCGCGGCATACATCGGTGCCGTGGCTGTGCCCATGTCAACGAACGCCAACCAGCCGGCGTTACAATGGGTCAGCAATCGCATGCCATTGCGGATAAGTTTTGCACCGTGGCGACCAATCGCCTCGCAATGCGCCACATCTTCACGGGCAAATTCCTCGGCGGCGGCCAGTGCCAGCGACTGTTGTTCGGCCACGGTGGCTCCGGGCTGCATCTTCCGACGCACATCATTCATGGCGTTCACCGGGTCAACGGCGGTGGGGCGAGCAGTGGCCAGAGTCTGATAAACCGTTTCAATGTGCGTAGAAAATTTGTTTAAGTTGCCGCCGTGAAAAGCCAGCGCGCCTTGCGCGAGTCCGTAGGCGGCGGTGGCTCCAATGGCACCCGCGCCGCGCACGACCATGTCGGTGATGGCGCGGGCGGTCTCGCGGAAATTTTTGGTGCCGATGATCTTGAATTCGTGCGGCAGCAAACGTTGCTCGATAAGCCGGACGGAATTGTTTTTAGCGTCGAATGTAACGGTGCGGAAATGTTCCGTGCGTCCGCGCAGGGTGACGTTCATAAGTTGGATGCGTGAAACGTGAGACTTGGTTGGTCGGCCACAACAGCGCCGGAATTCAGCGCGGTTTGGATTTCAATTCGTTGATGCGGCTTTTGATTTCGGCAAAGGCCGGATGCGCGCGGAGCTTTTTCAAGTCCGGGTCTTTGGCCAGCCAGGTGAAATCAGAATAGCCAAGCGTGATCGCCTTCTCCAACGCGGCGGCGGCGAGTTCCATTTGCTCCGTTAGCGAGTAGCTGCACGCGAGATTGTAGAAGACAAGCGAGTTTTCCGGCTCCAGATGCGCCAGCCGTTCGTCCACCTTCAGGCCTTCATCAAATAGGCCGCGTTGCGTGTAGTGATCGCCGAGGAGCTGAAGTGCGTCCACATAATTGGGATCGCGGCGCACAAGGCCGGCCATGAATTCGATTTTGGTATCGAGTTCACGCACATCGGCCGGGCGCGGTTTTTTATGGCTATTTTTTTGCGGCATACTGACGCGCAAAGTTTTTCGCAGCGGACGATGCAAGTCAAGTGGGGCGGCGATGAAATTTTTTATGCGGCGACGGGAAAAAGTTCGCCACCCGCCGTGGCGCAGGCAAACATGGTCATGAAATGACCGGCGACTATCAACTGGCCACGCTCGCAAATGGCGGGAAGACTTTATTCTCCACGAGCTACGGCGAAAAGATGCACCCCGGCCTTGGCCCAGCGGCGGAGGCGGAGTTGCTTTATGTGCGGCAATTGAATCTTCGTGAACGTTTGACAAGTTCTCCCGGCGAATTTGTTATATGGGACATCGGCCTCGGCGGGGCGGCCAACGCCATTGCGGCCTTGAAGGCTCTGCGTGACATTCCCGGCAAGCTCCGCCTCATCAGTTTCGACAACACGGCGGAGCCGCTGGAGTTCGCGCTGAACAACTCTGTGGAATTGGATTATCCCGTCGGCTACGAGGAGCCGATGTCGCAGTTATTGCGTTGGCCTTGCGTGGAATTTCAAAATGGAGCGATGCAAGTTCGCTGGGAATTATATTTGGAAGATTTCCCCGCTTGGCTTAAATCGACAATCGGAAATCGGCAATCGGAAATTCCCGCTCCGCACGCCATCTTTTATGACGCCTTTTCGCCTGCGAAAAATCCAGCCATGTGGACGCTGCCGGTGTTTGAAAATCTCTTCAGCGTGCTCGACCCGGCGCGACCGTGCGCACTCACGACGTATTCGCGCAGCACGCTACTGCGCACGACGCTGCTGCTCGCGGGTTTTTTTGTAGGAGCCGGCACGGCCACCGGCACGAAGGAGGAGACGACGGTGGCGGCCAATGATTTGAGTCTCATCGCTGAACCGCTCGCTCAGCGCTGGCTGGAGCGTGCGCTGCGTTCGGATAGTGCGGAACCGTTGCGCGAGCCTGTGTATTCGCGCGCAAAACTTTCTCCCGCGACGACGGCAAAATTACGGCAGCACCCGCAATTCCGTCCGGCGCTTTGACGTTTGACTTGCGCGGAGACCTTCCCTAAATTCGCCGAGAAACGTCGCCTGACCCGTCAGCGAGTGTTGAAAGGAGCGGCGGCAGTAACCACACACCAACCAACCAACTAAACCTAATCCTATGATCGGAGCCCTGTTTCTTCTCGTTTATTAAGCCATCTTGGTCGCCATCGTCGCCGGCTTCTGGAAAGTGTTCGTCAAAGCCGGCAAGCCAGGCTGGGCTGCTATCATCCCCATCTACAACATCATCGTGCTGCTGGAAATTGCCGGCAAGCCGCTCTGGTGGATCATCCTGTTCTTCATTCCGTTTGTCAGCCTCGTGGCATTGGTTTTGGTCGGCCTCGCCATTGCCAGAAGTTTCGGTAAGAGCGATGCCTTCGGAATAGGTCTCGGCCTGCTGGCCTTCATCTTTTATCCCATCCTTGGATTTGGTGAAGCGCAGTATCAAGGACCAAAGTCCTAACCGCCGTTTCCTTTCAGCCGCCGGTCGTTGCAAAACACCGGCGGCTTTTTCTTTTTGACCTTTCACCCACCCAGATTTTTTCTAAACTATCCGCATGAACGTTTTTGTCACTGGCGGTGCGGGCTACATCGGGTCGGTTTGCACGGAAGAACTCCTCAACGCCGGGCATCAGGTCACGGTTTACGACAATCTCACGGAAGGGCATCGCTCTGCCGTAGATCCGCGCGCGACATTTATTTTGGCCAAGCCGGAAGAGGAGGGGAACATTCTAGCCGCCGTCAAGTCCGTGATGCCGGATGCCATTCTGCACTTCGCCGCCTTCGCGCTCGTCGGCGAGTCCATGACGAATCCAAAAAAATATTTTCACAACAACTTCGTCAACGCCCTCAAACTCGCCGATGCCGCCGTGGAATGTGGCGTGAAGAAATTTGTTTTTAGTTCTACTTGCGCCACCTATGGTCCACCGGATCGCGTGCCGATGACCGAAGATTTGCCGCAGCGCCCGATCAATCCCTACGGCGAAAGCAAGCTGATGTTTGAGAAAGCGCTCATCTGGTATCAGCAAATTTACGGGCTGAAGTTCGTGGCGTTCCGCTATTTCAACGCCGCCGGCGCGAGCGAGA
The DNA here is from genome assembly GCA_903847285.1 of uncultured Verrucomicrobia subdivision 3 bacterium. The sequence goes on along the minus strand of CAINDH010000243.1, from coordinate 9,172 downwards.
AATTCGGCGAACATCATCGTATCGAATCGCATCTCATCCCGAACGTGCTCTTCGTGGCGCAGGGCCGGAAGTCGCATCTGGAAATTTTCGGCACGGATTATCCCACGCCAGACGGGACATGCATCCGCGATTACATCCACATCAAAGATTTGGCGCAAGCGCACATCCTCGGCCTGCAACCGGGCAAGTGCGGTTTCTTCAACCTCGGCAATGGCGATGGTTACTCCGTGAAAGAAGTCATCGAGACCTGCGAGAAAGTCACCGGCAAAAAAATCACCGTGATTGAAAAGCCCCGGCGTGCCGGCGATCCACCGAGGCTCATAGCCGCCGCGCACAAAGCTCACACAGAACTTGGCTGGAAGCCACAGTATCCCAAGCTGGAAGACATCGTGAAAACTGCGTGGGCGTGGCATCTAAAAAATCCGACGGGCTACGCGGATTGAAACGGAGCGCGGAGCACTGCTCCGCAAATTTTGGCTGGCCTGTCACGCAATGCAATGCATCGCATTCCAGTTGCCGAAACTTTACAAATACTTGCGCCCGTCCGGTCTTGTGCTAGTTTGCCGTCGCTTTGCACTACCAAAATAAAACTTGGTTTCAGTGGAGCAAGCTGCCGCTCGGCAGTTTGCTGATTGCTTTAGTGCTCCTCCTGAACCTGCTGGCTGCGTCGCCAAAACTCCACGAATTACTCCACGCTGACGCCAGCAAATCCCAGCATCATTGCGCCGTCACGCTGTTCGCGCACGGTCAGGTGGAAGCGGCAGATGTCGCTGTGGTTGCGAATGTCCCGTTAGCTTTTTTTGAATTTCTCACGCCTGCTCCCGCTTCCGTCTCCCGCGCCATCACGGAAAATCTTCCGCCCGGTCGTGCCCCGCCGTCGGCTTCTTACCATTCCTGATTGAGTTCGCTGGTCTGATTTCAGGCCGGTATTTCCTTTGGTTTCACTGAAAATAATTTTGCATTCCGCGTGGGCGGATGCTTGGAAAGGATTGTATGAAGGTTTTAAAGAAATTTAGTGGGTCAGTTTTGGTCTTCGCGTTGATAGCGGGCGCAACGAGCCTCAGCGCGCAGGCGACCAATCAGCTTGAGCAATTGCAAGCGCAGTTGTCCCAGATGCGGGAAAATTTTGACCGCGTGCAGCGCGAACAAGCCTCACAGATTGCCGCGCTGACGAAACAGCTGGCGGCGTTCACCAAGGCGCAGGCGGCGGCGGCCGAACGACAGCAATTGCAGGCGCAGCTCACGGCGGAAATGTCCGCCGACATGACGAATGCCCCTGCCGCACCGGAAAAGAAACCTTGGTCGCCCACAGACACGTTCACCTTGGCGCGCGCCGGTTCGGCTTATATGAACTTGAGCTTCGATGGAATGATGGCCATCGGTGGTTCGACAGCTTCCGAGCCATCGCATTTTCTTCAGCTTGGCGATCACGATCCGCAGAAGAATGGGTTTTCTTTACGCAACGCCGAGTTGGCGCTCGATGGTGCGGTAGATCCGTATTTCAAAGGTTTCGCGAACATCGTGCTCAAGCTGGACAACGACAACGAGACAAGCATCGAATTGGAGGAAGCATATTTGCAGAGCGTGGCGCTTCCGTGGAATTTACAGGTCAAGGCTGGACAATTTTTCGCCAACTTTGGTCGCCAGAATCCGCAACATCCACACTCATGGGCGTTTGTGGATCAGCCCATCATCCTTGGACGCGCGTTCGGGCCGGATGGTTTGCGAAGCGTCGCCGGGCAACTTTCGTGGCTCGTGCCGACGCCGTTTTACACGGAAGCGTTTCTTGGCGTGCTGGACGGGCAGGGCAGCACGTCATTTAGTTTCCGCAACGCGGGTGAGCCGGACACACTCGGCGTGAATCGTTTTTACGGAAGGGCGACGACGAGCCGTTCGCTGGACAGCGTGGGCGATGCGGTTTTTGTTCCGCGTCTTGCGTCGTCGTTTGAATTGACGGACGAACAAACGCTGGTGCTTGGCGCGTCGGCGGCGTTCGGGCCGAACGACACCGGCGCCGATGCGCGCACGGAAATCTACGGCGTGGATGCGTATTGGAAATGGAAGCCGGCGAATGCAGATGCAGGTTTCCCGTTCGTGTCCTGGCAGACGGAAGTGTTGTATCGCCGTTTCGGGGCGGGTGGCGACCCGACGGTGACTCCGGCCTTACGCGCCGAAAATCTGATGGACTGGGGCGGATATTCGCAAGTGCTTTGGGGTTTCAAACCGCGCTGGGTAACGGGTGTGCGAGGTGAATACGCCAGCGGTAATTCAGCGGCGAGCGACGGGGGGGATCCGTTTCGCGGCGAGCGCTACCGGATTTCGCCGGTGCTGACATTTTTCCCCAGCGAGTTTTCCAAAATCCGGTTGCAATACAACTACGACCACGGCGCGCAGTTCGGCAACGCGCACTCTGTCTGGTTGCAACTGGAATTCATGCTGGGCGCACATGGAGCACATAAATTTTAACCACGGATAAACACAGATTATGAACAATAAAATTCTTACTTTTTTAGGCGCGCTGATTTTGGCTGCAAGCGCGCAGGCCAAATTAAATGTCGTCGTGACGACATCCGACCTGGCGGCAATCGCCAAGGAAATTGGCGGCGACCAGATCACGCTGACCACGCTGGCGAAGCCGACGGAAGATCCGCACTTTGTGGATGCCAAGCCCAGCTTTATCTCGAAGCTGAACCGCGCAGACATGGTCATCGAGGGCGGCGCGGAATTGGAAATCGGCTGGCTGCCTGCCTTGCTGGATCAGGCACGCAACGAAAAAATCGTGGCGGGCGCCCGCGGCCATGTGAATTGCTCGCAGGGATTGGCGCTCCTCGACGTGCCGACGACGTTGGATCGTTCGCGCGGCGACATCCACGCGGCGGGCAATCCGCATTTCGTCATCAGCCCGTCAAACGGAAAAATTATCGCGCAAACCATTGCGGCAGCCTTAGCGGAAAATGATCCGGTGAATGCCGAAGCTTATCGCACCAACCTGAAAACGTTCGTCATCGCGCTCGATACGAAGCTGGTTGAGTGGCGGCAAAAGCTCTCGCCGTTCAAGGGTCGGAGTGTGGTGGCGTATCATGACTCCTGGCCGTATTTCGCCCGGGAGTTCGGGTTGAAGATTGATTTGTTTCTCGAACCCAAGCCGGGCATTCCGCCGACGCCATCGCATCTCGTCGAGGTGATTACGAAGATGAAGGCGGACCGGGTGAACGTGATAATTGTGGACGCATACCTAAGTCGTCGCACGGCGGACACTGTTGCTAAGGAAACGGGGGCGACGGTCGTTTCCGTGTCGCAATTTCCGGGCGGGATCAAAGGCACGGACGGCGGCTATCTCCAGTTGATTGACGAACTAGTAAATTCGCTGGCCGTTGCGTTGGTAGAGAAAAAATAATTTATGACTGAAATATTTGCCGTGATGAAGTGGCCGCTAATCGCGTGCCTATTGCTGCCGGGCATCCTCGTGTATTACGGGCTACATATCATTCGCCGCGAAGTCATCTTTGTGGACCTGGCGCTGGCGCAGGTCGCCACACTGGGAACTTGCGTGTGCCTGTATCTGGGCCATGAACCGGACGACCCGCACAATTATTTTTGGTCGCTCGGTTTCACGTTGGCGGGGGCGCTGATGTTCACCTTCACCCGCTCCTCGAAACATTCACGCGTTCCGCAGGAGGCACTCATCGGCATTGTTTACGTCGTCGCGGCGGCGGCGGCAATTTTGTTGTTGAGCAAAAGTGCGCATGGCAAGGAAGAATTGCAACGGACGCTGGTGGGCGATTTGTTGACCGTTACGTCCACGGAAATCTGGAAAGCCGCCGCGCTCTACGCCGTCATCGGGGTGGTGCACTTCATCTTTCGGAAACAATTCCTAGCGCTGTCATTCAACCACGAGCAGGCGGAAACAAACGGCCTGTCGGTGCGGTTCTGGGATTTTCTGTTTTACGCGCTGTTTGGTTTAGTGGTGACAAGCTTTGTGCAGATCGGCGGCGTGCTGATGGTGTTCTCCTATCTGATCGTGCCCGCGGTGTGCGCCAATTTTCTGGCGCGCGGATTGTTGGCGATGATGGCAATCGCGTGGGGCACGGCGACACTTGCCAGCGTGGCAGGTTTGTATCTGTCATACCGCTTTGATTTTCCAACCGGCGCGGCAATTGTCTGTGTGCTTGGTATGGTGCTGTTGTTGAGCGGACTGATCGCCGGGCTCAAAGGAAAATCAAAGCCGGTCACTTAAAACGATACCGAGGTGCGTAAGCCGAGGACGATGGCATTGTCGCAATTTCTCTCTCCGCCGGGTGTGAGGATGAATTGCAAGTCCGGCTGCACCATCCACCACGGCGTGATTTGCGCTTTGTAAGTCGCTTCGATGACCATCTCGGAGTCGAAAGCGCGTGTGCCTTCAGTAGTTTGCTGGTAGTCGCTGAAGCTGCGGGAAAATGACGAGCGCGCGAAAGCGATGCCGGCGACGTCATCGGTGCGGCCCGGCAGCAGGCCGGTCGCATTGACACCCACATCACAATACCAGCCGATGACGTTGCGGTTGCCGGGCGCGCCGCCGCCGCGCAGGAAGGCCGTCACACGTTTGCCGTCGCGCTTGAATAAATCATGTTCAGCCACGCCGTAGATGCCGTAGTTGTAGCTGCCGCCGCCGGTGCTGCCGTCGAGCTGGTTTTGCCAGGTGGTAATGCGCTTGGTGTGGACGAAGGAACCGATTTTCAAAATGCCCGCGAGCGATTTTTCACCGGCGGTGGCGGGATGGAGATTAAAGCCGAGTTCGGAAAAAATCAAAGCGCCGTCGCCGGCTGCCAGGTGAAAGTCCGCGCCATTTTTATTCACGTCTTGAGCGCCGGAATCGCCGTCAAAAATTCCGATTTGAAAATTCACACGCGGATGTAGTTGCACGGCCAGTCGCACGGCGGGCGCGGCGACGGGATAAATCGGCGGGTTTGGCAGGTTGGCGGCGATGAGTGAGAACGTGCCAAAGGAGCTGTTGATGAAAAGCGCTGAAGATGACGCGGCAAAGAATTCTGTATCCACGGCTACGGAACCGATTTTGATGGAGGCCCGATCTTTCCAGAAGGTTTGCTGGAGCCAGAGTTCTTGCAGGCGGAACGTCCGGTAGGCGGAGATGTTGCTGACATTAGCCAAATCACCAATGCAGTCCTCGGTGAGTGAACGTCCGGCGAGCCAGTAGGCGTTCGCATGAAACGTTGCACCGCGCCAGCTGAGCAGCTTTTCCATATCCACATCCAACGGCAGGTTGACATTGTGATCGTAAACGACATGGCTGCCATGGGGCGAATCCATGATGCCATAAATGACTTCGCCGGTATAAGTCGGGATGAAACTGATGCCGTGCTCGGTGAGTCGGGTGCGCACACCCCCGAGGTCGCCCAACAATGTCTCACGCGTCCATAGGGTTGCGGGTGGTTCGTTAGTGGCGTTGACAGCGCTGGCAGTGACGGCGAGCGCGGCGGTCAAAAGCATACGGCTAATCTGTGGCATAGCAGTCTTAAGGATTCAAACTAGCAACGGTATGAAAACTATCTGGCGTCATGTCTTCAGTATATTTGGCCGTGGCTACCAGACTGATATCGGCAGGTAATTGTTCTGATTGAGGAGAAATCAACGTTTCAGAACATTTAAGCGTGCGTGAACGTCTGCGTGCGCTGTTATTTTTTAGCGGCGGCGCGGTCGCGGATTTGCTGGTAGGTCGCCAGCGCCAGCAAGGGCCAGGCATTGCGATACATGTCGTATTTCAGATAGAACACTTTCGGGAAGCCAGTGCCCGTGGTTTCGTTTTCGCTCCAAGAGCCGTCGGCGTTCTGCGTGCGGCAGAGGTATTCGATGCCGCGTTTGAGCGCGGGATTTTCCGGGTCGTCAAAGGCGCATAAGCCCATGACGGCCCACGCGGTCTGCGACGCGGTGCTGGGTCCCTGACCTTTGAACACGGGATCGTCGTAAGTGTTGCAACGTTCGCCCCAGCCGCCGTCGGGAAGCTGGACGCTTTCGAGCCATTCGCCGCCGCGCCGAAGCCAGAGTTCGTTCATGTCCCACTTCAATGCACGCATGCCGCGCAAGACCTGCCAGGTGCCGTAGATGTAATTCACGCCCCAGCGGCCATACCACGAGCCGTCGAATTCCTGCTGGGCTTTGACGTAATCAATCGCGTCGCGGATCTGGGAATGGTCGCGGCTCCAGTTCTCGTAGCCGAGCAGTTCGAGGATGCGCGCGGTGATGTCGGCGCACTCGGGGTCGAGCATGGCGTTGTGGTCGGCAAAGGGAACTTTTTCGAGGATGTTGTTGGTGCAATCCTTGTCAAACGCAGCCCAGCCACCGTCTTTGCACTGAAAGGTCATCATCCACTTCAAACCGCGCGCGAAACATTCGTCGCGCTTGGCGGGATTGTCGGTGGCGATTTTGCGGAGCGCGAGCAACACCATCGCGGTGTCGTCCACGTCGGGGTTCCACTGGTTGTTGTATTCAAAGACCCAGCCGCTGGCCTCGACCTTCGACGTGTTCTTGTGGATCCAGTCGCCGCGCATACGGATTTCTTTTTCCATCAACCAGTCGGCGCACTTTTTCATGGCCGGATGATTTTCGGGCACGCCGGATTCGCGCAGGCAGATGGCGACGATGGCGGTGTCCCACACGGGCGAGAAACACGGCTCGATGCGGAGCGTATCTTTCTCGTGATGTTCGAGGCGCTTGAGTTCAGCCAACTCGCGCTTGAGAATCGGATGGTCGCTCTGGTAGCCAAGCGCCTTCAAGGCAATGACGGAATTGAGCATCGCGGGAAAGATGGCGGCGAGACCGTCACTGCCGACGAAACGTTCGAGCATCCACTGTTCGCATTTTTTCAATGCGGTTTTGCGGAAGGGATGGATGGCGTGCTCGGCAAACCATTCCGCGAGCTTGTGCAGGCGGTCGAGCCACAGAAAAAAATTACGGAGCGAAATCTTGTCCGGGTCAGGGGGCAGGGCGAGGTCGCGCTCGTGGTAGCCGTGCGGGTAAAGTTCGTCGAGCGTCACGCTGACCGGGCGCGTGGGCTTGAAATGGTTGATGATGGCGAGCGGCACGAGCATGGCGCGCGACCAATTGCTCATGTCCCAAAAGTTCACGTGGAACCATTTGCCGATGAGCAGCACCTCGCATGGGATGGTGGGGACGTATTCCCACGGAAACAAACCGATGAGTGCGAGATACAGTTTTGAGAACGTGTTCATGCGCGGCACGCCGCCGAAGTGCAACGCGACTTCGCGCGCCTTGAGCATCCGCGGGTCGGTGACGGGCACGCCCGCGAGTTTGAGCGCGAGGTAGGCCTTGATGGTCGCGTTCACTTCGGACGGGCCGCCGAGGTAGATGTTCCAGCCGCCGTCGGGCAACTGCATCGAGAAGATGTGGTTGACCGCCTTGCGCTGCCATTCCTTGTCCACGCTACCGTCCCAGTGATGGAACACGATCATGTCCGAGGCGAGCGTGGAATCCACCATCAGTTCGCCCACCCAATAACCTTCGGGATATTGGACGGACAAAAGATAATTCTGCGACCGCTGAAGGGCGGCCTGGGCGTTCTTGAGAAATTCTTCGTTCTCCCGGACGTTCGCGGCGGCTTGCGGCGGTGACGTGCGGGAATCACTTGCGGTTAACACGCCTCAATTTTGCGGTTTGGGGAAAAAGCTGTAAAGAATTTAGTCGCGGCGGATAAGAAGTTTTAAACCGCCGATGGACGCAGATAAACGCAGATGACAAGCGGCTACTCAAATCCAAGAATCTGTTTGCACGTCTCGAAGAGACGAAACGACTTTGGTGGCAATGAACGCTCCGAAGGCATGTTTCAAGATTTTGCTTACACCAATCTTCGGACGGGCACTCTTAATTGATGGGGGCGCCGGCACGCGGCGCCATGGGGAGCGCCTCTGCGAGAACTTTGCCCGCGCTGAGGAGGCGCAGCATCGGCACACGGAGTTGGAGCGCGAATTTCATGCGGCCAACTCAAATTGACAAGTCGCGACAGTGAATTGAGGACTCGCAGCCGGGTTGCCATTATTACTGCAAAGGACTAATCATTACTGCCTTCTGAGATGTTTTTTGCTTTCCTAAATCGGGTGCGGTAGCGGGACGGTGTCATTCCAAAGTGTTTGCGGAAACAACGGCTGAAGTAATTTCCATCCAGCCAGCCGGCCTTGGCACCGATCTCGCCCACGGGAAGATTATCGCGCCGCAGCATGGTCGTGGCCAGTTCCAAGCGTCGCCTTGTCAAATAGGCAATGGGTGGCAACCCGACAGCGGCATGGAAAAGCCGGGCAAAATAGGTGGGTTCAATATGGACTCGGGCGGCGAGGCTCTTCAGGGTCCATGGTTCGGTGGGCGCATCATCAATCAATTTGATGGCGGAGACGACCGAGCGATGTGATTGAGATAATTTTTTACCGGAGACAGTCGAGGCGTTACGCGCCAGTAAACTGAGAATCTGCAGCAGGAGTCCGAGATGGTCGGCATAATGACTTAGGTAATCACCTTGCGAGAGAGCGCAGAGCTCGTCCAGCAATTTACGGCATCGGGTGAACTCATGAGGTTGCAGATGGAGGGAGACCATGCCGTGCTGTTTTGCTGACAGGGGAATGCTCCAGAGTAAGCGACCCAGATACGGGTCGTCCGCCAGCCAACTAAACTCCCGGCCAAGTAGCGCGGTGTCAAAACAGCAATTGTATAGTGAAAGATCTTTTGCCTCAGCATACCCATGCCAGGCACCCGGCCTGAATAGAAAAACGTCACCCGAGGCGGGGCGGGAATCGCCCATAACGCTATGATGCAAACAAGTGCCAGAGACGATGAAGGCGAGTTCCACGAATTCATGATCGTGAATCCGGTAGTTGCCATGTTTGGGGTTGAATTTGGCGGTGATGCGACGAACCGACTGATAGTAATCCGTCCAGTTGAGCTGACCATGAATGGCTGGTTTTCGCATGGCGAAATCTAATCTGCCCCCAAACGGGTTGCAAATAAATTTCAATTTTGTGCTAAAACATCTCAAGAGCGTCCTAACGCTTCGGGGTGAATTATGCTCTTTTTTTCCCATGACCCACAGGTATTCAGAAACCAGCCGTATGTGTGGCGTGCCGTCAAAGTCCGCCCCCACGAGCGGCGCGTTCACTCTGATCGAACT
>CAINDH010000242.1 GCA_903847285.1 uncultured Verrucomicrobia subdivision 3 bacterium | reverse complement strand
CCCGGCGTTTGGCAAGGTGCTGGGCATGGCACCGGCTGACTGGCAGGAACGCAGCATGTTTGAAATCGTCTGGCCCGATGACTTGGCGGCGGCTGAAACCTTATTCAAAAAGAGCCTGATGACGCCGGGCGAAGTCGTCCCCTGGCAATTGCGCCTGCGCCATGCCGACGGCAAATGGCGGTGGCTCGAGGGCACGGGAACAAATTTTATTTCCGACCCCGTCGTTGGCGGCATTGTCGTCAATTGCCACGACATTACCGAGCGCAAGCAGGCCGAGTGGCGGGTGTTACAGCTCAACCGGATCTACGCCGTGCTGAACGACATCAACCAGAACATCGTGCGCGAGAAGAATCCAGAGGTGATGCTCAAGGCCGCTTGTCGCATTGCCGTGGAGAAGGGAAAATTTCGCATGGCGTGGGTCGGCCTGGTCAACACCACAACCCAGCGATTGGAATCCGTGGCATCAGAAGGTTTTGTGGAGGGATATGTTGACCAGGTGAAGTTGAATTTGCAGGACGCCTCGCGCCTTCAAGGGCCGGCGGGACGCTGCCTCCGTTCTGGCGAGCACTCCATCTGCAACGACATCGCAAACGACCCGAATTACTTGCCGTGGCGGGAGGAAGCCATGCGGCGAGGATACCGATCTTCCGGCGGATTTCCGCTTAAAGTGGACGGCCAGAGCGTCGGAGTCTTCAGTTTGTATGCGGACACGCCGGGATTTTTTGATGAAGAAGAACTGTTTTTGCTCGATGAACTGGCGATGGACATCGGCTTCGCTTTGGAAGTATCCTGCCGGGAAAAGGAACGGCAACGCTTCAAGCATGAATTACACGAGAGCGAGGAGCGTTACAAAATCATCTTTGACAGTGCACCAGACGCCGTATTTCTCATGGCCGCAGATGGCGATCAAGTCGGCCTCATTTTGGCCGCCAATGAACGGGCAGCAAAGATGCACGGCTATCTGCCCGGGGAATTGGACGGAAAATCAATTTTGGATCTGGATACACCCGAGGCCGCAGCCCAATCGCCCGAAAGGCTCCAGAGAGTGGCGACGGGCGAAAACTTGACTTTTGAAGTCGAGCATTGTCGGAAAGACGGGACAATTTTTCCGTTGGAAGTCACCGCCAAGCGGGTTGTGTTGAATGGCCGAGCATGCGTGCTGGCCTTTGACCGCGACATTAGCGAACGCAAACGACTGGAAAAACATTTGCAGCAAGGGCAAAAAATGGAGGCCATCGGCACGCTCGCCGGCGGCATCGCCCATGACTTCAATAACATTCTGGCCGCCATGTTTGGCTACGCGGAAATTCTTCAGCAGGATCTCGCGGAAAATGTTTCCGCCCAGGAAAGCCTCGCGGAAATCCTCAAAGCCACCCACCGCGCCAAAGACCTTGTGCAGCAAATCCTGACCTTCAGCCGTCAGCGCGAACAAAAACGGCAGATCATCAAGCTGGATACGGTGGTCAAAGAAGCCCTCAAATTCCTGCGGGCCTCGCTGCCCGCGAACATCAGCATCAAAATGGATCTCAGCGACGAGGTTCCCGCCGTCCTCGCCGACGCGACGCAAATATACCAGGTGACGATGAACCTCGCCACCAACGCGCTACACGCGATGGAAGGCCGGCATGGCACTTTGACCGTGAACCTGAAAGCCTTTCAGCCCAACGCAGAGTTTTTGCAGACCAACTTGGAATTCAACCCTGTCAATTATGCGCAGTTGACTGTCACCGACACTGGCTGCGGCATGGATGCCAAAACGCTGGCGCGCATCTTTGATCCGTTCTTCACCACCAAACCAGCGGGCAAAGGCACCGGGCTCGGACTGGCGGTGGTCCATGGCATCGTGCAGTCGCACGAAGGAATTCTCAAAGTCGAAAGCCAGATTGGAATGGGCACGACGTTCCGGCTGTGTTTCCCAGCCCAAACTTCCGGCGCAAGCGTGACCGACAACAACACCAGCCACATTCCGAATGGTCACGGACAAAAAATCCTTTTGGTGGACGATGAACCTGCGTTAACAGGGATGTTCGAACGCGTGCTGACGCGGCTGAATTACCAGGTCGTTAGCATCAACAGCGCCCGCGAGGCTATCCGCTTGTGCCGGGAAAATCCCGCGCAGTTCAACCTCGTCATCACCGACCTGACCATGCCCGAAATGAACGGCCTCGAAGTGGCGCAGCAAATCAAGGCCATCCGCCCAGATTTGCCGGTGATTCTCGCCAGTGGATTCACTGCCGGTCTCAGCCCGGAGGATCTGCGTCAGGCCGGCATCTGTGGTCAAATTGAAAAGCCGGTCACCCGGTCCGCGCTGGCCAGCGTGATTCAACGCGCCCTGGTAAAAACCGGAGACAGTGCGCCAGTCATCACTTAAGCCTGTCGACGGGCCCGGCCTGAACCTCCGCTGCAAAGTGCAAACCGTTTTGCGCTCAATGTGCGGCCAGCGCGGCGGCAAATTGTTTTGGGTCGAAGTCGGGGATGGACTACGCATGCTTGAAAAGCTGGTTCAACTCCGCATCCACCTTGTTATTGTGTGCATCCGTGGTTTATTCTCCGCCGCGTGAAACTGATTTCCTGGAACGTCAACGGCCTGCGCGCCGTGCTGAAGAAAAATTTTCTAGAATATCTCGGCACCGAGCAGCCCGATATCCTCTGCTTGCAAGAAACCAAATGCACGCCCGACCAGGTGGAACAACTCTGGCCCGCGAGCTACGCGACCTTCTGGAATAGCGCGGAAAAGAAAGGTTACTCCGGCACCGCTATCTTCACCAAGACGCGCCCCGTCAAAGTTTATCCCCACATTGACATCAGCGAGCACGATTGCGAGGGCCGCGTGCTCACCGCCGAATATGCGGATTTTTTTCTGGTGAATGTTTACACACCAAATTCCAAACGCGAGCTGGAGCGCCTGCCATACCGTCAGGTTTGGGATAAAGATTTTTTGGCCTACTTAAAAAATTTGGAAAAGAAAAAGCCCGTGATCTTCTGCGGCGACCTCAACGTAGCGCACACCGAGATTGATCTGGCGAATCCTAAGGCCAATGTCCGCAACCACGGCTTTACCATTGAGGAGCGCGATGGTTTTAGCGCATTTGTGAAAGCTGGTTTCGTGGACACGTTTCGCGAATTTGAAAAGGGCGGGGGACATTACTCCTGGTGGAGTCCCATGTCCGGCGCGCGTTCTCGGAATATTGGCTGGCGACTGGATTATTTTCTCATCTCGCAATCCCTGCGCCCGCGATTAAAGAAAGCCTATATCCGTCCCGCCGTGCTGGGGAGCGACCATTGTCCGGTTGGGATTGAATTATCCTGAACTGTGGCTTCAGACCTATAACCGACGTGGTGGTCTGCCAACATCGCGGCGATGCAGCCACTCTTCGCCGAGTTCACTCAACGTTTTCGCTTTAAGAACGCGTTCCGCCAACGGAAAGACAACGCGCTCTTCCTTGTCAAAATGTTTGCGCGAGGCGGCGATGGCGTTGAGCAGGGTTTTCTTGGCAACCTTGAGTGTGCGCGCCTTCTGCACGCCGATGAGCGTGGACTCGATGTGTTCGTGCTCGGCGTGAAACGTATCGCGCTGGCCCATCTGGTCGAAATATGGCTCCAGCGGTTCAATGAATAAATCATCCTCGGTTTTGGAGTGCGGCGCGTGAACTTTTTCAATCACGGCGGCGAGCGTTTTTACCTCGGACAGCGATTTTAATCGCGGCACAACAGCTTCAATATGGTCAAACAGATTGTGGAACACCGCGTGTTCCGCCCGGAGAACGTCTGTGATTTTCATGCTGGTGATAAATTGCTGCAGATAGCATCGTCCTTCAACAGCAAGCTGGCTCAACCAATTTTGCCAATCACTGCGCAAAAAGTGTTTGGCTGATAACTGCCGTGCCTTCTGTAAGTAAACCAGTTTGATTTCAATCCGCGTTTGCGAAAGCGCGCGGAAAACCTCGTCAAAACTACGAGTTGTGGAATTCACCCCGCTATTTTAACGCTGTTAATCCGTGCTGATTCCTGTTTCGCTCTTCTGATGTATTCCCCATTCCCCCGTGTTGCTCCCGTCGTTCATTTGGTATTCGCCGCGCTGACCACAGTCGCGTTCGCCGAAGTGACACCGCCCACTTCCTTCGCTTACGTTTTGCAAGCGGACTCACTCGCTAAATCTAAAGCCGCCGCCGTGCAAAAACTCGCCGCGTGCGAACGTGACTGGATGGTGCTCGACGCCCATTTCAGCAGTGACGAACCGTGGGCTGTGACCAATCTTGACGCTATTCGCGCCGTCCGCATTGGCCGTAAAGTCATCGCCTACCTCTCCATTGGTGAGGCCGAGGATTACCGTGCTTATTGGGAAAGTTCTTGGCGCACCAACCCGCCAGGTTTTTTGCTTGCGGAAAATCCCGAGTGGAAAGGCAACTACCGCGTAAAATACTGGCGCGCAGATTGGCAGAAAATCATTCTTGCCGACGTTGACAAAATCATGGGGGCTGGTTTTGACGGTGTTTATCTCGATATTGTGGACGGCTTTGAAACCTTCGAGCAGGACGGGAACAATTCCGTGGACGACCGGGTGAATCCTGAAACCAAACAATCTTACCGCCGCGATATGGTGGACTGGGTGAAGGCCGTTGCCGTCCGCGCCCGCGCAAAAAATTCAGCGGCGTTCGTCATCCCGCAAAACGGCACGCAACTACTCGCACAGACAGATTTTCTTAAAATAGTTGATGCCGTGGGTGTGGAAGACTTGTTCACCAACGGCGACAAACTACAAAAATCCGGCGAGACAAAATACCGGCTGGAAACGCTCGCCCCGCTCCTTGCCGCGCATAAGCCCGTGCTTGATATCGAATACGCCAAACGCAAAGAACATCAAATCTTTGCCCGCGAATCAGCGGCGCGACACGGCTTGATTTGTTTAGTTACCGACCGGCAATTAAAAACTCTCGGTGTGTCTGGGGAATAATTCTTCGCTGATGCAAAATGAACGGAATGATTTTCTTCGTGTCCATTCGTGTGGATTCGTGGTTTAATTTACTAACATGAAACTGTCGCTGTTGTCGGTCTTGCTCGGTCTTGGCATAGGGCTGCCTCAAGTCTATGGCCTCGCGCGGCCCGCGCAGCTTGCCAATGCTGCGCGTAAATTTTCGCGCAACCTCGCCGTTGGCGTAGTGCTGATGCTGCTCGGCACGGCATGGTTCGTCTGGCTGGTGAACGGCGAACCCATAGCGGATTTTTCCGCGTTCAAACCCTATATGATCGGAGGCTTCATTGCCGTTGGCGTTCTGTCGTGCATCTTCATTCAGGATTTTCTTGCCGTGCGCGGACTTGCCGTGGTGCTGATGTTGCTTGGCAAATTGATGGTGGACACCGGACGTCCGCACCTTGGCGAATCGCCGTTTGTTTTGGTGATCCAAGCTTGGGCTTACGTGCTCATAGTCGCAGGCATCTGGTTCACCATTACGCCGTGGCGTCTGCGCGATCTCTTGAACTGGGCAACCGCCAACGAAGCGCGCACGCGACAACTCAGCGCTGTGCGGCTGGCATTCGCGACATTCATCGTCATCCTCGGCCTGACCGTGTTCCGCTCCATGTGACATGAACCTGTCTGACTTCCGCGAGGATTACCAACGCGGCGCGCTCGATCGCGCGGCGTTGGGCGCGAATCCCCTCGCACAGTTTGAAGCGTGGTTCCGCAATGCGACCGGCGAAGTATCACAAAGTCGCTGGCGGAAAATCGGCATTGCGCTCTACAAACTTTGGAGCGCGCTATGCAACCATCGCCCTGCTGACATCAACGCGATGACGCTCGCCACGGTGGATGTGTCCGGAAAACCTTCCACGCGCACCGTGTTATTGAAATCGGTGGATGAGCGCGGCTTTGTTTTTTTCACCAATTACGATAGTCGCAAGGGGCGCGAACTCGCAGAGAATCCAAACGCGGCGCTGACTTTCTTCTGGTCGGACTTGGAACGGCAAGTTTGCGTGGCGGGAACGGTGACGAAACTGCCTGTGGCGGAATCAGAAAATTATTTCAAGAGCCGTCCGCGCAGCAGCCAGATTGGCGCTTGGGCATCGAAACAAAGTGAGGCCGTCCCCGATCGCGCTGCGTTGGAAGCAGCGTGGCGTGAACTAGAAAAGAAGTTTCCAGGTGATGTCCCGTTGCCTCCGAATTGGGGAGGATTTATTTTGCGGCCAGAGCGGATTGAATTCTGGCAGGGGCGTCCTAGCCGGTTGCACGACCGTTTTAGTTATATGCGGACATCGGATGGAGCGTGGAAGATCGAGCGCCTCTCGCCTTAAAATTTATAGGACAGCCCGGCGACTATCTTTACGTCGTTCTTCTTCCGCCCTGCCGCCGGTCGGTTCGCGAACGTCTCCACGAGATAGGTTTTTTGGCTGAAAGTTTTCGTGATGGAAGTTTCTAATCCGATTTCAAAATTGACCACAAAATTTTCCAGCCGGTCGGCCTGCGGCAAAAATTCCATGGATTGCCACAAGCGGGCGCGTTCGCCAAACCGG
Organism: uncultured Verrucomicrobia subdivision 3 bacterium; assembly: GCA_903847285.1. The sequence goes on along the minus strand of CAINDH010000242.1, from coordinate 1,689 downwards.
TGTTCAAAGCGGTCCGCGATCCGCAGCGTGGCAAAGTTTTCATCCACATCACCCAGCCGTTGCGCCTCAAACCCTAGGCCGGCTTCCGCCGCGAGCAGTGTATTGGTCCCCTTGATCAAATAATACCCCGCGCCCGGTCCAATGGTCACACGGTAATCAATGTCCTTGATGCGATCCTGCAAGCCATCCGCGCGGAGGTAGCCGAAGAATCGTTCAGAGAATAAATGGTTCCACTGCCCATTGGCCTTGAAGTTGTTGACGGTGTCGTTTGATTCCTGCTGACCGTAAGCGCCGCCAATACCCAGCATGAATTCATCCAGAGCCGTCTTTTTCTGCGTCAAAAAATCCGCCGTGAGCAGGGTTGAACTTTTATTGCCGCGCGTCAAAGTGACCCCGGCAGAAATGCTGCTCTTCCAAGCGCTTTTGGCCGGCGCGGACGGACTGGTGTTCGTGCTCGTGGCGGCCAGGCCGACCATGAAGCCGGTGGCGGTAAAGAGGGTGGCAAAAAGTTTTCTCATCTCAGGCATGGCAGACTAACGGCAACGCAGACGGGTGACAAAATTATTTAAAAATTTCGATGTCCAAATAAAAACGGCGGCTTCGGATTGCTCCAAAGCCGCCGCATCACTGAATTTTTTTAGAACTTGTAAGAAACGCCGCTGACGAGCTTCAAGTCATTGCGTTTGCGACCGAAGGCCGGTTCGCTGTTGTAGCTGTCGCTCAAAACCACCTGCAAGCTCAAGCTCTTGGTGAAGGCGGCTTCCGCGCCGAGTTCAGCGTTTAGCGTGTAATTCTGCCAACGGTCCACCTGCGGTAAAATTTCCAGCGACTGCCAGATGCGCGTGCCGGGGGAGAACTTGTGTTCAAACCGTTCAGCGATACGCAATGTCGCGTAGGTTTCGCTATTGCCACCAAGATCACGAAAAACAACGCCTGGGCCAACTTCAACCGCGAGTGTCGTATTTGTTTCTTTGATGAGATAGTAACCAACGCCCGGGCTCAAGGAGATGCGGTAGTTCAAGTCTGCAATGGTGTCCCGTAAAAACTCTGCACGGACGTAGCTGAAAAAACGGTCAGAGAACAAATGATTCCACTGTCCGAATGCGTGGTAGGTTTCAAGATTGTTAACGGAGTTCGCCTTGCCGTAGGCGGCATCAATGCCAAAGCTGAATTCATTCTCCGGGGTCTTGCGCGCCGTGCCTGCGGCGAGCGTGCCGAGGATCGTGTCGCTGTTACCCGAGGTGACGGTCAATCCGGCCGAGATGCTGCTCTCCCAAGGATATTGTTTCTCCGGAGTGGGCGTGCCCGTAGCGCCGGTGTTAGTGCTGGTGTCGGCAAATGCCGCCAGAATTCCGGCAGCGGCCATGATGGTTGCGATAGGTTTTTTCATTTGAAGCGCGGAAAATATAGATTTTGTTTTTTAACGGCAATTTATTTTGCGGGATCTTCGGGGATGGCCACTTCTGCGCCTTCTTCGCTGATGACTTGAGCAATAGCTTGCAACTTGTCCCCCGCGTCAAGATTCACCAGTTTCACGCCCATGGTGTTACGCCCCGCCTCGCGGATGCCGCCCACAGGAATACGAACCATCTGGCCACCGACGGTGATCAGCATGATCTCATCCGTATCGCGGGCGGTGAGCGCCCCGACCACCCCGCCGGTTTTTTCACCGGTTTTCATGGTGATGAT
>CAINDH010000241.1 GCA_903847285.1 uncultured Verrucomicrobia subdivision 3 bacterium | reverse complement strand
CTCTATTCTTGCCGAATTGTTTGTCCACCGGGATTTATTTTGCAATGGCCGCGTTCACCGCCGTCACGAGGGCGTTCACGCGGACGGGCAGTTCAAAATCGGACGGCGCTTCGAGGGTGTAGCCTGGCTGCGCTCGTTGGTGCGATTCCAAACTTCATTCAAAATTATCAATGCAACTCTTCCTGCGTTGCGGTTTGATGGGGTCGTGAAAGTTTGCGGTGAACAACTGAAGTCCATTCCGGCTTGCGCTGGCGTCAAGTTGGGTGGTGTAATGCACCTAACAATTCAACACGGAGCTGGCTTATGATTATCTACACGATCTGTCTGGTGCTCGGTTTGATGTTCACGCTCATCAGCGCTTTCCTGGGGCACTTCTTTGGGGGGCATGATGCCGTCGGCACGGGCGGTCATTCGGATGGCGGCGTGGGGCATGACGGGGTTCCCGGCATTTCCATCTTCAGCCCGACGGTGCTGGCAAGTTTCGTCACGGCGTTCGGCGCGTTCGGCTTGGTGTTCTCCGAAATTCCCGCGACGAGTAGTGTCTGGGTGAGCGCACCGATTTCATTCGTCGGCGGACTGGTCATCGCTTTGGCGGTGTTCTGGCTATTTAATTTTATTTTCCGTAAAACTGAAAGTTCCAGCGAAGGCCGAGTGACGAAATTGATCGGTCAAGCCGCCGTGGTTGTTTCGCCCATCCCGGAAAGTGGTGTCGGTGAAATTTCTTATGTCCAATCCGGCTCGCGTTATTCGGCGCCGGCCCGGAATGAAAACGCGGCCGCCATCGCGGTCGGCCAGACGGTAAAAATCACCCGCATCGTCGGTAACCAGTTTTTCGTCGAGCTCGCGAACTGAATGTTTCAATCAACCATCCACTAACCACCATCCACCAAACCTATGACTCCCATGCTTGCTGAATTTTCCGTGATGTCCGTCGTGATGTCGATCGGCGCGATTCTGTTTGTCGTGTTCGTGTTCGCGATCATCTACGCGAGCCGATACAAAAAAACCGGCCCGAACGAGGTGCTGATCATCTCCGGTCGCAAACGAACAATCACCGACCCCAGTGGCGAATCGCGCGAAGTGGGTTTCCGCGTCGTCAAGGGTGGCGGTCGCTTCGTTTGGCCGGTGTTTGAAAAAGTAGATGTGCTTTCGCTCGAACTCCTGACGATTGATGTGCAGACGCCGGAAGTTTATACAAGCAAGGGCGTGCCGGTGAAAGTCGACGGCGTCGCGCAGATCAAGGTGAAGGGCGACGACATCTCCATCGCGACCGCCGCTGAACAGTTCTTGAGCAAGAGCGTGGATGACATCAAGAACATCGCCATGCAGACGCTCGAAGGTCACTTGCGCGCGATTCTCGGCACGATGACCGTTGAGGAAATTTATCAGAACCGCGACGCGTTCGCCTCCAAGGTTCAGGAAGTTGCCGCCGGCGACATGGCGAACATGGGACTCACGATTGTCAGCTTCACCATCCGCGACATCCGCGACACGCAAGGCTATCTCGACGCGCTTGGCAAACCGCGTATCGCGCAGGTCAAGCGCGACGCCACCATTGCGCAGGCCGAAGCCGACCGCGATTCGCAGATCCGTTCCGCGCAGGCAAAGCAGGCTGGACAGGAAGCGCAGTTCGCCGCTGATTCAAAAATTGCCGAGGCGCAACGTGATTACCAGTCGAACGTCGCGCAGTATCAGGCTGTGGTGAATCAGAAAAAAGCTGAGTCGGATCTCGCGTATGATTTGCAGCGCTTCAAAACCGGCCAGCTGGTGAAGGCCGAAGAAGTCCAGGTGCAGATTGTCGAGAAGCAGAAGCAGATCGAGTTGCAACAGCAGGAAATTCTCCGCAAGCAACGCCAGCTCGAAGCCGACGTGCAGAAACCCGCCGATGCTGAACGTTATCGAGTGGAGACTTTGGCGAACGCGAAAAAATTCCAGTTGGAAACCGAAGCAACGGGTGCCGCTTCCGCGACGAAGGCCACAGGCTTTGCCAGCGCAGATGTCGTGAAGGCCACGGGTATCGCCGAAGCCGACGCGAACAAGGCGCGCGGTCTTGCCGAGGCGTCCGTCATCGAAGCACAGGGCAAAGCCACCGCCGAGGCGATGCGCGTGAAAGCCGAATCGTTCAAGCAATACAATGAGGCTGCCGTCATCGAAATGATCACGCGCATTCTGCCGGAGATCGCGGGTAAGGTCAGTGAGCCGCTGTCCAAGATGGAGAAGATGGTCATCATCAATTCAGGCAACGGCCCTGGCGGTGGCGCGAGCAAGCTCACCGGCGACGTGACGCAAATCATCAGCCAGCTTCCGCCCATCATCGAAAGTTTGACCGGGGTGAAGTTTGAGAAGCTGCTCGAACAGGTTCCCGCGCTGAAGAAGGCGATGGGGAAAGATGAATCCGACGAAAGCAAATAGAGTTGGAAATTAGGGCTGCGCGGGACTGCGCAGCCCTACTGAGATATTGATCTGGTTGGGGGCGGCACTTGCTGTTCTGCCCATTTTAAAAATGAAACTGCATCGTTCAATTGACGACCGCCAACTTGCCGGAGTCTGCGGCGGGCTGGCGGAACATCTCGGCTGGGATTCCGGCAAGCTCCGCATTGTCTGGGTGCTGGCGACGATTTTCACGGCGTTTGCCGGCGTGGTGGTATACCTCGCGCTCTGGTATCTGATGCCGGAAGAAATGCCACCGATTCAGTCGTGGAAAAAGTCAGGGTAAAAATCCATGCACCTTTTCGAAGCCATCATTGAAGCGAATCACCGCGCCGTAGCTGGTGACGCAGAAGCTGGTTTGCGTCCAGATGAATTCGCGGAAGCCCTGCCGGTCGTGGCGTTGACGTGCATTGACCCGCGGTTGAACGCATTTTTTCCGAACGCGCTGGCGTTGCCCGCTGAGCAGTTCATCTGGCTGCGCAACGCGGGCAACATCATCACCAGCACCATGAGCAGCACGATGCGTTCGCTCGCGCTGGCGTGCGCGGTCAAGGGCGGTCGGGAAATCGCCATCATCGGTCATTCAGATTGTCAGGTTGCCAAGACGACGATGATGGTCTTGTTGGAAAAATTGAAGGCGCTCGGCGTGGATCGCGCGCGATTGCCGGAAAATCTCAATGAGTTTTTCGGCACCTTCGGCAGCGAACGGCAGAACGTCATCAAGGCTTGTGATCTCGTGCGCAGCAGTCCGCTCATCGGCCCGAAGATTCCGGTGCACGGCTTGTTGCTTGACCTCGCCACGGGAAAGTTGGATTGGGTGGTGAACGGCTACGAGACGTTGCACGCCGTGGTGCAGCCGCAAGTGCCCAAGATTAATTTCGCCGCGCTTGGTAGCGTCGGGACGTCCAGGGATTTTGAGATGGGCGAGATGAAATTCCCCGAAGTGAAAATCGGCGATGCGGGGACGCCCAGTAAACCGTTGGAAGTGAAATTAAGTCCTGCCGCCGCGCCGCCGCCGTTGAAAAAGTCGCCGATTCCACCGCTCAAACGCCCGCCGCCGTTGAACCCGCATCGGGATTTCCGTCGCTGACTTTTATTGCACGGGTAGTGAACCTTTGATTCAATGCACCTCGTCTGGAAGCAAAAGTGGGCGGGGGTTTTTGAGATGTAAGTAAAGGGAGTAAATTTTTCCTGCTTCGGCCTACCGGGATTATTACATGAGTCAAAAAATTAAAATTTCCACCCGTGCCAGCCAGCTTGAGGAGGGGCTTTTCGGCCAGGTTTTTCTGTGGGTGTTTGAAATCCTTCCTTATCTTGATAATCACGGAATCCGACCGGAGTGGGGAATTCGATCAAAGCTGTATGGCCGTCCGGATGATTTTGTGGTGATACCAGGATTGTTAGAGTTGAACTATGAGCCGGCAGCCGGAACGGCTCGCGAGATAAACCTGCTGGAATTAAGACTAGATCACCGTTATGCACTCGGAAATGACTGGGATTATATCAGTGCGCTGTGGCGGAAATTCTTCCGGCTGCCAGCACGAATCATCCAGCGTGCTGATGCATTTCCAGCTTTGGAAGGGGCGTTAGGTTTGCATTACCGGGGAACGGATAAAAACCAAGCGGCGATCGAGACAAACTACGTTTCTGAGGCGGATTTTCTCGGGCTGACCCGAGATTTCATCGCCACGCATCCAAACATCAAATTGATTTTTATCGCCACGGATGAAAATGCTTTGGTGGAAAAAATCCGCGCGCAGCACCCGACTTTGCAGGTGGTGAACTCTGGAGCTGT
>CAINDH010000240.1 GCA_903847285.1 uncultured Verrucomicrobia subdivision 3 bacterium | reverse complement strand
GCGGCACGATGAACAACAACACACCCGCAATGGCGAGCCAGAAATGCAGCTTGGCAAATTTCGGCAGCGGCAGCGGCTTGTCCATCACCAGCGGCAGCAAATAATAAATCGCGCCAAACAAAATCATCGCGGCGAAACCGAGCAGTTGCAGTTGCGTCTGCGCCGCGCCGAACCAGGTGAATTCTAAAATGCGGCTGTATTGCGGACACGCAGCGGCGACGTAAAGAATTCCCGAAACGAGGAAACTCATCATGCCGAATTTGATGAAACAGAACGAGCCACCTTTGCAAGAGACGTTGGCACAGCAAGTGGTTTTGACGGTAACAATTAAAATGGCGAGTAACGGAAGCAGCGTCAACCCCGCCGCCACGCTGCTCACCGTCGGCAACCACGCGGGAACTGGTGCGCCTTGCGGAATGCCACACCAAGTTCCAAAAAAGATTAGCGCGAGAAATCCAAACAGCGCTTGGCCGTAACTGGCGAGCGGACGTCCGGCAATTTTCGGCAGAAAATAAAATGCGATGCCGACGCCGACAAGCGCGAGCCAGATGAAAACCAGATTGTTCGCAAACCACCAAGCGATGATCGGTTGCACAACGCCGCGCGGAGCTTGGTTGGAATTGAGAAATAAATTGGCCGTCGAATAAATCCACGGGAACCACAACAGCGCGGCGAAGAGAAACCAATGCGACGGATAAAGCGTTTGTTCCCGCCGCCAACCGAACGTGGCCGCCGCCGAAACCGCGATGAGCAAAAATGCTGTGAACAAAATTACTGCCGCTGCGCGCGGGTATTCCAGCCAAGTATGGCCGGTGCTGCCGCCGAGCAAAATTCCCGCCGTCCCGATGAAGACGCCGAGATGCCAGAGGTGCGCGGCCACAACCGGCACGAGCGGCAAGGCGAGCGGATTCTGACTCAAGCGCGCAAAAATCCAAAGTATGACGCCGAGCGCGGCGGGAATGCAGAAGCCGTAAAGCACGGCGTCATTCGCCGCCGGAGCAACGTGTCCGTAGGTCAACAGCGGACAACCGGCGAGAAATTCCGGCGCATGAAATTTTATTCCGGCGATGAGGCCGAGCACTAGGCCGACGACGAGCCACACCGCTGCGCCACCGAACAGCGCGAGCAACGGCACGCGCAGCGAGGCGTCAATCGCATTCGTGCAGCAGGATTTATTCTCGGTCGGGTTCATTCAAAAGATTCGGTTTTGACGGGCGCGGTGGCTTTTTCGGCGCGGCTGTTAAGGTCAGCGCGCGCGGCGGACGGGTTCGCCCACTTCTGCGCAGCCAATGCCATGGCAGTTTCAATCGGCAGACGAATGATGCCGCGCTTGGCATCAATCACCACCGAATGGTTCAAGGAAATTTCTTCCGTAGCGCGAATTTCAGCAAGCGCCTTGGCGCGTTCGGCGGCACGGTCGGCATCAATGGCCGGCGCGGGCGCGAGCAGTTTCACGCCGATGGTCACAAAGGCAAACAGCACGGCGGCGAGAATGATTCCGACGCCAGCAGCGGAAGCGCGGGTAATGGTTTGGTAATTCATTTAGCACCTCCGGCGTTGGCTTCGGTGAGGTCGCGGACAACATTTTGGCTCACGCCCATCGCTTCGAGCAGGCGCGGGTCGCGCTGCGGATACGGCGGATGCGAATTAAATTTGCACAAAAAGATTTTGGCCAGAAATCCGCCCATGAACATCAGACAGCCGAGCGGCAGCCAAATCCATTGGAGCGGATAGCCGTCGTTGTGCAGCGCAGGCAAAATATTGAACGCCAAATCAAGCGCGTGCATCAGCCAGATCCACAGACAAAGTGGGACGATGACTTTGAAATTCATTTTAATTTTCTCCGGCAGCAGCACGAAGAACGGGATGAAACATTTTCCAAAAATCAAAATCATGCTCAACGTCCACCAGTTGCCGTGCTCACGGATGAGATACCAGAAGGTTTCTTCCGGCACGTTGGCGTTCCAGACGACGAAGTATTGCGCGAATTCGGTGTAAGCCGAGAACAGCGTGAAGCCGGCCGATCCGATGAGAAACAGCCGACGGCGCCCGAAG